>NZ_CP090349.1:1430000-1739166 GCF_021398735.1 Methylobacterium oryzae
GCGATGGCCACCGTCGACACGCGCACGTCCCGGCCCATGACGATGATGCCGGAACGCTCGTCGACCACGACCCGGGCGGTCTGGTCAGGCTCGACCTTCAGCTGCTCCACCTCGGTGATGAGGCGGATCATGTTGCCGTTGTAGCGGGACGGGATCTGGATCGTGACGGTGGCCGGGTCGGTGGGCTCGGCGGTGTCGGCGCCCATGAAGTCGTTGATCGCCGCGGCGATCCGCTTCGAGGTGGTGAAATCCGGGTTGCGCAGCGACAGACGCAGCGAGCGGGCGTCGTTCAGCTTGAAGGCGATCTCGCGCTCGATATTGGCGCCGTTGGAAATCCGGCCGTTGGTCGGCACGCCCCGGGTGATCTTCGCGGCATCGCCCTCGGCGGCGAAGCCGGCGATCGCCACCGAGCCCTGCGCCAGGGCGTAGACCTCGCCGTCGGCGCCGAGCAGCGGCGTCACCAGCAGGGTGCCGCCCTGGAGGGACTTGGCGTCGCCCAGCGACGAGACCGTCACGTCGATCCGGGTGCCCTGCGCGGCGAAGGGCGGCAGGCTCGCGGTCACCATCACGGCGGCGAGGTTCTGCGTGCGCATCGTGGCGCCGCGGGTGTTGACGCCGAGGCGCTCCAGCATGGCCTGAAGCGACTGCTTGGTGAACGGGATGTTGTTCAGCGTGTCGCCGGTTCCGTTGAGGCCGACCACGATGCCGTAGCCGACGAGCTGGTTCTGGCGAACGCCCTCGATGGAGGCGAGATCCTTGACGCGCGACAGGGCGAGCGCCGGCACGGACAGCGCGGCGAGAAGCAGGGCGCCCGCGAGGGCGACCGAGAGAGACCGGAGAGGACTGAACGCGTGACGCGGGCGCATGCCGTGTTTCGACCGTGACGGACCTGCCCCCATCCTGCCAGGGTCGTGCCAGCCGCCAGATCTGTGCAAGCCATTGAAGAAAACAAAGTTTTTCCGGGCCAGGTCTGGCCTCGCGCCTCGCGGTGCCGGCACCGAACCTGCCGACCCGGCAGCTTCTGCCGGCTTGTTTACCCGCGCTTAACCCTGGCGGCCGAATTTCCGGTTCTGCGCGGGGGCGCTTGGAGCAACGCGAACCGGATCATGCGTGTCGAGACTCGCCAGCCGATCCAGAGCGCCGGCGGTGTCGCGTCCGCCCGGAAGCCCGAGGGCGGCGCAGCCTTCAGCCTCGGCGCGGCCCCGTCGTCGACGACGTCTGCCGGCGCGCCGGCCGCCGCCGCGACGCTCGCCGGGCTCGACGCGGTCCTGCTTCTCCAGGCCGAGGCCGACACGCCCCAGGAGCGGCGGCGGCGCTCCGCCCAGCGCGGCCAGGACCTCCTCGACGGCCTCGACCGGCTGAAGGCGGCACTGCTCGGCGGCCGCGTCGCGCCGCAGGATCTGCGCGCCATCGCCGGCCGCCTGAACGAGCGTGCCGGCCTCTCGGGGGATCCCCGGCTCGACGGCCTGATGGCCGAGATCGAACTGCGCGCCGCGGTGGAACTCGCCAAGTTGGAGATGGCCCGGCGCGTCTGACCGGGCTTCCGCCCCTGACCCTGGGCGCATCCCGGTACCGCGCCCGGCGAGCGCCCGATCCCGCTACCCCGCCCGCCGCTTCGGGCCCGTCGGCAGCATCTGCGGCTCGCCCGGTCCGGTCTCGACGCCGAGATCCGGCACCGCGATGATCGGTGCGCCGCGCAGGTCCTTGCGGGTGACGATGGCGCCGCGCTCCTCGAGATAGGCCAGCATCCGCCGCGCCCGGCCGCCCGAGCTGGTGCCGTAGGCCTCGGCCAGCACGGTGTCGGTGGGGCAGGGGGCGCCCTCGATGGCGGCCCGCGCGACCACGAGGAACAGGCCGGCGAGGTCGTCCGGCAGGCCGGCCGCGATCGCCTGGGCCTGCTCCCAGCCGGAATTGTCCGCGACCGCGCCGCCGGCCTCGGCCCGCGCGACCGCGAGGCGCCGCTTGAACTCGGGCAGACCCATCGTGTCGCCGCGCAGGCGCCGGATCCGGCAGCGGACCGTGAAGTCCTGGTAGAGCGTGGCGGGAGTGCAGGCGGCGGCGTCGGCATCCGCCAGCACGGAGGCCAGCACCTCGGCGAGCGCCGCCTCGCGGGCCTCCGGGTCCATGGGTTCCTCCTCCGGCTCCTCCGCCGGAGCCGGCGGACGGTAATTGGCGAGCTGGACGAGCACGTCTGGCGCCGGCGCGGGGCGCGGCTTCGGCCGCGGCGCCAGCGGCGCGACGGTCTCGGCGGGGCTCGCTGTGAGGATCAGCGCGCGGGCATCCTCCAGGGCGTCGGGCAGCGGCACGAGGACCGGCGAGGAACTCCGGCTCACGGTCTGGGTCGGCCCGACCGCGATGGTGAGCGGGCGCCGGGACAGGGCCGGTCCCAGGGCCACGAAATGCCCGCGCGGTAGGTCACGGAACGTCTCGGCCTGCCGGCGCTCCAGCCCGAGGAGGTCGGCGGCGCGTGCCATGTCGATGTCGAGGAAGGTCCGGCCCATCAGGAAGTTCGAGGCCTCGGCCGCGACGTTCTTGGCGAGCTTGGCGAGGCGCTGCGTGGCGATGATGCCGGCGAGCCCGCGCTTGCGGCCGCGGCACATGAGGTTGGTCATCGCGCCGAGCGACAGGCGCCTGGCCTCGTCTGAGACCTCGCCGGCGGCCGCGGGCGCGAAGAGCTGCGCCTCGTCCACGGCCACCAGCATCGGGTACCAATGGTCGCGGTCGGCGTCGAACAGGCCGCCCAGGAAGGCGGCGGCGGCCCGCATCTGGCCGTCGGCGTCGAGATTCTCCAGCGACAGCACCACCGAGACCCGGTGGGTCCGCACCCGGGCGGCGATCCGCTGCAGGGCGACGTCGTCGCCGTCGGCCTCCACCACGACGTGGCCGTAGCGGTCGGCGAGGCTGGCGAAGTCGCCCTCCGGATCGATGATCGCCTGCTGCACGAGGCCGGCGCTCTGCTCGAGCAGCCGCCGCAGCAGGTGCGATTTGCCGGACCCGGAATTGCCCTGAACCAGGAGCCGCGTGGCGAGCAGTTCGGTGAGGTCGAGGAGCGCGGGGCGCTCGCCGGTCAGGCCGAGATCGATGTCGGAACGCATGGGGCCTCATAGCACGGCCCGGCGGGTCCGGGTGTGCCGCCGCGGCACTGTCCACGCTTCCCGCATGTGGGCCGCGTGTGGGCCGCATGCGGGCGTCGGTCCGCGGCGTGGCTCCGCCGCCGGTGCGCGATCGGGCCGTCAACCCCCTTGCGGGAGCCCCAGGCTCCGCTCTTCCGCCCTGGACCCCGACATGGCGGCCCTGTAGGCCCACGGCCCTTCTCTCCAGTCCCGGATCCACAACACGATGGCGGCCTGCGGCCTCGATTTCGGCACGTCGAACACCACGCTCGGGCATCTTGGCCCGGACGGCCCGACGCTGCTGCCCTTGGAGGGCGCGCACCGGACAATCCCGAGCGCGATCTTCTTCGAGCTCGGACGGGAGCCGATCATCGGCCGGGCCGCCACGGCGGCCTATGTCGAGGGCCGGTCCGGCCGGCTGATGCGCGGGCTGAAATCCGTGCTCGGCACGCCGCTCATGGATGAGGCGACCCCGGTCGGCCGCCAGCGGTTGCGCCTGCGCGACGTCATCGCCCGCTACCTCACCGCCGTGAAGGCGCGGGCGGAGGCCGCCAGCGGCCAGAGCCTCGACACGGTGGTCCACGGCCGCCCGGTCCACTTCGTCGACGGCGACCCGGAGGCGGATCGCCGCGCGGAGGACACGCTGCGCGACATCGCCCGCGACGTCGGCTTCCGGGAGGTCTCGTTCCAGTACGAGCCAATCGCCGCGGCACTCGACTACGAGCGCCAGGTCCGCGCGGAGGAGATCGCCCTCGTCGCCGACATCGGCGGCGGCACCTCGGACTTCTCCATCGTGCGCCTCGCGCCGGAGCGGCGGGGGCGGCCGGACCGGGCCGGCGACATCCTGGCCAACGACGGGGTGCGGATCGGCGGCACCGATTTCGACCGACAGCTCAGCCTCGGAACGGTGATGCCGCTCCTGGGCCTCGGAAGCCCGATGCGCCGCGGCGACCTCGCGGTGCCGAACGCCTACTACCACGACCTCGCCACGTGGTCGGCGATCAACCGCCTCTACAATCAGAAGACCCTGCGCGAGATCGACGAGGTCATCCGCGACGGCGCCCGGCCCGACCTGCTCGCGCGGCTGCGCGAGGCGGTGGAGGGCGAGCGCGGTCACGCCCTGGCCGGGGCAGTGGAGAGCGCCAAGATCGCGGCGTCCGAACAGGACGCGACCCTGCTCGACCTCGGCCTCCTGGAGCCCGGGCTCGCGGTCCCGGTGGATCGCGCGACCCTGTCCGCCCAGACGGGGGACCTCGCCCGCGCCGTCGCGGCCCGGATCGCGCGCTGCCTCGCGCAGGCGGAGCTGACGGCCGACCGGGTCGACGCCCTGTTCCTCACCGGCGGCTCCACCGGCCTGCCGCACCTGCGCGCCGCGCTGAGGGCCGCGCTGCCGGCCGCCCGGGTGGTGGAGGGCGACACGTTCGGCTCGGTGGGACTGGGCCTGACCATCGAGGCGGCCAGCCGCGGAGCGTGAGGCCGCGCCCGGCCGGGCGCGCCGCCTCTGCGGCGATTGACGGGCCGGCCTTGATCCTCGACAAGGCGGTCCCTCCCGCTCGGAGACAACGGCGGCCCATCCGGGCTCCTCCGCGCCGCCTCGCCCGATGCTGTTCAACTCCTTCGTCTTCCTCCTCGCCTTCCTGCCGGCCGCGCTGATCCTGCACGGGCTGGTGGCGCGCGCCGCGCCCGCGTGGCGGCTGCCGCTCCTCGTCGCCCTGTCCTTCGTGTTCTATGGCTGGTGGGACGTCCGGTTCGTGCCGCTGCTGGCCGGCTCGATCCTGGCGAACTGGTGCGTGGCGCGCGCCTATCGCCGGTGGCCCGGCCGCTGGCTGATCCCGGCGGCGATCGCCGCCAACCTCGCGCTGCTCGGCGTGTTCAAGTACCTCGACTTCGCGGCCGACCTCGCCAACCTGATCCCCGGCCTGGAAGCGCAGCGGCTCGGTCTCGCCCTGCCGCTCGGCATCTCGTTCTTCACCTTCCACCACATCATGTATCTCGCCGACCTGCGGGCCGGCCGGGCGCCGGGCTTCGGGCTCGTGAAATACGCCCTCTACATCGCGTTCTTCCCGCAGGTTCTCGCCGGCCCGCTCGTGCGCTGGAGCGAGATCATGCACCAGTTCGACGAGGCGCCCTACGCGCGGCCCGACGCCGCCGAGCGCTTCGCCCGCGGGTTGATGCTGCTGACCGTCGGCCTCGCCAAGAAGGTGTTTCTCGGCGATCCGCTCGCGGAATACGTGAACCCGGTGTTCCAGGCCGCCGCTGCCGGCAAGGCCGTCACGGTGGTCGAGGCGTGGCAGGCGACGCTCGGCTTCATGTTCCAGATCTACTTCGACTTCTCCGGCTACACCGACATGGCGCTGGGCATCGCGCTGCTGTTCGGCCTCGTCCTGCCGCAGAACTTCGACGCGCCCTACCGGGCCACGTCGCTCCGCGACTTCTGGCGGCGCTGGCACATGACCCTGTCGCGCTTCCTGCGCGACTACCTCTACATCCCGATGGGCGGGAACCGCCGCGGGCTGCCGCGGCAGGTCGGGGCGCTCGTCGCCACGATGACGCTCGGCGGCCTCTGGCACGGGGCCGGCCTGACCTTCCTCGCCTGGGGGGCGCTGCACGGGATCGGCCTCGGGGCCGGTGTCCTGGCGCGCCGGGCCCGGATCGCGATCCCCGCGCCGCTCGGCTGGGCGCTCACCAGCCTGTTCGTCGTGCTGACCTGGGTTCTTTTCCGCGCGACGAGCTTCGAAGCGGCCCTCGCGATTTTCAAAGGACTCTTCGGGCTCGCGCCGAGGGGCTCCGGCTTCAAGTGGCGCACCATCGCCATCGCCGCCCTGGTCGCGACGGTCGGGCCCACCGCCTGGAACGCGGTGCACCGGCTGCCGCCGCGCCGGCTCCTCGCCTTCGGCTTCGCGCTGCTGTTCGTGCTCGTCCTGCTGAAGATCGGCGACGATGCGAACTACGAGTTCATCTACTTCCAGTTCTGAGGATGGCGCCCGCACCCCCCACGACCGACAGGGACTGGCGCGGCTTCGCCCGCGCCCTGGCCCTGTCGATGGTCGGCCTCTTCGCGGGCTACCTGGCCCTCGCGGTGCTGGTCGACCCCTACGATACCGGCCGCTCGACGCTGCTGTCCCGGGGGGCCGTGCGGCCGCAGGGGCCCCGCACGGCCTCGGCCGTCCGCGGCCGCGATCCGGCCTACGCGGGCGTGGTGATCGGCAACTCGCACATCCAGCTCATCGAGCCGGCGGCACTGACCCGGCTCACCGGCATCCCGTTCCTCCAGCTCTCGGTGCCGGCCACCGGCCCGTCCGAGCAGTTCGCCTTGCTGGGATGGTACCTGCAGCACCACGCCCGCCCCGCCGCGATCGTGCTCTCGGCTGACGCGTTCTGGTGCGCGGACGACCCGTCCTTCCCGAGCGAGCACGGCTTTCCCTACTGGCTCGTGGGGGACTGGCCCGCCTACCTGCGCGGGCTGATCCGCTTCTCGGCCGCGCAGGAGACGGTCAACCGCATCGGCTGGCTCCTGAACCCGCGCCGCAAGACCGCCGCGGCCGACGGCTGGTGGGATTACGAGCGCAACTACCTGAGCCAGGGCTTCGGCGTCGATCCCGCCAAGAAGGCGGCGCTGGAGAAGCCGGTCGGGCCCGAGCCGGAGCCGCGGCACGGCGGCCCGTTTCCGATCGCGGCGCGCCTGCGCGCCGAACTGACCCGGATCCCGGCGGAGACGCCGGTCGTGGTGGTGTTCCCGCCGGTCTACGCCCGCGGCGAGCCGCCGCCCGGCAGCCCTCGGGCGCGGGCCGAGGCGGCCTGCCGGGCCGAGGTGCACACGGTGCTGGCGACCCACGCGCTCAGCACGGTGGTCGACTGGCGCGACGGCCGCCCCGCGGCGGCCGATCCCGACCAGTTCTTCGACCAGACCCATTACAGGCTGCCGATCGCCCGGAGCCTGACGACCGAGATCGCCGAGGCGATCGTACGGTTGCGGACCAGATGACAGCGTAAAACATCTGTACCGTGGCCTGTTTGCCGCACGCGGCGATGCAGTGACAGCCAGTTACAGCCCCTGCATCCGTGTGCGTTGTGGCGATGAGGCACCTCGACTATACGGCACCTCACGTTATCGCCGCACACCGGCCATCCCCTGGTGGGCGGTTTACCATCCAGCGAGGGTGACGCATGGCGAAGGTGCAGCTGGAGGACGGCTACGTCCCGTCCGACGACGAGCCCTTCATGAACGACCGGCAGCGCGAATATTTTCGGCGCAAGCTGCTGAGCTGGAAGAACGACATCCTGCGCGAGGCGCAGGATACGCTGGTGGCTCTGCAGAGCGAGAACGAGAACCACCCCGACCTCGCCGACCGCGCGTCCTCCGAGACGGACCGGGCGATCGAGCTGCGGGCCCGGGACCGCCAGCGCAAGCTCACCGGCAAGATCGACGCGGCGCTGGCCCGAATCGAGGACGGATCCTACGGGTTCTGCGAGGAGACCGGCGAGCCGATCTCCCTGCGCCGCCTCGACGCGCGCCCGATCGCCACCCTGTCCCTCGAGGCGCAGGAGCGGCACGAGCGCCGCGAGCGGGTCTACCGCGACGACTGACCGGGTCCGGCCCGCGCGCCGGATCCCGCGCAGCGCCGGCGCGGCGCCTACTGAGTCAGCCTCAGCGCGCCGATGCTGGCCTGGATCGACTTGAAGGCCTTGATCAGGTCGTCGGACGAGTTGGCGAGGTAGAACTGGTCCGGTGACGAGGCGCAGTTCCGCAGCAGCGTCTGGCCGGCCGAGTCGATCGGATCCGCCGGGACGCTGAAGCCGATCGTGTAGATCGAGATATTATTTGTCTTCGCGTTGCTGCACGCGAGGGCTGTCAGTTTGTCGAGCGCATCCCGCGCTGTGCGGGCATTCGAAATATTTTGATTGCTGGGCGGAAGCCGCGAATTCGGGTTCGATCCATCGGCGTTCGTAAAATATCCGAAGGGAAAGTACATGGATTTATTGTAGGACGGGTTCGAATTTACGGGCCAGGTATTTTCCCCGTCTGTCATGAGGATCATGATCTTGTTGATCGTGCTGAGGTCGGAATTGGCGCTGTTCGAGGAGTAGCGCGCGCCGTCTGCGAACACGCTGTTCGGGGAAAGCGTGCGCCATCCCCACATGAAACCTTCATGAATATTGGTCGAGCCTGAGGCTACCATCAGGTTGATCAGGTTCTTGAGCGTCGTGGTATCACTGGTCAGTCGCTGAAGCGGCTGGGTCGTGCAGCCGAAATTCGGCCCGTTGGGAATACCCGTGTAGCGGTTTCGCGAGGTGGGCGACGGATCGCGGGGGCTGAGATACTTGCATGCACGCGCCTCGGCCGTCGAGAATGACGTGTCCCGGGTCGGCTTGGGGCAATCGGGGCTGTTCGTATAATCGTCGATATAGCTGTTGAAGCTGATACTCGATGAGTTTTTGGTCGAGTATTCGCTATATTCCGACGAGCCGTCACCCGGCTCGTCGGGGGCGAAGAGCGGGAGATAATAAGAATCTTTGTTGCTCGCGGTCGGTGCGCCATCTTGAACGTTCAGGGGATAGGGCAGTGTTTCGAGGCATCCCGCCCAGGCCCAGCCGGAGTTGGCCGCCTGCAACTTCGAGAAGATGTCGAAGCGATTGGTGATGCCCGTGCCCTGAAGGCCGTTGACGTTGAGCCAGTGATAGCTGGATTGCGCAGCTTGATCGATCCAGGTCGCGTAACGATAGGTGGCTGGATTGACAGCCACAGACGCGGCGAACGGCACGATGGAGATCTTGCTCGCGCTGGAGAAGGCTGGGCTGGTGTAGACGTAGTTGACGAAGTCGGTCGCGGCCGTCTGGACGGCCTGAAGCTTCGACTGTCCCCCGCTCGAGGCGGCCATCGAGCCCGTGTTGTCGAGCACGAGCGCGATCTCGAAAGTCTTCGGCAGCGGCGTGGCGCATTGCGAGACGGCGCCCGGGTTGATGCGCTGGGTCCCGGTCAGGCCGCCGAAGAAGGTCGTCGACTGCTTGTGAGCGGTCAGCGTGATCTTGCGCGGGCTGCTGGTGATGGCCAGCCGGTCGACCACGAGGCTCGCCGCCCCCATGGCACCGGTCATTGTCGTCTGCGCCAGGGCGTTGAGTTCGGTCTCGGACGTCGTCAGCGGCGTCTGGCAGAGCAGCAGCGCCGTGGCGTCGGCCGCGGCCTGGAGCTTCGTCTCCAGCCGCGTGGCGAAGCCGTAATCGATCGCCGCGCCGCCGACCATTACCATCGGCACGCTCAGGAACGCGAACAGCAGGGCGACGTTGCCGCCGCGGTCGCGCAGGATGTCGCGGCGCCGCTCGGGGCGGCCGTCAGGTTTTGCGAACGATCTTCGTGCCATCGCAGTTCGATTGTTTGTCGTCCGGCAGGACGACTTCCGTGTAGGTGCTGGTGCCGTAGGCCTGGCCGCCGCGGGTCGGCCACGGCGCGCTGCTGGTGAACGTGATCGTGTTGCTCACGCCCTTGGCGAGCTTGACCAGCGCGCTCCCGATCATCGGCGTGTAGCTGATGCTGACCTCAGCCAGGACGTAGCGCATGCCCGGCATCCGGTAGCCGTCCGGCACGGTCAGGCTGGGCGCGGGGCCCGGGCTCCGCGCGGTCCCATTGGTGTTGGCGACGCTGGAGCAGACCACCGGAGGACCGCTCGGGTCCTTCGCGTCGGTGCCCATCGCGCTGACCACGATCTTGACCTTCGACGTGTCGAACGGGCGCATCACCGCCGTGGCGGAGGCGAGGATGTCGTTCATCACGGTGGTGCTGATCGGGTTCTGTGTGTCGCCCTGCGCCGTCAGGTCCGCCACGGTGCGGCCGAGCTGCGTCAGCTTGCGCCACTCGTCGATGGCGTGCGTCACCTCGGTCATGCCCGCCCAGATCGCGAGCAGGATCGGCAGGATGACGGCGAACTCGACGGCCGCGCCGCCGCGCCTGTCGTGCCGGAGCCGTGCCGCCCGCCGGGTCAGGACGGTGAGGACGGGCACGGGCTCGCTCCGACGATCTGGTAGGGCTCGGTGCGGAACACCGCCGTGGAGGTCAGCAGGCTCGATCCCTCCGCGGATCCGCTGGTGAACTGCTTCGTGTTGAGGCCCATCAGGTTGAAGAAGGTCGGGAACGGCACCGCCGCGGTGACGATCACGATCGTCCCGGGCGAAGCGCATTTGTAGTTGGAGCCGAAACTCGTGCTCCACGTGCCCGTGGCGGTGTCGATCGGCTTGTTCGCGGTCGCGCTCGCGAAGCTGCTCGAGGTCGCGACGTCGATCTTGACGTTCTGGCAGTTGAACACGGTGGGCACGGGGCTGACGGCCGATCCGCACATCCTAGCCTTCAGGGTCGCGAGCACGGTCGCCGGATTGGTCTGGCCCGCTGTGTCGAGCTGGAACTGGCCGGTGAAGATCGTCCGGACCGCGTTCTGGAGCGCGCGATCGAAATTCTGCGTCGCCCACATCTGGAACACGATCTGGATGATCGCGCCGCACAGCGCCAGCAAGGGCAGGGCCACGAGGGCGAACTCCACCGCGGCCGCGCCCCCGGTGTCGCGCCCGAGGCGCGCCAGAAGGCAACCTGGCGTCACTCTGACCTGCGTTCCTACAAGTCCTCGGCTGTTCATATGCGAGCAGATCACTCGGAAGTAGACATCTCATCCGATGTGACGCCAAGCTTTTGCGAAACTCTTAATCCGATCGACTAGACCAGGGTTATCAAAGGGCCACTACTTTTGGTTGTAATAGGGCCGGCGTGTCGGCGACGCGCTGTTGACGCACCGCCTGCGCGCGCCAGTTCCCCGCGCGCAGGCCTGCCGGAGAACCCCATGAGATCCCCCCTGATCGCGCTCGTGGTCGGCGCGGTGGCGCTCGCGCTCGCCGCCTGCGATGCCCCGAAGCCGGGACCGGCCGGACCTCCCGGTGCGAAGGGTGATCGGGGACCGGCGGGGCCGGCCGGGCCGGCGGGGGTGAACGGCGCCACCGGCGCCCGCGGCCCCGCGGGCGACCCGGGCCCGGCCGGACCGGCCGGGCCGCCGGGACCGTCCCTGAACAGCCAGGTGCGCCTCGACGTGGCGTGCCGCCGTGACGAGGAATTGATTGGCGCTTACTGCCGAGGCATGGCGGTTGTGCCGTCGGTGACCGTCACGGACGGCGTGTCCACGGTCGGCTGCCTCGACATGACCGCCAAGGCCGCCAAGGATGCCCAGCCCGTCGCGGTCTGCATGAAGAAGCCATGAGACTCGCCGTCCCTGCACTCTTGGTCGCGCTGGTGTCCGGCCCGGCCTGCGCGCAATCCTTCGTGCCCACGGAACGGGCGGCGATCGACCTCGTGCGCGACCGGCGCACCGCCGGCTTCACCACGGTGGCGCGGACGCTGGCCTATGCCGAGCGCGCGACCGGCGGCGCCTTCCGTCTCGGCGGCTACCGGGTCGATTACCGCCCGGACGTCCCCTTCGCCCGGGTGCGGATCTGCTATCGCCTGGGGATCGACCCGCCGACCTGCGGCCTCGCTTACCGCGTCGCGGTCAATCCCGCCCATGTCGAGCCGGCCGACCGCTACAGCGGCCTGACGCGCGACCTGGAGCACGGCCCGCAGGCCTTCCTCCGGGCACTCGTCCGGGAGGCCGACCTCCAGCGCCAGCCGGATATCCTGCGGAAGGTCGAGGCCGCGCTCGAGCCCTACAACCCCTACGACTGGCGCTGAGGGACGCGGCTCTCAGAGCAGCCGCGGCCAGCGCAGGAGCCGCTCCGGCGCGAAGGCCGCGACCGGCACGGCCGGTTCCCGGCCGGTGGCGAGGTCGGCGACGATCTCGCCGGTGATCGGGCCGGTGGACAGGCCGATATGGCCGTGGCCGAAGGCGAAGAGCAGGCCGTCGTGCCGGGGGGCGCGGCCGATCACCGGCATCCCGTCGGGGGTCGACGGCCGGGAGCCGAGCCACGGCGCGTTGTCCAGCGGGCCGCCGAGCCGAAGGGTGGAGGCCGCCTCCCGGGACGCCGCATCGATCTGGGTGTGGTCGGGAGCGGCGGCGCGCGCGTTGAGCTCGACACCGGACAGGACCCGGACCCGGTGCTCGCCCATCGGCGACAGGATCGAGCCCGCGCCCGTGTCGAGGATCGGCCGGGTCAGCGGCGGGCTGTCCGGATGCAGGGCGTAGTGGCGGTGGTAGCCGCGTTCGGCCGCAACGGCGAAACGGTAGCCCAGGGTCCGGGCGATCGCCCCGGACGCGGCGCCGGCCGCGAGGACCACCTGTCGGCCCCGCACCGCGCCGCCGTCGTGATCGACGCGCCAGCCGTCCGCCTGGGGCTCCAGCCGGGCGACGCTGCCCCGCAGGCGGCGGCCGCCGAAACCGGTGAACAGGGCCTCGCACGCCTCGATGAGCCGGCCGGGCTCGCGGACCGACCCCGTCTCGGTGAGCAGCATGGCCCGCGCGTAGGGCCGCACCAGCGCCGGCTCGAGCGCGCGCAGCGCCGCGGTGTCGAGGATGTCGAAGGCGACCCCGTGCCCGGCCAGGATCTCGCGCTCGAGGGCGGCGGACGCGAAGGCCGCTTCGGTGCGGTAGGCCTTGATCCAACCCGTCCGCTGTAGCCGGTCGCCGGTCCCGGCCCGGGCCGCCAGCCGCTCGTGGGCCGGATAGGCGGCGCTGGTCAGCGGCAGCAGCGCCTCCGCGGCGCGGCGCCAGCGCGAGGCGCGCGCGGCGGCGAGGAAGTGCGCCGTGTAGGGCACGATCCGCGGGAGATGCCCGTAGTGCAGCCGCAGGCCGCGATCGGCGTTGCGCAGGTAGGCCGGGAGCTTGCCCCACAGGGCCGGGCTCGACATCGGCAGGATCGAGCCGCGGCTGACCACGCCGGCATTGCCGTAGGAGGTCCGGGCCCGCGCCTCGCCGGGATCCAGCAGCACCACGTCGAGCCCGCGGTCCCTCAGCGCGATGGCGCTGGCGAGGCCGACCATCCCACCGCCGACCACCACGATGTCGGCCGTCTCGTCCGTCGCCATGCCGCTCACATCCTGCACCGCACCACGCGCGCCCTTCTGCCGGGTTTCCCGCGTCCTGGGTAGCGGGCGCCGCGGGGCGGCGCATCCGGCCGGTGTGATCGCGAAGTCCCGCGCACATTCCCGCGCAGATCGGCTAGAGAGCGGGCCATGACTCTCGTCCGCTTCGCACCCTCGCCGACCGGGTATCTCCATATCGGCAATGCCCGGCCGGCCCTGCTCAACGCCCTGTTCGCCCGCCGGACCGGCGGCCGCTTCCTGCTGCGCCTCGACGATACCGACGCGGAGCGCTCCACGGAGGCCTTCGCCCAGGCGATCGGCGAGGATCTCGCGTGGCTCGGCATCGTGCCCGACCTGTTCGCCCGGCAGAGCGACCGCACGGCGCAGCACGACGCCGCCGCCGACCGCCTGCGCGCAGCGGGGAGGCTCTACCCCTGCTACGAGACGCCGGAGGAGCTGGAGCGCCGCCGCAGGCGCCAGCTCGGCCGCGGCCAGCCGCCGATCTACGACCGGGCGGCGCTGCGGCTGACCGCCGAGGAGCGGGCGGCGCTGGAGGCCGAGGGCCGCCGGCCGCACTGGCGGTTCCTGCTCGAGGCGCGGACCGTCGGCTGGGACGACCTCGTCCGCGGGCCGGCCCATGTCGACTGCGCGTCCCTGTCGGACCCGGTGCTGATCCGCGCCGACGGCAGCTACCTCTACACGCTGCCGTCGGTGGTGGACGACGCCGATCTCGGGATCACCCACGTCATCCGCGGCGAGGACCACGTCACCAACACCGGCGTGCAGGTGCAGATCTTCGAGGCCCTGGGCGCGCCCATCCCGGTCTTCGGCCACCACAACCTGCTGACGACGGCCGACGGGGAGGGGCTGTCGAAGCGCCTCGGCCACCTGTCGCTGCGCGGCCTGCGCGAGGCCGGCTACGAGCCCGCGGCGGTGCGCTCGCTGGCGGTCCTCACCGGCTCGGCCGAATCGGTGCGGGCGGTGCCCGACCTCGACACCCTCGCGAGCCTCGTCGATCTCGGCGAGATCTCGCGGGCGCCGGCCCGGTTCGACCCGGCGGAGCTCGACGGCCTTAACGCCCGCCTGGTCCACGTCATGCCGTACCCGGAGGCGGCCGCGCGCCTCGCGGCTCTGGGGATCCCGGAGGATCGGGCCGAGGCGTTCTGGGTCGCGGTGCGGGCCAATCTCGGGCGCGTCGCGGAGGCGGCCGACTGGTGGCGGGTCGTGGCCGGTCCCGTCGAGCCGGTGCTCACCGAGCCCGCCGTGATCGCGGCCGCCCGCGAGACCCTGCCGCCCGAGCCGTTCGGCCCGGAGACCTGGAAGGCGTGGACGACCGAGATCCGGACCCGCACCGGGGCCAAGGGCCGCGGCCTGTTCATGCCGCTCCGGCTCGCCCTCACCGGCCTGGAGCACGGGCCGGACCTCGCCGGCCTGCTGCCGCTGATCGGGCGGGAGCGGGCGGCGTGCCGGCTCTCCGGCGCGACCGCCTGAGCGATCAGCGGCCGGGCTTCGGGCGCGCCTCGATCAGCGCGGCGTCGAGCAGGAAGCTGCCGTCGGCCTCGATGGCGAAATGCGCCGCGACTTCCGCGGGCGCGGTGACCTGCAGCGCCCGGATCGCCGCGACGTGGGTCTCCGGCGTCCGCATCCGGGCGATCCAGCTCGCGAACTCCATGCGCGGCCGGCTCGGCGTCGCGTCGCCGGGCGCGAATCCGGCCGCCTCCAGCAGGGCCCGCCATTCCGACGCCCGGTAGTCGCGCACGTGCGAGGGGTCGCGCAGCAGCTCCAGCGCCTGCAGGTGCGTGTCCAGCAGCGGATCCTCGGGCGCGACGATGTCGCTGACGATGAGGAACCCGTCCGCCCGCAGCACCCGTCGCGCCTCCGCCAGGGCCGCCGGCACGTCGCGCCAGTGGTGGGCGCTGTAGCGGGTCAGGACGGCGTCGAAGCTCGCGTCGGGGAATGGCAGGGCCTCGGCGCCGCCCTGCCGGGTCTCGATCCGGTCGAGCCCCCGCCGGGCCGCCTCGGCCGCGACCGCCGCCAGCATCTCGGCCGACAGGTCGTAGGCCGTGACGGCGGCGCCAGCGGCGGCCGCCGCGAAGGCGACGTGGCCGCCGCCGCAGCCGAGGTCGAGCACCCGCAGGCCCGGTCGCGCGCGGACCCGCTCGCCGATCCGGTCGAGATCGGCGCCGGCGGCGTGCACGGCGCTGGTCACGTAGGCGGAGGCCTGCGCGCCGAACTGGTCGACGACGTGTCGGGCGTGGCTGCGGGCGTTCATCGGCGGATCTCCCGGATCAGGTCGCGAGCGGCTTCAGGCGGGACAGCCGCAGGGCGATCATCAGCGCCAGACCGTACAGCCCGCCCACGAACAGCACCACGCCGTTCCACCCGGAATGGGCGAAGAACCAGCCGCCCGCGGTCCCGAGGACCGACGAGCCCAGATAGTAGAGGCCGAGATAGATCGCCGAGGCCTGGGCCCTGTCGCGCAGCGCCCGCCGCCCGACCCAGCTGCTCGCGACCGCGTGGGCGCCGAAGAAACCTACCGTCGTCACTACGATGCCGGCCAGGATCAGCAGCAGGCGGTCCGAGAGCGTCATCACGATGCCGGCCAGGCCGACGGCTGTGGCGACCCAGAGGACACGGCGGCGGCCGAAGCGGCTCGCCAGCTCGCCGGTGACAGGGCTGCTGACCATACCGGCGAGGTAGACCGAGAAGATCATCCCGATCACCGCCTGGCTCAGCGCGTAGGGCGGCTCGAGCAGGCGAAAGCCGATGTAGTTGTAGATGCAGACGAAGCCGCCCATCAGCAGGAACGCCTCGGCGAAGAGCCAGGGCAGGCCGGCGTCGCGGAAATGATGGGCGAAGCTGCCCGGGACTTCCGCCCAGGCGAGCCGGCGCGGCACGAAGCGGCGCGAGGGCGGCAGCCAGCGCCAGAACGCCAGCGCGGCGGCGAGCGCGAGGCCGCCGATGACCGCGAGCCCGGCGCGCCAGCTGACGAAGTCCGCCATCACGCCGCTGATCAGGCGGCCCGACATGCCGCCCAGCGCGTTGCCGCCGACGAGCAGGCCCATCGACAGGCCGATGGCCTTGGCGTCCATCTCCTCGGCGAGATAGGCCATGGCGACGGCCGGGAGTCCGCTGGCCGTCAGCCCGGTGAGCGCGCGTAGCGCCAGGAAGCCGTACCAGCCGGGGACCAGGGCGGCCACGACCGTGAGCACCGCCGAAGCGACCAGCGAGGCCAGCATCACCGGCTTGCGCCCCCAGATCTCCGAGAGCGGGCTGACGACGAGCAGCGCCACCGCCAGCAGCCCGCAGGGCAGCGACAGGGCGAGGCTGCTCGCGGCCGGCGAGACGCCGAAATCCTCCGCGTAGATGGGCAGGAGCGGCTGGACCGCGTAGAGCACCGCGAAGGTCGAGAAGCCGGCCGCCGCCAGGGCCAGAGCCGTGCGGCGGAAGACCGGTGTGCCCGACCGGATGAGCCCGTCCTCCGCCTCGCTGTTCATGACCGTCCCGCGCCGCTGTCCTCAACCGGTGGTGAGGCGCTGTGGCCGCACGGTCAACTGCCGCGCAGGACAGGCCCGCGCGGCGACCGCCCTAGCGCGGCGGCGGAGGCGGCGGAGGCGCTGCCTGGCCCTGCCCCTGACCTTGCCCCTGCTGCAGCAGCGGCGTGATCCGCTGGACGACGACGCGGCGATTCTCCCGCGACGGGCCCTGCGTGTTCACTTTCAGGTACTGCTCGCCGTAGCCCTGGGTGGTCAGGTTCTCCGGCGGCACGCGGAACTGCTCGGTCAGCACGGTCGCCACCGACTGGGCGCGCCGGTCGGACAGCGACAGGTTGTCAAGCGCGGAGCCGACGGCGTCGGTGAAGCCCTCGATCAGAAACACCTCCCGCGGGTTGGCCTGGATGGCGCGGTTCATCGCGCCGGCGATCACCGACAGCTTGGCCGCCTGATCGGGCGTGACGGTGAACGAGCCGGTGTCGAAGGTGATCGTGTTGATGTCGACCGAGCGCAGGCGGGCGCGGAGGTCCGGGCTGTAGCGGATCTGGTCCAGCGTGTACCGGCGGTCGACCTGCACCACGGGCGGCGCCGTCAGCGCCTCGTAGACCTCCGCCTCGTCGGCCTGGGCGTAATCCACGATGTAGCGGTCCCGCGGGATGCGGATCTCCGGCGGCGGCAGCACCACCACGTCCTCGTAGATCGGGCGGAGCGGGCCGGCGTAGCTGTTGTCGATCAGGACGAGCTCGCGACCGTCGCGGTAGCGGAGGTAGCGGCGCAGCATCCGACCGTCATCGTTCGTGACGGTGACGATCTGCTCGCCGCCGGGCCGGTCGACGTAGCTGTAGAAGTCCGCGCCCTGCCGCTCGAACCGGTAGCCGCGCGGGTCGAGGGTGCGGAAGCGCTCGTTCTCGTCGTGGCGGATCAGGTAGCCGTCGCGGTCCTGCACGATGATGCGGCCCGGCTCCCGGTAATAGGTCCGGCCATCCTCCCGGAACTCGCGCCGGTCTGTGCGGACCTGATCGAAGTCGCGCACGCCGTCGTTCTGGCGGAAACCGCCGGGGACGTAGCCGGGCTGTCCCGGCCGGTTGAAGGCGTTCGGGTCGGCCGGACCGCCCGGGCCGCCCGCGGGCGGCTGTCCCGGCTGTGCCGGGGCCGTCCCGGGCTGCGGTCCGCCGGGCGGTGGGGCCTGTCCGGGGGCGGGCGCCTGGCCCGGCGGCACGAACGGCCGTCCCGGAATCCCGGGGGCCATGTTGGGCGGCACCGGCCGTCCGGGCTCGGCGCCGGGAGCACCGTTGGGCTGGGCCGGCGCCCGTCCCTCGGGCTGGGCTCCCTGCGGCTGGAACGGCCGTCCCGGAACGCCCGGAGCGGCGTTGGGCGCCTGCGGCCGGCCGGACTCGGCGCCGGGACCGCCATTCGGCTGGGCGCGGTTCTCGGGCAGGCGGTTGTCGGGCTGCGCGTCTGGGCGCTGGGCCGGTCGACCGGGTGCGCCGGGGGGCGCGTTCGGCGGCTGAGACCGGTCGCCGGGCGCACCCGGACCGCCCGGACGCTGACCCGGCGGTCCGCGATCCGGCGCGGACCGGTCGGGGGCCGCGTCGCGCTGCGCGGGACGGTTCGGCTGGTCGTCGGGACCGGGGCGATCCCGGTCGGGCGCCTGGCGCTGCTGCGGCGGGGCCGGCGGACGCTCCGGCGCGGGCCGCCCCTGGGGCGGCGGAGCCTGTTCGCGATCCGGCGCCTGCTGACGCTCGGACCGCCCCGGGCCGGGCCGATCCTGCGGCCCGCGGTCCGGACGGTCCGGCTGCTGATCCCGCCGGTCTTGCTGTCGGTCCTGCTGCCGCTCCGGTTGGCGGTCCTGCCGGTCCGGCGCCGGGGGACGGGCCGCCGGCGGCTCCGGCCGGCGCTCGGGCGCGCGCTCCCGCGGAGGCGGTTCGGCCTGCGGCTGGCGCTGGGCGGGCGGTTCGGGCCGCTCGCGCGGGGGCGGCGGCGCCCGCTCCGGCCGGGGTTCGGGCCGCTCGCGCACGGCCGGTGGGCCCGGCGGCGGGCCGGGACGCTCCTGCGGCGGCCGCTCGGGGCGCGGGCCGCCGTGCGGGGGTTCGCCGCCGCGGGGGCCGCGCTCCTCCGGTCCGCCCTGCGCCACCTGGATCCGGCCCGGCGCGGCGTCTGCGAGCTGCACGAGCGTCAGGCCCGGCAGCACCGTGCCGGTGAGGAGGATCAGGCGGAGCAGGCGCATCGCGGTCTCGTGTCGGTTCAGGCCGAGCCGAACACCGGACGTCGCGTATGGTTCCGCGCCCGTCGGCGCGAAACAAGTCTCAGGGGGTGAGGCGCTGGGGCACCGCGATGACGTCGGGCGCGATGATGCGCACGGCAACGTGATCCGGCTTGGCTTCCGCGGCCTCCGCGGCCTTCGTGCCGTCGGCCGCGGCAGGTTGGATCTTCGCCGCATCGTCGCGGCCGGGTCCCGCGCCGCCCTTCGTGTCGACGCCCGCGCGGCCGGCGGCGTCGGCGGCGAGCTCCGCCGCGGTCCGGTCGGCCCGGCCGACAAGGGTCAGGCGCACCTTCGGCCGGGACAGGGCCTCGGCCTGCATCGGCGTGACGAAGATGTCGCCCTTGTGCCGGACCAGCATGCTCTCGGCCTTCACCAGAGACTGCGCCCAGGACTTGCCCTCCGGCTTGCAGGAGCAGTTCGGCACGAATTCCTTGCGGAATTTGAAGGCGTTGGCGAGGTTCGTGTAGGCTCGGCTGCCCTTCACCGTGGCGGCGTGCTTCAGGGCGTCGTCGCCGTACGGCATGGAATAGGCCTGCGCCTCGGTTCCCGGGCAGAGCGCCTGACACATCTCGTCGGCGCCGCCGCGGCCCTCTGGCAGGTTCTTCATCGGGAAGTAGCCGCCGTCGCAGGTCCGCACGCAGACCATCTGCGGGCCGCCCCGGCCGTAGGCCTCACCGGAGCCGGCATAGGCCTCGCGCGGCGGGCAGGTGGACGCGACCAGCCCCTGGAGCTCCCGCTTCCGGGCGCCGCTGTCGTCGATCACGGCGCCGCCGTAGGTGGCCTTGAGCGCGCGGATGCGCTGCTCCACCGCGCCGCACTGGGGCGGCCGGGTGTCGAAGAACAGGAACTTGCCGCCCTCGCAGTTCAGGCCGCGGAAATAGGCTTCGAGCCGACCGATCTCGTCGTTGAGCGCGCGCGTCGTGCTGGCGCCGCTCTGGAGCGAGGCCAGTTCAGCCCGGTAGCGCCGGCACTGCGGCGACGGCAGTTGCGGCGCCGGCCGCGCCTCGGCGGGCGCCGGGGCGGGCGCGGCCTCCTGCGCGCTGGCGGAGGTCGCGAGCGGAGAGGACAGTCCGAGGGCTATGGCCGCGCTCAGGATGAGGCGGCCGAGCGTACGGACGATCGGGCGGTGAGGCATAGGCTGCATCGCGTTGATCGGGTGCGCGGCGATCCGGAGTATCCGGAGCCCGCGCGCATCCGCGCTTCGGGACGGAAGCGGGGCCATTCTACGCCCCCTCGCAAGACCGCGACACCCCTCCTACATCCGGCCCGCAAGCGTGAGGGGGAATTGACCGGCGATGTTGTTTCGGAGTCTCACCTATGTTGGGCTTCTCGCACTGGGCCTGGCAGCGGCCGGTCCGGCCGCGGCGCAGGAGCCGGACCGGATCTTCGACAAGTCGACGGTCTGGCGCCCGCTGACGCCCAACGACAAGCTCGTGGTCTACGGCGTCGACGATCCGGCGGTCTCGGGCGTGTCGTGCTGGTACACCCAACCCGAGAAGGGCGGGATCAAGGGCACGCTGGGGCTGGCCGAGGATGTCTCGGACATCTCGCTGGCCTGCCGGCAGACCGGCCCGATCGCCTTCAAGGGCAAGCTCAGCCAGGGCGAGGTGGTGTTCAGCGAGCGCCGGTCGCTGATCTTCAAGTCGATGCAGATCGTCCGCGGCTGCGACGCGAAGCGCAACACGCTGATCTACATGGTCTACTCGGACAAGGTCATTCAGGGCTCGCCGAAGAACTCGACCTCGGCGGTGCCGCTGGCGCCCTGGGGCACCGAACCGGCGCAGAAATGCGCCGACTTCATGAAGTGAGCGGCACCCGGTGACGCGAGCTTTCCGCGCGGCGGCCCGGCGACGGGCCGTCCGCGGTCGGCTCAGTCCTGGCAGGTGATCCGGATCGGGCGCTCGGACGGCGCCGGGACCGGCTGGCTGATCGCGCCGGTATACTCGTCGGCGGCGGCGACGCCGTAGGAGTTCGCCGCGGCGTAGCCCTGGGCCTCGCACCACGCGTTGGCGACCACCTGGCCGCAGGCGCTGCCCGGCGTCGTCAGGCACTCGCCGACGCCGTAGCCGTCGCTCGACGGGATCAGGAAGGTCTTCTCGACACGGACCGGCGCCTTCGCGGGCGTCTCGCCGTCGGTGCCGGCCAGCGCGGCGTGGGTCAGGCCCGCGCAGGCGAGAACGGTGGCGAGAGCGAGGGAACCAACGGCCGAGCGTCGCATGGATTGTCCTTGGGCACAGGATCTGTGGCGTGAGGATCGTGGCCCGGACGGTCCGACGGCGCGGTTAAGGAAGCCTTACCCGCATGGCGCGCAAGCCATCTCGAATTCCTCACGCTTTTGGGTTAGCCCCATCGCGCGGGCCGCGCCGTCGCCGCGATGCAACAGGGTGCCGTGCCGGGGCTGGCCGATCCGCCACGTTTCGGCCGCTCTTCGCCGCGCGGGGCCCTCAGGTCGTTGAAGGCAGGGCCGGATTTCCGGCCACGGCTCCGGGCCGGACGTCATCCCCGGCGCCGGAGAAGGGAAGGGTTTCATGGCGCCGATGTTGCGGCTCTACAACACGCTCACCGGCGCCAAGGAGGCGTTCGCGCCGATCGACCCGCAGCATGTCCGCGTCTACGCCTGCGGACCGACGGTCTACGACGCCGCCCATATCGGCAACGCCCGGCCGATCATCGTCTTCGACCTGCTGTTCCGCCTGCTGCGCCACCTCTACGGGCCGGAGCACGTCACCTACGCGCGCAACGTCACGGACGTGGACGACAAGATCAACGCCCGGGCGGCAGAGCGCGGCATCACCATCCGCGAACTCACCGACGGGACGCTGGCGCAGTTCCACCGCGACGTGCGTGACCTCGGCGTGCTCATGCCGGAGGACGTGAACGTGCCGGGCGCGCGAGCCCGCTTCGTCGAGCCCCGCGCCACCGACCACATCGCCGAGATGGTGACGATGATCGAGGCCCTGGTCCGGGCCGGCCACGCCTATGTGGCGGAGGACCACGTGCTGTTCGACGTCCCCTCGATGCCGGATTACGGCGGCCTGTCGAAGCGGCCCCTCGACGAGATGGAGGCGGGGGCCCGGGTCGAGGTCGCCCCCTACAAGCGCTCGCCCCTCGACTTCGTCCTGTGGAAGCCGGCGAAGCCCGGCGAGCCGTCCTGGCCGTCGCCGGCCGGCATCGCCGCCGCCGGCCGCCCGGGCTGGCACATCGAGTGCTCGGCCATGTCGGCCAAGCATCTCGGCCGGACGTTCGACATCCACGCGGGCGGCATCGACCTGATCTTCCCGCACCACGAGAACGAGGTGGCGCAGTCCCGCTGCTGCTTCGGCACGCCGGTGATGGCCAACGTCTGGCTGCACAACGGCTTCCTCCAGGTGGAGGGGGAGAAGATGTCGAAGTCGCTCGGCAACTTCATCACCATCCGCGACGTGCTGAAGGACTGGCCGGGCGAGGTCGTGCGCCTCACCATGCTCAAGACCCAGTACCGGCAGCCGATCGACTGGACCCTGCGCGGCCTCGAGGAATCGGCCCGCGTGCTCGACCGCTGGTACAACGCCGCCGGGGACGCGCCCGCCGCGCCCGACATCCCCGCCGGGGTCGTCGAGGCGCTCTGCGACGACCTCAACACGCCGGCCGCGATCAACGAGTTGCACCGGCTCGGGAGCGGTGCGGAGGCGCAGCCCGGGGCGCTCCGCGCCGGCGCGAACCTGCTGGGCTTCCTCGCGCGCACCCGCAGCGACCGCGAGCAGGATCAGGTCGCGGCGTCCGGGGTCGACGTCGCGGCGGTCGAGGCGCTGATCGCCGAGCGCCGGGCGGCGCGGGCCGCCAAGGACTGGCCCGCCTCGGATCGGGCGCGCGACGCCCTCGCGGCGATGGGCGTCGCCGTGAAGGACAACAAGGACGGCACCACGACCTGGACGGTGGCGCGCTGATCGCTGAGGCGGCCGTCGATGACACGGACGTGACGGCGGCCGCGTCCTCGCGCCCGCTTGCGCGGCGCGGCGCGGGCGGCATCTGTGGTCCGGGGGCTCGCGGCGGAGATGAGCAGCACGTGACCAGCTTCGGGACCACTTTCGCGACCATCGGGGCGCGACGCGCCGCCGCCGCGTCGGCGCTCACCCTCGGTCTTGGCCTGTCGGGCCCGGCCGCCGCGATCGACGGCGGCTCGGCCGCCGGCCGGGATGCCCTGGCGCAGGCCACCGTGGCGATCGGCACGATCACCCAGCCCGAGGAGGCGCTGAAGCTGACCCGCTGCACCGGCGTGCTCATCGCGCCGGATCTCGTGCTCACCGCGGCCCATTGCGTGAACGGCGATCCGCTGGGCGCGCTCGTGGTGTTCTTCCGGGGCAGCGAGCCGGCGCGGCCGGTCTACGGGGCGCGGGTCGCGGCCCGCTACAGTCCCGATCCTGGTGAGATGCTGCCGAATGAGGCGTCGGGCGTCAGCCTCTCCGACCTCTCCCTCGACCTCGCGGTCCTGCGCCTGACCGAGCCGGTGCGCGACCGGCGGCCGGTTCCGTTGGCGGCGGATCCCGGCCGGGTCCCCAAGAGCCTGCGCATCGCCGGCGCCGGCCTCTCCGGCCGGACGGTCGGGCGCCTGCGCACCGCCACGCTGACGCCGGTGGCGGCGAGCAGCACCGGGCTGACCATCGCGCGGGCCAACGGTGCCCGGGTCTGCTTCGGCGATTCCGGCGGCCCGGTCGTCGCGCAGGATCGCCGCGGCACGTACATCTGGGGTGTCGCCAGCGCGGTGATCAGCCGGGCCGCGCCCTGCGGCGGCTACGTGGTGATCGCGCCCGCCGCGCAGGTCTTCTCGGCCACCGGGACGCGGTGAGGGCTGCGGACACCGCCGGAACGCGAAAACCCCGCGCGGCCGGACCGCGCGGGGTTTTTCACGAGACGGTGCGACCGGCGGATCAGACCGCCATGCGCTCCTCGCCGTCCATCGGCTCGCGCAGCACGTAGCCGCGGCCCCAGACGGTCTCGATGTAGTTCTTGCCCTGGCTGGCGTTGGCAAGCTTCTTGCGCAGCTTGCAGATGAAGACGTCGATGATCTTCAGCTCGGGCTCGTCCATGCCGCCGTAGAGATGGTTCAGGAACATCTCCTTGGTGAGCGTCGTGCCCTTCCGGAGCGAGAGGAGCTCCAGCATCTGGTACTCCTTGCCGGTGAGGTGCACCCGGGCGCCGCCGACCTCGACGGTCTTCTGATCGAGGTTCACGATCAGGTCGCCGGTGGTGATGACCGACTGGGCGTGGCCCTTCGAGCGGCGCACGATGGCGTGGATGCGCGCCACCAGCTCGTCCTTGTGGAACGGCTTGGTGAGGTAGTCGTCGGCGCCGAAGCCGAGGCCCTTCACCTTGTCCTCGATGCCGGCCATGCCGGAGAGGATCAGGATCGGGGTCTTCACCTTCGCCACGCGCAGCGAGCGGAGCACCTCGTAGCCCGACATGTCGGGCAGGTTCAGATCGAGGAGGATGATGTCGTAATCGTACAGCTTACCGAGATCGACACCCTCTTCCCCGAGGTCGGTGGTGTAGGTGTTGAAGTTCTCGGACTTGAGCATCAGCTCGATGCTCTGCGCGGTCGCGCTGTCGTCCTCGATCAAAAGTACCCGCATCGTCGGTCCCCAGCCCCGCCGGCCGCATCAGCGCGCAGACACGTCCCAGCCTTCGCCCGCCACCGGCCTGTGGACGGGCGCTCCGTCGCTCTTGACGTGGAACGCTATGGATTAATCGTTAACAAAACCTGATTCCTGCCCGCAAGCGTCTCGTTCGAAGTTCCGCGAGCTTGACAGGAGAAACACCGTTCCTCCGGCCTCGCCCTCGGCCCCGATTCCGATCCGCCCCCGTCCAGGCCGCTCGCCCCCTTCGGCGTAAGTACTTCCTGCGCAACGGTTCGATCCCCGGTGTTGTCCGTCGGACACACCGGTACGACTTCGTCGGGCGCGATTGTGGTCGCGCCCCGGATCGAGCCGCTACGAGCCCGTGACCCGCAGTGTTAAGGAGGCCGGTAAACGAAGCGTTGAGAGCCAGGCCGATGACACAGGATCCGGCAAGATCCGTTGCTTCGCTCGCGTCGGCGCAGGCCGCCCTCGAGCGGATCGAGGTGCTGGAGACGTTCGGGCGGGTCGTGGCGATCCGCGGCCTGCTGGTGGAGGTCGCCGGACCTGTGGCCGCGATGCGACTCGGTGGCCGGGTCGACGTCGAGGGTGCTAACGGCCACGGGCTGGTGCCCTGCGAGGTCATCGGGTTCCAGGGCGATCGGGCGCTCGCGATGCCGTTCGGCTCGCTCGAGGGCGTGCGGCGCGGCTGCCCCGCCTATGTCCGCGACGAATCGGCCGGCGCGATCCGGCCCTCCGGCGCTTGGCTCGGCCGGGTGATCGACGCCCTCGGGCGGCCGGTCGACGGGCTGGGCCCCCTTGTGCAGGGGCCCGACGTCTACCCCCTGCGCGCGGACCCGCCCCCCGCCCACGCCCGCACACGCGTCGGCGGACCGCTCGATCTGGGCGTCCGGTGCATCAACACCTTCCTGACCATGTGCGCGGGCCAGCGGATGGGCATCTTCGCCGGGTCCGGCGTCGGCAAGTCCGTGTTGCTGTCGATGCTGGCCCGCTACACGGCCGCCGATGTGGCGGTGATCGGCCTCGTGGGCGAGCGCGGCCGCGAGGTGCAGGAATTCCTCCAGGACGATCTGGGCGCCGCGGGGCTCGCGCGCTCGGTGGTCGTGGTGGCGACCTCCGACGAGCCGGCCCTGATGCGCCGGAACGCGGCCTACGTGACCCTGTCGGTCGCTGAGCACTTCCGCGATCAGGGCGCCAAGGTCCTGTGCATGATCGACTCGATCACGCGCTTCGCCATGGCCCAGCGCGATATCGGCCTCGCCGCCGGCGAGCCGCCCACCGCCAAGGGCTACACGCCGACCGTCTTCTCGGAGCTGCCGCGCCTGCTCGAGCGCGCCGGTCCAGGGGTGGGGCAGGGCACGATCTCGGCCCTGTTCACCGTCCTGGTCGAGGGCGACGACCACAACGAGCCCGTGGCCGACGCGGTGCGGGGCATCCTCGACGGTCACATCGTCATGGAGCGCGCCATCGCGGAGCGCGGGCGCTACCCGGCGATCAACGTTCTGCGCTCGGTCTCGCGCACCATGCCGCGCTCCTGCGACCCGGCCTACCTCCCGGTCGTGCGGCGGGCGCGGCGGCTGCTGTCGACCTACGCCGACATGGAGGAGCTGATCCGGCTCGGCGCCTACCGGGCGGGCTCCTCCCAGGAGGTCGACGAGGCGGTCGCGCTCATGCCCGATCTTGAGGCTTTTCTGGGGCAGGGTAAGGAAGAAGCAACGTCCATCGGCGATGGTTACGCACGGCTCACCGAGATCGTCGGCAGGGCCTAGGCACCATGGGCCGGGGCGTTAACGCTTCGGCGCGATCATGGTGCACGTGGGGGATCCGGGCGGGTTTGCCGTGGGCAGGCTCGCACACAGGCTCGGTCCGGGCACGATCCCGGGCGCGGCCTCAAGCGTTGCGTGGAGTGAGCGTCCTGATGAAATCGCGTGACACGCTGATCCGCCTGCGCCGCTTCCAGGTCGACGAGAAGCGCCGGCGCGTGACCCAGATCGAGATGATGATGGCCGACTTCCAGCGCATGGCGGTGGAGCTCGATCGCGAGGTCGCCGTCGAGGAGGCCCGGGCCGGAATCACCGACGTCGGTCACTTCGCCTACCCGACCTACGCCCGGGCCGCGGCGACGCGCCGGGACAACATGATCCAGTCCGCCCAGGCGCTCGAGGGTCAGCTCGCCGAGGCGAAGGCCGAGCTGGGCGAGGCGTTCGAGGAGCTCAAGAAGGTCGAGATCCTGAACGACCGCGAGCGGACCGCCGAGCGCGCTGCCGAATCGGCCCGCGATCAGGCCGCCATGGACGGGATCGGCCTCAACCGCGCCCGGGGCTGACGCGGCCCGTCGGACCGCTCGGCCGGCTTCCGCGGCACGAAACCGTCACGATCACCTGACAAGGGGGATCGCGGCGGCGCCATGCCGCTTGCAGCGCGTCGCGTGCCGGCGCATCAGGGGCTCTCCCCAGGGCGTCGGTGTTCATGAAGAAGATCAGCGAGTTCATCTGGCCCTTGATCGGCCTCGCGGCCGTCGTGATATCGGGCTACTTCCTCTACCAGGAATTGAAGACGACCTCGCTCGCGGCGATCTGGGCCGCGATCCTCGCGATCCCGCCCCACCGGATCCTGCTGGCGGCCCTGTCGACCCTGGTCGCCTACGCGGCGCTCGCCTGGTACGACCGGATCGCCCTGCTGCATCTGGGCGTGCGCCACATCTCGTGGCTCTTCGTCTCGCTCTGCTCGTTCACGACCTACGCGCTCTCGCACAATATCGGCGCCTCGGTCTTCTCGGGCGCCCTGGTCCGCTACCGGGCCTACACGGCCAAGGGCCTGACGGCGGCGCAGGTCGCCGTGCTGGTGGCGCTCTGCTCGTTCACGTTCTTCCTCGGGACCGTCCTCCTCGGCGGCTTCACGCTGGTGGTCGATCCGAACCTGCTGACGCGCCTCGAGGGCAAGCTCCCGGGCTTCCTCACCGATTCCAAGACCGCGCTGATCGTCGGCATCGGCATGCTGGGCTTCGTCGGGCTGTACGTGATCGGCTCGATCCTGCACCTGCGGCCGCTGCACATTCGGTCGTTCAAGCTCGAATATCCCCGGCCCGGCATCATGGGGCGCCAGCTGCTCGCGGCGCCGCTGGAGCTCCTGGGCGCGGCGGGCATCATCTACTTCGCCCTGCCGGAGGCGATGAACCCGGGCTTCATCCCGGTCCTGGCGATCTTCCTGGCCTCCTTCTCGGTGGCGCTGGCCTCGCACGCGCCGGGCGGCCTCGGCGTGTTCGAGATCGTGTTCATCACCGCGATGCACATCACCGACGAGGCGCAGAAGGACGCGATCATCGCGGCGGTGATCATCTTCCGGATCTTCTACTTCTGGCTTCCGGCCCTGGTCTCGGTGATCGTGGTGATCGCCTTCGAGCGCTCGCGGCTGGCCGCGGCGATCGGCTCGGCCGCGCACGGGCCCAAGGCGGCCGCCGTGCCGGAACCGCCCGTCGTCGTTCCCGGTCTCGACGCGCACGAGTTGGAGCGGGAGCTCAAGCAGAAAGCGATCTGAGGGCCTGACCGCCGTCTCGACGCGGGGGTGACGCCGCCGCCTCGGCCCCCGCGCGCCACACCGCGAAACCCGGGATCGCTTCGCCCGCGCGCTTCGTCTGCGCGCGGCGCGCGCCGATCCCGTAATTGCTCCCTCGGCCCGTGCGCCGGCACGAGTCTGCCCACGCCGGTGTCGCGGCCCCTGGGTCCTCAGATCGAGTTCACCGTCCGCAGCCGCGCCCGCGGGTGGATCTCCGCCTGGCTCATCACCGGCGTCTCGCGGCGGAAGCGCTCGATGATCGAGCGCACGAAAGGCCGCGTCTGGGCGGAGGTGACGAGCACCGGCATCTCGCCCTGGCGCGCCGCCGTCTCGAAGCGGTCGCGCACGGTGTTGACGAACTCGCTGAGCTTCGAGGGCTGCATCGCGAGGTAGCGCTCCTCGCGCTCGCCGACGATCGACTCCATGAACGCCTGCTCCCAGGCCGGCGACAGGGTGATGATCGGCAGCATGCCGTTCGGGTCCTGGTACTGTGCGCAGATCTGCCGGCCGAGGCGCGCCCGGACGTGCTCGACCACGTCGCGGGGGTTCTTCACCGCGCCCGCCACCTCGGCGATCGCCTCCACGATCGCCCCTAGATCGCGGATCGAGACCCGCTCGGCGAGCAGGAACTGCAGCACGCGCTGGATGCCGGTGGTGGAGATCTGCGACGGCACGATCTCCTTGAGCAACTCGGCGTGCTCCTTGGGCAGCTCGCGCAGCAGCTTCGAGACCTCGACGTGGTTGAGGAGCTCGGAGACGTGGGCCTTGATGATCTCGGTCAGGTGCGTCGACACGACGGTGGCGGCATCGACCACGGTGTAGCCTTTGAGCTGCGCTTGGTCGCGCAGGGCCGCGTCGATCCAGGTTGCCGGCAGGCCGAAGGTCGGCTCCAGCATGTGTTGTCCGGGCAGCTGGACCTGACCGCCCATCGGATCCATCGCCATGAACTGGCCCGGGAAGATCCGGCCGGTGCCCGCCTCGATCTCCTTGACCCGCACCACGTAGGCGTTGGCGTCGAGCTGGACGTTGTCGAGGATGCGCACCGACGGCATCACGAAGCCGAGTTCCGCGGCGAGCTGGCGGCGCAGGGCCTTGATCTGGTCGGTGAGCCGGTCCTGGCCCTCGCCGTTGACCAGGGCGAGGAGCGCGTAGCCCATCTCGAGCTTGAGGTCGTCGAGCTTCAGCAGGTCGGTGACCGTCTCCTCCTTGGCGGCGCTCGCCGCGGCGACCGCGGCCGCATCCATCGGGGCGCCCAGGGCGTCGAGCGGCGGCGCGAGCTTGGCGGTCTTGTTGATGCGCCACGCTGCGTAGCCGGCCCCGCCGCCCAGCAGGACGAAGGGCAGCATCGGCATGCCGGGCAGGAGGGCGATCAGCAGCATCACCGCGGCTGACATGCCCAGCGCCTTGGGATAGTGCGCGAGCTGCTTGCCGAGCGCCTTGTCGGCGGCGCCGCGCACGCCGGCCTTCGAGACCAGCAGGCCCGCCGCCGTCGACACGATCAGCGCCGGGACCTGGCTCGCGAGGCCGTCGCCGATCGTCAGCAGGGTGTAGCTCTTGGCGGCCTCGCCGAAGCTCAAGCCCTGCTGCGCCACCCCGATGATGATGCCGCCGACCACGTTGATGAAGGTGATCAGCAGGGCCGCCACCGCGTCGCCGCGCACGAACTTCGAGGCACCGTCCATGGCGCCGAAGAAGGAGGATTCTTCCTCGAGCGCCGCGCGCCGCGCCTTCGCGGTCTTCTCGTCGATCAGGCCGGCCGACAGGTCGGCGTCGATGGCCATCTGCTTGCCGGGCATCGCGTCGAGGGTGAAGCGGGCCGCGACCTCGGCGATGCGGCCCGAGCCCTTCGTGATCACCACGAAGTTCACGATGATCAGGATCGCGAACACGATGATCCCGATGACGAAGTTGCCGCCCATCACGAAGTGGCCGAAGGCCTCGATGACGTGCCCGGCCGCCGCCGTGCCCTCGTGCCCGTGCCCGAGGATCAGGCGCGTCGAGGCGAGGTTGAGGGCGAGCCGCAACATCGTGGCGATGAGCAGCAGCGTCGGGAAGACGGTGAATTCCAGCGGGTTGTCGATCGACAGGCCGGTCATCATGATCAGGACCGACAGGATGATCGACACGGCCAGCAGCAGGTCGAGCAGGATCGCCGGCAACGGGAAGATGAGGACCGCCAGGATCCCCAGCACGCCGGTCGCGAACAGCAGGTCCGACCGCTTCGACAGCGCCTGGAGATCGCCGCGCGTCGGCAGCGCGAGCTGGCCGAGGACGGCCGCCGCTCCTGTCTGTGCCGGCACGCTCGCCGTCTCTGCCATCGCTGCCATCCGCTGCCGTTCGCCCGGGACAGGCCCGGGACGTACCCGGCAAGATCTGCCGAGCGGATGGTTAGCGCGGCGTTAAGATGGGGCCGGCGCTCGCGGGAACCCGGGCCGCCGCGATCGCTTGATCGGTCGGCGAGAGCGTCGATCCGGCATCCGACCGCGCCCGCGTCCGGGCCGCCCGCGCCGCCGCCACGTCTCCGGGCCCAGGCCCGGACATACCGGGAGAGCTCGATGGCCCTGCGCGCCCTGACCGCCCTGTTCGACGATTACGACGCCGCCGCGGGGGCGGTGGACCGGCTGGAGGCCGCCGGCATCCCCCACGCGGACATCAGCATCATCGCGAATCGCAACGAGCCCGCGGTCCCGCCGCGGGCGCCCGGGACCGCCGTTCCCCGACCGGTGGACGCGGCGGATTCCGCCGGCACCGGAGCCACGGTCGGCACGGTCCTGGGCGGCGGCGCCGGCCTGCTCGCTGGGCTGGGCCTCCTGGCGATCCCGGGGCTCGGGCCGGTGGCGGCGGCGGGCTGGCTCGTCGCCACCGTGACGGGCGCCGGCGTGGGCGCCGCGGCCGGCGGCCTGATCGGCGGCCTGACCGCCGCGGGCCTCAGCGCCGACGAGGCCGAGACCTACGCCGAGGGCGTGCGTCGCGGCGGTACCCTGGTGACGGTGCGCGCCGACGAGTCCCGGGCCGAGCGCGTCCTGTCCATTCTCGACCAGGCAGGGTCGATCGATCTCGACCAGCGCGCCGAGGGCTGGCGCGCCCAGGGCTGGACCGGCGGCACCATCGGCCCGGCGGCGGATGACCGGGGCACCGGGGCCGGCCGCTGAGGATACCGGACCGTCCCGGGCGAACCCGGCGGGACGCGCGTTAGGTCATCATCTTCCGGGCGAACATCGCGGCGCCGAACAGGACGCCGGCGCCCGCGGTGATCAACGCGATCATCAAGAGCCGCCGCGGTTCGGTGGAGGATTCGGCCTTCACCGGCTCGACGATCGGGCTGAAGAACTCGATCTGCCGGGCCGCGATGATGCGCGCGCGCTCGTGGGCGGTCAGCACCTGCTGATAGTACTTCTCGGCGTTCTTGCGGTCGTTCTCCAAGACCTCGAACTTGGTCAACGCGTCGGAGAGCAGGCGCTTCTGCTCCGGATCCTGGCTGGCGGATTGCCGCTCGATCCGGGCGATGTTGTCGTCGAGGTCCTTCATCTGCTGCTTGATGTCGATGATCCGGCGGGCGTCGGGACCGAGGTCCCGCTGCCCGATCGCGAGCTGGAGCGCGAGGTTGATCCGCGAGGCCCGCATCTCGGCGATCATCTTGACGTTGATGTCGTTCGTCTTCTGCGCGTCGAGCACGCCCTCGCGGTTGCGCAGGTCGCGCGTCGCGAGGCGGATCTTGGTCATGCGCTCCTCGGCGAGCCGCAGCTCCCGCGTGCTCTCGGCGACGGCATCCTCGCGCGACTTGACGCTGAGGTCGTTCACCTTGCGCTCGGCCTCCTTCATGATGGCCTTGGCGATGGCGAGGGATTCCTGGGGATCGAAGGCCTCGACCTCCACCGACAAGATGCCGGATCCGGCCTCGACCTCGACGCCGACGCGCCGCTTCCAGTAGCGGACGAACTTCTCGATCGGCTTCTCCGGATCGAAGCGCGAGAAGTAGTCGATGGACTCGCTGCTGAACCACTGGCGCAGCGGAAGCTGCGCCTCGAGGAGCTCCAGCATCGGACGGCTGAGGATGAACTCGCGCGTGATCAGCGTGTCCTGCGCCACCATCTGGTTCGCCATGCCGGAATTCGTCCCGCCGGTCTCCGAGGACGTCTTCTCGGCGGAGCCGATGGCCGGCCGGATCGCGAATCGCGCCTCGCTGACGTAGCGGTCCGAGGCGATCAGGCCGTAATAGGCCGCCCCGGCGAGCGTCGGCAGCAGGAAGCAGACGACGAACAGGATCGGGATCCAGGGATCGTTCTTGGCGTCGGCCTGAAAGGACCGGATGCCCTTCTTGCGGTCGGCGAAGCGCGACATGCGCGCGATCTGCCGCAGCGACTCGCTCACCGCCTGCTGGCGGTCCGCGGGCGTGACCGGCTGCCCCTCGGCCTTCCGGATCTCCATGTTCATGGTCTGATTCCCGGCCTCCCCGGCCTCGAAGGTCGACCCGTTACCGGGATCCCGCGCGCGCCGCACCCGGCGCCGCGACCGTCTCTCGCACGGCGAGGCGGCAAAAGCATGTCGTCGCGGTCCGGCCGCCGCCGGCGCGGTCAGGCGTTGAGGCGCCGGTACACCTCGATGGCGTCGTTCACGTCCTCGTAGATGATCGCGCGACCGTTCAGCAGGACCAACCCCTGCGTGCACCACTGCCGGATGGTCTCCATGGAGTGCGAGACCATGATGATGTCGGCGTTCTTCCGGCGCTGCGAGAAGACCTCGTCGCAGCGCTTCGAGAACCGCGCGTCGCCGACCGAGGTGATCTCGTCGATCAGGTAGCAGTCGAACGGGATCGCCATGCTCATGCCGAAGGCGAGCCGCGCGCCCATGCCCGACGAGTACGTGTAGATCGGCACGTCGAGGTAGCTTCCGAGTTCCGAGAAGTCCTCGACGAAATCGAGCACCTTGCGCGGGTCCTCGCCGTAGATGCGCGCCACGAAGGTGACGTTGTCGCGCCCGGTCATCTTGGGATGGAAGCCGCCCGCGAAGCCGAGGGGCCACGAGACCCTGAGGCCGCGGTGGATCCGGCCGCGCGTCGCGTCCTCGGTGCCGGCGATCAGCCGCATCGTGGTGGATTTTCCGGCGCCGTTGATGCCGAGGATGCCGTAGGACACGCCCGGCTTCAGGGTGAACGACACCTGTTCCAGGATGGTCCGCCGGTGGCCTTCCGTCCGGTAGACCTTGCTGACTTTCTCGAAACGGATCACCGAAATGGTCTCCCGGGCGGTGTGCCGAACCGCCGGTCCGAGCTGCCTGACGGGCGGAGTCCTGCTCGCTGAAAGCGGCAAATCTGAGAAGGACATGAGCGCCTTGCCGCGTCGCGCGGCGGCGGTCGAACGGCGCGCGTCGGCCGACGGCTTCGCCCGGAAAGCTCCACCGGCCGCTTGAAGAAAAGTGCCACCTGTCACCCCGTCGGTTGACGCCATTCTCCATTTGGCATACCAAATACCAACCGAAGAGGGCGGGTGACAGCCCTTCAAGGATGCGGGACCGGAATTTTACCGCCGTTTCCGCGCGTGACGTTCAGGAAGGGCCGCCCCATGACAAGGCGCCGGACTGCCGCGATCCACCTCTCATCCGCGCCGCCGACCGGGTGGCGCCCATGACGGCGACCGGGCCGACCCTGGCCGCGCCCGGTTCCCTCGAGATCCACGGTCTGGCCGAGGCGATCGGCGACGCGGTGGTGGTGTCCGATCCGGACGGCGCCATCACGGTCTGGAACCCGGCCGCGGAGCGCATCTTCGGCTTCACCGCCGCCGAGGCTCTGGGCCAGACCCTCGATCTGATCACACCCGAGCGGCACCGACGCCGCCACTGGGACGGCTACGCCAAGACCATGCGCACCGGCGTCACCCGCTACGGGGCAGAGACCCTGAGGGTGCCGGCGCTCCACAAGGACGGCCGCCAGCTCTCCATCGCCTTCACGGTGGGGATGGTGCGGGACGCCTCCGACCGGGTGACCGGGATCGTCGCCGTGATCCGCGACGAGACCGAGCGCTGGGCCGAGGAGAAGCGCCTGCGCCAGCGCGTCGCCGAACTCGAAGCTTCCTCGGATCCGGCCCGTCGGGCGCCTTGAGCCCGCCGGACGATCCGAAGGACCCGATCACCGAACCGCACAGGGAGAACGCCCAATGAGCAAGCCGCTGGAAGGCATCAAGATCATCGACTTCACCCACGTCCAGGCCGGCCCGGCCTGCACGCAGCTCCTCGCCTGGTTCGGCGCCGACGTGATCAAGGTCGAGCGCCCCGGCGCCGGCGACGTGACCCGCACGCAGCTGCGCCACGTCGAGGACGCGGACGCGCTCTACTTCACGATGCTGAACTCCAACAAGCGCTCGCTCACCCTCGACACCAAGACCCAGGCCGGCAAGGAAGTCCTCGAGAAGCTCATACAGGACTCCGACGTCATGGTCGAGAACTTCGGACCCGGCGCCCTCGACCGGATGGGCTTCTCCTGGGCCCGCATCCAGGAGCTGAACCCGGGCATGATCCTCGCCTCGGTGAAGGGCTTCTCGGACGGCCACCACTACGAGGACCTGAAGGTCTACGAGAACGTCGCCCAGTGCGCGGGCGGTGCCGCCTCGACCACGGGCTTCTGGGACGGGCCGCCCACCGTCAGCGCCGCCGCGCTCGGTGACTCCAACACCGGCATGCACCTCGCCATCGGCATCCTCACGGCGCTCCACCAGAAGAACAAGACCGGCAAGGGCCAGAAGGTCGCCGTGTCGATGCAGGACTCGGTGATCAACCTCTGCCGCGTGAAGCTGCGCGACCAGCAGCGCCTCGACGCGCTCGGCTACCTCGAGGAGTACCCGCAGTACCCCCACGGCGAGTTCTCCGACGTGGTGCCGCGCGGCGGCAACGCGGGCGGCGGCGGCCAGCCGGGCTGGGTGCTGAAGTGCAAGGGCTGGGAGACCGACCCGAACGCCTACATCTACTTCACGATCCAGGGCCACGCCTGGGCGCCGATCTGCAAGGCGCTCGGCAAGGAGGAGTGGATCACCGACCCGGGCTACAACACGCCGCGCGCCCGCCAGGACAAGATCTTCGACATCTTCAAGACGATCGAGGAGTGGCTCGCCGACAAGACCAAGTTCGAGGCGGTCGACATCCTGCGCACCTACGACATCCCCTGCGCGCCGGTGCTGTCGATGAAGGAGATCGCCGAGGACAAGTCCCTGCGCGAGAGCGGCACCGTCGTCGAGGTGGCGCACCCGAAGCTCGGCAAGTACCTGACCGTCGGAAGCCCGATCAAGTTCTCCGACATGCAGGTCGAGGTGAAGGCGTCGCCGCTGCTCGGCGAGCACACCGATGAGGTGCTCGCAGACCTGGGTTACACCCAGGAGCAGATCCGGGCGATGCACGAGGCCCGCGCGGTCTGATAAGGACCGCCCGACTTCAGCGACCCTGAGACAGGACGGCGCTCCCCGGGGCGCCGTCCTTTTCACGTGCGAGCCCCGGATCCGATGCGCGCATTCCTCAGCCGTTTCCTGCCGGAGCTGACCCCGGTCAGCAAGCGCGAGCGCCTGCGCTCGGCGGCCGGTGCCCTCGTGGGCATCCTGGCGACCGGCTTCGTCTGCCGGGTCTCCGTCCCGGCCGAGGCCCTGCCGGTGCTGATCGCCCCGATGGGCGCCTCGGCGGTGCTGCTCTTCGCGGTGCCGGCAAGCCCTCTGGCGCAGCCCTGGTCGATCCTCGGCGGCAACATCGTGGCGGCGCTCGTCGGTGTCACGGCGGCGGCCTGGATCGGCGACCCGTTCGTGGCGGCGTCCTGCGCCATCGGGGTGGCGATCGCGCTGATGATGGCCCTGCGCTGCCTGCACCCGCCGAGCGGGGCCGTGGCGCTGACGGCGGTGCTCGGCGGCCCGGCGATCCGGGAGCTGGGCTACGGCTTCGTGCTGTGGCCGGTGGCGGTCAACTCGCTGCTGCTGCTGACCACCGCCCTGCTGTTCAACAACCTCACCGGGCGCGCCTACCCGCACCTGCGCCCGGCCGGGCCCCGGACCGCCGATCCGCCCTCGGACGCCCGGGTCGGCTTCCGGGCCTCGGACCTCGACGCCGCGCTGGAGGATTTCGACCAGCTCCTGGACGTCGATCGGGGCGACCTGGAGCAGATCCTGCGGCGCGTGCAGATGCGGGTCTACGGCCGCCGCTCGGGCCCGATCACCTGCGCGGCGATCATGTCGCGCGACGTGATCGCGGTGGCGCCGGACGCGCCGCTCTCCGAGGCCATGCGGCTGCTGCGCCGTCACCGCATCAAGGCGCTTCCGGTCACCGACGAGGGCGCGCGCGTCCTCGGCATCGTCACGCAGACCGACCTGCTCGACAAGGCCGCCTGGGACCGGAACGGGCCGCGCCTCGGTCTCGGCCGCCGCCTGCGCCTCACCGCCGAGCGCGGCCGCGCCCCCCACGGCTGCGCGGCCGACATCATGAGCGCGGTCGAGCCGGTCGGTCCCGACACGCCCGTGGCCGCCCTTGTGCCGCGGATGTCGGAGGCGGGGCTTCACCACCTGCCGGTGGTCGACGACGACGGCCGCCTGGTCGGGATCGTCTCGCAGACCGACCTGATCCCGGCGCTCCTGTCCGAGGCCGACGCGCCCGAGGCGCCGATCCGCGCCCGCGCGCCGGCCCGGGCCGCGCTGGCCTGACCCTCAGCGCTCGGCGGGCGGATCCGCCAGGAAGAACCTGACCGCCTGCGCCACCACGGCCGGCTGGTGGGCGTGCGGTCCGTCATACTCGACGTAGGTCACGGGATAGCCGGCTTCGCGCAGGGCCGGCACGTGGACCCGGGCGCTCCGGTCAATCGGGATCTGCTCGTCCTGGGTCCCGTGCGACAGGAAGATGCGCGGGGCGCCGACCTGCAGGTGCACCGACAGGAACCCCGCCGACGAGACGATCAGGTGGCTCGCCACGTCGCCGTTCGCGAGCCCCGACGAGAGCGTGTAGCTGCCGCCGTCGGAATGGCCGGCGAAGCAGAGCCGCTGCGGATCGAGCAGGAACCGGTCGGCGACGTGACCCAGCGCCGCCGCGACGCGCTCCCGGTCGGGCCCGTGGCCGGCGATGACGATGTCCCAGGTCGGGAACAGGGATTGCGGCGCGAGGAGCAGGAAGCGCTCGGTCCGGGCGTGCGCCTCCAGCATCGGCAGGATGCGCTCGGCGCTGCCGCCGCCGCCGTGGAACAGCACCACGAGCGGGCAGGGCCGGCGCGGATCGAGGCCCTCGGGGACCACCAGCACCGCGTCGCGCTCGGCGAAGAGGCCGAGGTCGTGCCGGCCCGGGGGGAGGGGCTCCTCGGTGGGGAGCCGGTGGCGGAAGTGCAGGCGGCCGGCGAGGTCGGGATCGATCATGGATGCACCGTCACCGAACGGATGACGGATCCGGCGCCGTCACTGCGGGCGCGGCGAAGCCATCCCCGCGCTCCGCGCGGAACTGGACCGCGCCGGCCCGGGCCGCTTCGCTTCGCTCGCGATGACGGTGCGGGGAAGGTCTCCCGGGGGCCGGGAGCTTCAGCGGAACACCGTCCCGCGCGGATCCGCGACGCCGTTCTCGTCAAGGCAAAGAGCCGGGCTCGACACGCGAGCCCAGCTTCGATGGTGTGGGATCAGAGATCTCGCGAGGGGCTCGCCCTCACTTCTTCTTCTTGATCCCGCTCTGCGGGTTGAGGCTGCCGATGTTGCCGCTCTCGCTGCCGGCCGCCGGGTCGATGACGGCGTTGACGAGGGCCGGGCGGCCCGAGTTCATCGCCTCGTTGACCGCGCGGGTCAGCTCGTCCGGCGTGGTGACGTGGTAGCCGACGCCGCCGAAGGCCTCCATCATCTTGTCGTAGCGGGAATCCGGCACGAACACGGTGGTGGCCGGGTCGCGGCCGGTCGGATCCGTGTCGGTGCCGCGGTAGATGCCGTTGTTGTTGAACACCACGATGCAGACCGGCAGGCCGTACCGGCAGATCGTCTCGACCTCCATGCCGGAGAAGCCGAAGGCGCTGTCACCCTCGACGCAGAGCACTGGCTTGCCGGTCTCGACGGCGGCCGCGACGGCGAAGCCCATGCCGATGCCCATGATGCCCCAGGTGCCGACGTCCAGGCGCTTGCGCGGCTGGTACATGTCGATGATGCCGCGGGCGAGGTCGAGGGTGTTGGCGCCCTCGTTGACGAGGATCGCGTCCGGCCGCTCCTTGACGATGGTGCGCAGCGCGCCGAGCGCCGCGTGGAAGTTCATGGGCGAGGCGTTGCTCATGAGCTTCGGCGCCATCTTGGCGACGTTCGCCTCGCGCTTCGACTTGAGCGTCTCGATCCAGTCGGACGGGGGCTGCTGCCAGCCCTGGCCCATGCCGTCGAGCAGCGCCTGCACGCAGGAGGCGATGTCGCCGACCACCGGCGCCATGATCTCGACGTTCGAGTCCATCTCGCGGGGCTCGATGTCGATCTGGATGAACTTGGTCGAGCCCGGCTCGCCCCAGCTCTTGCCCTTGCCGTGCGACAGCAGCCAGTTCAGCCGGGCGCCGACCAGCAGCACCACGTCCGAGTCCTTCAGCGCCGTCGAGCGCGCCGCGCCGGCCGAGAGCGGGTGGGTGTCGGGCAGGAGGCCCTTGGCCATGCTCATCGGCACGTAGGGGATGCCGCTGGTCTCCACGAGGGCGCGGATGGCGTCATCGGCCTGGGCGTAGGCGGCGCCCTTGCCGAGCACGATCAGCGGCCGCTTGGCGGATTTCAGGACCTCGAGCGCCCGGGCGATCGCCTCGGGGGCGGGGTGCTGGGCAGGCGCCGGATCGATCACCTTGACCAGCGACTTCTGGCCGGCCTCGGCGTCCATCACCTGGGAGAACAGCTTGGCGGGCAGGTCGAGGTAGACGCCGCCCGGCCGGCCCGAGCAGGCCGCGCGGATGGCGCGGGCGACGCCGATGCCGATATCGGCGGCGTGCAGCACCCGGAAGGCCGCCTTGCACAGGGGCTTGGCGATGGCGAGCTGGTCCATCTCCTCGTAGTCGCCCTGCTGCAGGTCGACGATCTCGCGCTCGGAGGAGCCCGAGATCAGGATCATCGGGAAGCAGTTGGTGGTGGCGTTGGCGAGGGCGGTCAGGCCGTTGAGGAAGCCCGGCGCCGAGACGGTGAGGCAGATGCCCGGCTTCTGGGTGAGGAAGCCCGCGATCGCCGCGGCGTTGCCGGCGTGCTGCTCGTGGCGGAACGAGATCACCCGCATCCCCTCGGCCTGGGCCATGCGCCCGAGATCGGTGATCGGGATGCCCGGGACACCGTAGATGGTGTCGATGCCGTTCAGCTTGAGCGCGTCGATGACGAGGTGGAAGCCGTCGGTCAGATCGGGCTCGGCCTCGACCTCGGGGGTGGTGTGGACGATCTTGGCGACTGCGGTCATCACGGTATCTCCCGGAGGATCGGTTTGTACGGGCGGCTCTCGGCGCCGGCTAGCTGGAGGATCCCCCACACTCCCGAGGAGGGGGAGGGCGGGAGATCCGCGAAGGTCGGGCGTCGCTTGCGCGACGTCGTGGGGCGGGGGGCCTATCAGGCCGCCCGGATCGGCTGGGCGCCGAGCGCCGCGGGCTGGTCCTCCGAGGCGAGGTAACGGGCCCGCATCGGGCGCAAGACGAACATCGCCAGCGCCGCCGCCGTCACGTTGAGGACGATGATCAGCGTGAACACCGCCGACCAGCCGTAGGCCGCCGACAGGATGCTGGCGAAGGGGACGAGGAAGGCCGCGGTGCCCTTGGCGGTGTAGAGCAGACCGGCGTTGCTGGCGGCGTACTTGGAGCCGAACGTGTCGCCGCAGGTCGCCGGGAACAGCGAGTAGATCTCGCCGAAGACCCCGAAATACACCGCGGTGGCCAGGACGAAGACCATCGGGACGTGACCGTAGGTCAGCAGCACGATCACCGCGAGCGCCGCCGTCGAGAAGGCGATGAACATCGTGTTCTCGCGGCCGATGTTGTCGGAGACGTAGCCGAAGAACGGCCGGCCGAACCCGTCGAAGACCCGGTCGAGCGAGATCGCCAGCGTCAGCGCCGCCATCTGCAGGCCGAACAGGCTCACCGGCACGCCGGCCACCTGGAAGTCGTGGGCGATCGGGGCGATCTGCGCCGCCGCCATCAGGCCGCCGGAGGCGACCATCACGAACATCACGTACATGACCCAGAAGACCGGGGTGCGCACCGCCTCGCGGGGGCTGCGGTCGACCTTGGTCTGCGGCAGGCGGGTCTTCTTGCGCTGGACCGGCGTGTTGGTCGACGGCTTGCGCAGCAGGAAGGCGAGGGCCAGCACCACGGCGCCCTGGCCGATGCCGAAGTACAGGAACGCGTCCTGGTAGCCGCTCGACGCGATCATGCGGGCGATCGGCACCACCGTGATGGCGGCACCCGCGCCGAAGCCGGCCGCGGTGGCGCCGGCGGCGAGGCCGCGGCGATCCGGGAACCACTTGAGCGCGTTGCCCACGCAGGTGCCGTAGACCGAGCCCGCACCGATGCCGGCGACGACGGCGCCGAGATAGAGCATCGCCAGGCTGTCGGCGTAGGCGTTGATGGTCCAGGCGAGGGCGATCATCACGCCGCCGAAGGCGACGACGATCTTCGGACCGTAGCGGTCGACGAACCACGCTTCGACCGGCACCAGCCAGGTCTCCGTGGCGACGAACAGCGTGAACGCGAGCTGGATCGCCGCGCGGCCCCAATGGTAGCGCTGGTCGATCGGGTCCACGAACAGGGTCCAACCGTATTGAAGGTTGGCGATCATGGCCATGCAGATCACGCCGAAGGCGAGCTGCCACCATTTCGCCGAAGGCGAATCCTGGCGTTCCATCCCTGAGCCTCTCTCTTGGGCGGCGCGGCCTTGCTCTGGCGGCGTCTCTCGTGCCCCGACGATCATGCACATCCGTTCTAGGTATGCAATATACCAGGGTGAGACGGACCGGGTGAAGTGTCAGGACGGCGATATTATTCCGTTTGCCCGGCCGGAGGAATCGGTCCCCAGGCACCGAGCGTCGGTGCCTCCGCGGGGCTCAGAATCTCGTCGAGGGCGGGGATCGAGGCCGGGTCGGCCGGGAAGCCGATGAGGGCGCAGGCGGCCTCCCAATCGGGCCCCGACTTCACCGCCGCCAGGGTTCCCGGATCCAGCGCCGTGATCCGACCGCGGTCGAGACGCATGAAGGCCCGGCCGGTCTCGGCCTGAACGAAGCGGACGACCGCCATCCGGCGCAGGCATTCGCGCAGGAAGCTGGTGTTGGCGGAGGCCGAGAGGTCGGCGCCGTCGAACACCGCGTCGGGCCCGGGGGCGAAGATGTCGACCTTGCGGAAGCGGTCGATGTCGATCAGCCCCTTCACGTCGAGGATGTTGAGAGTTCCGTCCGCCCAGAACGCGATGGTGCGCGGGCGCTCGCCCAGCGGCACGCTGTTATCGAGGAACTCGCAGACCACCTGCTTGTCTCGTGCAAGCGCCCAGTTGAAGAACAGGCGCGGCATGCCGGTATAGGCCTCGACGTTGTGGGCCAGCAGGTCCTCGACGGCCTTGTAGCGGCCGAACAGCTCGCCGCGCTTCCAGGCGCGCTCCACGGTGTCGGCCGGAGGCGTGACCATGAACTGCATGTAGACGCGGTCGCCGAACCGGGTGAGCAACTGGCCGCCGCCGTCCGAGCCCGCGTCGGCCTGGAAGCTGTCGAACCGGAACCGGTCGATCAGCAGGTTCGAGATCCGCCGCTCCGCCGCCTTGCGGGTGACGTAGCGGTCGAGCTTCATGTCGATGATCTCGACCTCGTAGCCGGTCAGCGTCCCGGCGTACCGCGAAGCTTCGCCCAGGCTGTCGTAGTCGAGGAGGTACTTGCGCCAGACGTCGGGGGTGATCACCGCGAAGTCCGACCACGCCATGCCCAGCCGCCTGGCGAGGCCGAGCTGGTAGGGGCGGATCGTGCTCTTTCCGGACGCCGAGGCGCCCTTCACGTTCATCACCACCGGATGATCCTGCGGCGCCAGCCGCCGGTAGCGCTGCGCCTCGACGACGGCGTCGATCCAGGGCTCGATCTGCTCGCCGACGCGCCGGCTGCCGTAGCCGTTCGAGACCAGCGTCCCCGCGATGGTCCGCAGCAGCGCGGCGTCGCGGATGACCGCATTCTGCCGCGCGATGAGGCCCGACACCACGGCGCGCAGGGCCTCGCAGGCGGCCATCTCCAGGGCGTCGCCGGCTTCGGCAGCGCGTCGCTGCCAGCTCTCGAGATGGCGCAGGGCCCGGGTCGCGAGATCCTCGCGCGGCGCCTGGACCGTCGGCGGGCGGCGCCCGAGCAGGCGGTCGAGCCAGCGCGGCTCTGGCGGCGGCGGGGGAGGTCTCTCCTGCAGGATGGCGGCGATCTCGCGGGCGAGCACCGCGTCGGCCTCGGCGCGGATTCGGTCGAGGGCGGACTCGACCTCGGCGAGGCGGGGCTCGATGCCCTCGCGCAGGATGGTCGCGACGATGGCGCGGAAGTTCACGCCGAGATCGGCGTAGACTTCGCCCACCGGCACGGAGAGATCCGACATCACCCGGATCAGGACCTCGTGGACGACGAGGCGCCCGGCCCGGAACCGGGTGAGCTGGCGGGCGGGCAGCCCGCAGAGGTCGCTCAGGTCCAGGGCGTCGCGGAGCGGCGTCTCGACGTGCTCCGGCCGGTAGACGGTCACGAGGGGCAGGAAGGCGGACGGCAGATCGGACCGGACGACCGGGTTCCAGGGGCCGATGGGCGGCTCGGGAGAGTGGACCGACGCGTCCGTCACGCGCGCGGCAGCCGTATCCGTCACCGCGCGCCCCGCTGAAGACCGCCCGAAACGTCCGCAACGCCCGCCGCGACCTCGGGACGAGGGCGTGGACCGGGCAGACGCCTGCCCGGTCCTCGCGGCGAACCCGGCAGTCCCGACCCCGACCACACGGCCGCGGGCGGACGCCGGTTCTCAGAAGATCTTCTGGAACCAGCCGTGGGCGTCATTGGAATTGCCCCGCTGGATGTCCACCAGCAGGCTCCGCAGCCGCTGGGCCACGGGGCCGGCCTTGCCGTTCCCGATGGTGAAGCTCTCCTCCCGGCCCTTCACGGTGCCGATCGGCGTGATCACCGCGGCGGTACCGCAGGCGAAGGCCTCGGTCAGGCGCCCCTCCCGCACGTCGGCGCGCCACGCGTCGATCGTGTAGGGCTCCTCCTTCACGGTCAGGCCCGCCTCCCGCGCCAGCGTGATCACCGAGTCGCGGGTGATGCCGGGCAGGATGCTGTCCGAGAGCGGCGGCGTCACCAGCGTGCCGTCCTCGAAGACGAAGAAGACGTTCATGCCGCCGAGCTCCTCGACGTAGCGGCGCTCGGCCGCGTCGAGGAACACCACCTGCTCGCAGCCCTGGGACGCCGCCTCCGACTGCGCCGCGAGGCTCGCCGCGTAGTTGCCGCCGCACTTGGCCGCGCCCGTGCCGCCCGGGGCCGCGCGGGTGAAGTGCTCCGAGACCCACACCGTCACGGTGCCGGTCGGATCCTTGAAGTAGGAGCCGACGGCCGAGGCGATCGTCACGAACAGGTATTCCGAGGCCGGCTTGACCCCGAGGAAGGCCTCGCTGGCGATCATGAACGGGCGCAGGTAGAGGCTGCCGTCCGGCGTGTCGGGGATCCAGGCGCGGTCGATCTCGACGAGCCTGCGCATCGCCTCGACGAAGGCGTCCTCCGGGAAGGGCGCCATCGCCATCCGCTCGGCGGAGCGGCGGAAGCGCAGGGCGTTGGCCTCCGGCCGGAACAGGGCGGCGCCGCCGTCCGCGGTACGGTAGGCCTTCAGGCCCTCGAAGATCTCCTGCGCGTAGTGCAGCACCGCGGCGGCGGGATCGAGGGGGATGGCCTCGCGCGCCTGAATCCGCGCGTCGTGCCAGCCGCGGCCGGCGGTGTAGCGCGCCACCACCATGTGGTCTGTGAACACCTTGCCGAAGCCAGGATTCGCCATCAGCGCGGCCCGCTCCTCGGCGGTCCGCGGGGCCGGATGACTTTGGATCTCGAACGTCAGGTCGCTCACGGTGTGGTCCTCATCGACTGAGGCCCTTATGGCGCGCTCCGGCGCGCGAATCTACGGAGCCGGCGCATGACGGCGTCGCCGCACATGCGAGTCACTCGGCGAGTCACTCGGCGCCTCACTCGGCGGTCGCGGGCTCCGACAGCTGCAGACGGTGCAGGCGCGCGTAGGCGCCGCCGGCGGCGAGCAGGTCGTCGTGGCGCCCGGTCTCGATCACACGGCCCGCCTCCATCACGGCGATCTGATCGGCGTCGCGCACGGTCGAGAGCCGGTGGGCGATCACCAGGGTGGTGCGGCCGCGCATCAGCCGGGTCAGCGCCTCCTGGACGAGCCGCTCCGATTCGGAATCGAGGGCCGAGGTCGCCTCGTCGAGGAGCAGGATCGGCGCGTCCTTGAGGAAGGCGCGGGCCAGCGCCACCCGCTGCCGCTCGCCGCCCGAGAGCCGGCCGCCGCCCGGGCCGACCCGGAACCCGTAGCCTTCCGGGAGGGCCGAGACGAAGGTGTGGGCCGCGGCGGCCTCGGCCGCCGCCTCGATCTCCGCGGGCGTCGCCCCGGGTCGGCCGAAGCCGATATTGGCGGCGATCGTGTCGTCGAACAGCACGACCTCCTGCGAGACGACCGCCACCGCGGCGCGCAGGGAAGCCAGCGTCACGTCCCGGACATCCTGGCCGTCGATGGTCACGGCGCCGCCGGTGACGTCGTAGAGGCGCGGAACGAGGTTGAGCAGCGAGGACTTGCCCGAGCCCGAGCGCCCGACGAGCGCCGTCACCGATCCGGCCGGGACCCCGAGGTCGATGCCCTCCAGCGCCGGCGCGTCCGGCCGGTAGCGGAACCGGACGTCGGCGAAGCGGATCGCGCCGCCGGTCACCGCCAGCGGCCGGGCCTCCGGCGCCTCGCGGATCGTGGCACTCTCGTCCATGACGTCGAAGTAGCGCCGCAGCGCGGCGGCGGCCTCCTGCAGGATGGCGTTGAGGTTGCCCAGCGCCCGGGCCGGCTGGGCGGCGAGGAGCAGGGCCGCCACGTAGCCGGTGAAGTCGCCGACGGTCTTCTCGCCGGCCAGGACCCGCTGGCCGACCAGCACCAGGACGCCCGCCACCGCGATGCCGCCGCCGATCTCCAGCAGCGGGTCGAGGCGGCCGCGGGCATTGGCGGCCTTCATCTTGAGGCGCCGCACCTCGTCGAGGGCCTCGGCGGCGCGGCCCTTGAGGTATGTCTCCATCGCGTAGGCCTTGGCGACCCGGGCCCCCTGCAGGCTCTCGGAGATCAGGCTGGCGGTGGCGCCCATCTGTTCCTGGGTCGAGGTCGAGACCCGCCGGAGCTTCCGGCCGATCCGCCCGATCGGTCCCGCCACGAACGGGACCGTGACGCCGGCCACGAGGGTCAGCACCGGATCCATCCAGATCAGCGCCGCCACGAGCCCGATCAGCATCGCGATGTCTCGGAGCAGGACCGTCGAGATGCGGGTCAGCGCCTCCTTGATGAAGGCGAAGTCGGTGGTGAAGCGCTGGGTGAGCGCCGCCGGGCTCTCGCGGTTGAGCTGGGCGAGGTCCGAATCGATGAGATGCCCGTAGAGCGCCGCCTGCATGTCGGTCTCGACCCGGGTCACCACCCGGTTGGTCAGCACCGTCTGGCCGTAGAGGGCGAAGCCGCGCGTGGCCGTGACGACGATCACCACCAGCGGTCCGTACGCGATGGCGACAGCGTCCTTGCGGTCGAAGGCGTCGAAGGCGGCCTTGATCAGCGCCGGGTAGAGCCCGGTCGAGCCGCCGACCAGGGCGATCAGCACCAGCACCACCGCCAGGGTGGCCCGGTGCGGGTACAGCCACGTGCGCCAGAGCCGGGCGAGGAGGGGAGCCGTGTCGCCGGGAAGGCGCGCCATGAGACCTACCGGGTCGGATCAGTGCCGCCCCGGGGCAGGATGCGCGGCGGCTGCGGTTTGCCGCCGCCGCCGCCGCGGATCAAGGCTTTTGCTCAGCGGCCGTCGCCGCGCGGCCCGTGATCGTCGCCGCGATCGTCACCGCGGTCCCGGTGCCAGCCGCCCCGCATGCCGTGACCGCCCATCGGGCCCATCGGTCGGGCGAGGATCATGGCGCGCCGCTTCTGGTCCTGGTCGAGGCTGGCGTAGAGCGGCTGGGACGCGTCGGCGAGCTTGCGCAGGGCGTCGCCCCGCGCGCTCGCCGCGTCCGCCATCGCCCGCAGCGCCGCCGGGGCGTCGTCGCTGAATTTCGGCCGGTCGCGCATCGCCTCGCGGCGCTGCTGGCGCAGCTTGGCCATGTCGCGGATCGCCGTCTCCACCGGCGGCCACAGCTTCTCCTGGTCGGCGTTGAGCTTCAGACCGGCATGCAGGGCGGCGATGCGGGCATCCGTGAAGGCCGCGCGGTCCTCGGGGGTCAGCGCGCTCCAGCGGCCGTGCCCGCGGAAGCCCTCAGGTCCGTGATCGCGCGCGACCGCCGCGCCGGCGAGCCCGAGGCCGAGCGCCCCGGTCACCAGGATGGCCGCCGTCAAAGGTCGGGTCATGGAAATCTCCGTCTCACGCTCGGGACGTCGCCGCGGCCCGCGGCGGCGCCCAACGCCGCGCATAGGGCACCTTCCGTGTATCCCGCTTGTGTATGTAACAATGTTACATTAGTGGCAGGCGCGACGGGGTTGCGGCAGGTGGAGCGGTGCGGCGCGTGGCGAGAACATTCCGGATCGCGGCGCTCGCGATCCTGTCCCTGTGGTTCGGGTCGGCGGGGCCGGTCTCGGCCGCACCGCAGGAGCGGCCGGTGCGGGCGGTGGCGACCTTCTCGATCCTGGGCGACCTCGTCCGGCAGGTCGGCGGATCGCACGTGACGGTGGCGACGCTGGTCGGTCCGGACTCCGACGCGCACGGCCTGAGCCCGTCCCCGGCCGACGCGCGCAAGCTCGCCGAAGCCGACATCGTGTTCGTCAACGGCCTCGGGCTGGAGGGCTGGTTCGACCGGCTGATCCGGGCCTCCGGCACGCGCGCCCCCGTGGTGGTGGCCTCCGCGGGCGTGAAGCCGATCCCCGCGCAGGACGAGCACGCCCACGAGGACGGCGACCACGGACACGGACACGGCGACCACGCCGTGGACCCGCATGCCTGGCAGGACGTCGCCAACGTGCGGACCTACGTGGCGAACATCCGGGACGGCCTCGCCAAGGTCGATCCGGCCCATGCCGACGCCTACCGGGCGGCGGCGGCCGCCTACCTCGCCGAGCTCGACGCGCTGGAGCGGGACGTCCGGGCGGCGATCGCCCGCATCCCCCCGGAGCGGCGGCGGATCATCACGACCCACGACGCCTTCGGCTACTTCGCGGCGGCCTACGGCCTGCGCTTCATCGCGCCGCAGGGCGTGTCGACGGACAGCGAGGCGAGCCCGCGGGACGTGGCCGCGATCATCCGCCAGATCCGGAAGGAGCGCGTGCCGGCGGTGTTCCTCGAGAACATCAGCGACCCGCGCCAGATGCAGCAGATCGCCCGCGAGAGCGGCGCCCGCGTCGGCGGCAAGGTCTATTCCGACGCGCTCTCGGCGCCGGACGGCCCGGCCGCGACGTATCTCGACCTGATGCGGTCGAACCTGAAGGCGTTCGACGCCGCGCTGATGCCGGGCTAACCCGCCGGGAGGGCGCGCCGCCGCGATCCTTCGCCTTCACGGCGTCGGACATGACATAGCGTAAACCGCCGGTTAAGAGGCCCCCACTAGCCTTACGAAACGGGTGCCAGCCGATCCTCGTGCGCGAGGGCTCAAGGCCTTGGGGCCTTCAGAACGCGTAGCTCGGAGATCGCGTGGCTTGGGGGCCTGACCGCTGGCGCTTCTATCGGCTCGTCGCGCGCGAGACCGCGCGCGCGGTCCGCGCCGCCGGCGCCAGCGTCACAGCCCCGCCCGACATCCTCGCCCGGATGCGGGTCGCCGGCTTGGTGATCGCGCCGCAGGACCTGCGCACCTCCGACGCGACCTTCGCGGACGACATCTACGCCGGGTTGTTCGTCTTCGCCGGCCGGTCGCTCGCGGCGAGCGGCGGCTCGCCCTTCGACTACGCGGCACCGTCGCCGGAATGGGCCGACGAGCTCTACGGCTTCGGCTGGCTGCGCCACCTGCGCGCCGCCGACACCGCGCTGGCCCGCGCCAATGCCCGCGCCTTCGTGGCCGATTTCATCGCCGGCCGCGGCGACGCGGCGCTCGCCCGCCAGACGCCGGTGGCGGCGCGCCGGCTGATCTCGTTCCTGTGCCAGTCGCCCCTCGTTCTGGAGGGTGCCGACCACGGCTTCTACCAGAACTTCCTCAAGGCGATCGGCCGCAACGCCCAGCAGCTCGAGCGCGACCTCCGGCGCGGTGTGCCGCCGCAATGGCGCCTGAACGCCGCGGTGGCGCTCTGCTACGCCGGCCTGTGCTGCGACGGCATCCAGCCGATCCTGCGCCGGGCGACCCGCATCCTGACGCGGGAGCTCGACCGGCAGATCCTGACCGACGGCGGCCACCGCTCCCGCGACCCGCGCTACGCCATGGAGCTGCTCCTCGACCTCCTGCCGCTGCGGCAGAGCTACCTGAGCCGCAGCGTCGAGCCGCCGCTGGCGCTCCTGCGCGCGGTCGACCGGATGCTGCCGCTGCTGCGACTGCTCCGCCACCCGGATGCCTCGCTGAGCCACTTCAACGGCATGGGCGCCACGGACGCGGACCATCTCGCGACCCTGCTGGTCTACGACGGCGCGCTCGCCCGCCCGCTGATGCACGCGCCGAACTCGGGCTACGAGCGCCTGGAGGGCGGCCGGGTGGTGATCGTCGCCGATGTCGGTGCCAGCCCGCCGCTGCCCTACGCGGTGAATGCCGGTGCGGGCTGCCTCGCCTTCGAGATGTCGAGCGGGCCGCAGCGCATCGTGGTCAATTGCGGCCTGCCGGCCAGCGGCGCGGATCTGCGCCTCCTTGCCCGCTCGACGCCGGCCCATTCGACGGCCTCGGTGGCCCACGCCTCATCCTGCCGGTTCCTCACCCGCACCGGGTGGTGGGGCGAGCGGCTGCTGGCGGACTGGCTGATCGGTCGGCGCGGGCCCGTGGTGCTGAGCGGTCCATCTGCGGTGGCGGCCGAGCGGGCCGAGGAGGCCGACAGCGTCGTCCTCGCTGCCCGGCACAACGGCTACGCCCCCGAATTCGGCATCGTGCACGAGCGCCGCTGGCAGCTCTTCCACGCGACGGCGCGCCTGGAGGGCCGCGACGCCTTCCTGCGCCAGGGCAAGGGGCTCAGCCGCGGGCGGCGGCTGCGCCCGCAGGACGTGGCGATCCGTTTTCACCTGCATCCCGGCATCGCGGTGCGCAGCGTCCCGGAGGGGCTGGAACTCGCCTCGGCGCTCGGGGAGGTCTGGGTGTTCAGCGCCGAGAACGCCGAGATCGCCATCGAGGAGAGCGTCTACTTCTCGGGCCTGACCGGACCGCGCCGGACCGACCAGATCGTCCTTCATCTGCGGGTATCCGACGATGTGGAAGTCCGGTGGAACTTCGAGCGTCGGGCCTCCGCGCCCCTGCGCGGCGTGGCGCCCTGACGGGTCTCCGGACAGGGCCGGCTGGCCGGGCTCACCGTTTCCATGCTACCGCGCCGGAAAATCTCGAACTTTCGGCACGAAGCTATGGCGCACGATCAGGTGCGGGTCTCCCGCGCGCTCCTCTCGGTCTCGGACAAGACCGGCCTCGTCGACTTCGCCCGGGCGCTCCACGCCCGCGGCATCGCGCTGGTCTCGACCGGGGGCACCCACCGGACCCTGCAGGAGGCCGGCCTGCCGGTCACCGAGGTCGCCGACCTGACGGGGTTCCCGGAGATGATGGACGGCCGGGTCAAGACGCTGCACCCGGCGGTCCACGGCGGCCTGCTCGCCATCCGCGACAACCCGGAGCACCAGGCCGCGCTCGCCGCCCACGGCATCGGCGCCATCGATCTCCTCGTGGTCAACCTCTACCCGTTCGAGGCGACCATCGCGGCTGACCGGTCCGACGCCGACTGCATCGAGAATATCGATATCGGCGGCCCGGCGATGATCCGCGCGGCGGCCAAGAACCACGCGGACGTCGCCGTCGTCACCGACGTTTCGGACTATGCCGGCGTCCTCGCCGCCCTCGAGGCGCAGGACGGCGCACTCGGCGCGGATCTGCGCCGGAGCCTGGCGCAGAAGGCCTTCGCCCGCACCGCGTCCTACGATGCCGCCATCGCCAACTGGATGGCGGGCCGCTTCGGCGCCGAGGCGCCGGCCCGCTTCCGGGCCTTCGGCGGTTCCCTGGGCCAGGAACTGCGCTACGGCGAGAACCCCCACCAGTCGGCCGCCTTCTACCGCGCCCCCGGTAAGGTCCGGGCGGGCGTGGCCACCGCCCGCCAGCTCCAGGGCAAAGAGCTGTCCTACAATAACTTCAACGACACGGACGCCGCCTACGAGTGCGTGGCCGAGTTCGACCCGGCCCGGACCGCCGCCGTGGCCATCATCAAGCACGCCAACCCCTGCGGCGTCGCCGAGGGGGCGAGCCTGCTCGAGGCCTACGAGCGGGCCCTGAGCTGCGACCCGACCTCCGCGTTCGGCGGCATCGTCGCCCTGAACCGGACCCTCGACGCCGAGGCGGCCCGCCGGATCGTCGAGATCTTCACGGAGGTGATCATCGCCCCCGACGCCACGCCCGAGGCGGCGGCCATCGTGGCCGGCAAGAAGAACCTGCGCCTGCTGCTGGCCGGCGGCGTGCCAGACCCGCGGGCCGGCGGGGAGACCGTGCGGACCCTCGCGGGCGGGCTGCTGGTCCAGAGCCGGGACGCGGCGGTCGTCGACGACATGCCGCTCACGGTCGTGACCAAGCGCGCGCCGACCGAGGCCGAGCTGGCCGATCTCCGGTTCGCCTACCGGGTGGCCAAGCACGTGAAGTCGAACGCCATCGTGTACGCGAAGGCCGGCGCCACGGTCGGCATCGGCGCGGGCCAGATGTCCCGGGTCGATTCCTCGCGCATCGCCGCCTGGAAGGCCGCCGAGGGGGCGAAGCGTCTCGGGCTGGCCGAGAGCCTCGCGGTCGGCTCGGTGGTGGCGTCGGACGCGTTCTTCCCGTTCGCGGACGGCCTCATGGCGGCCGCCGAGGCGGGCGCCACCGCGGTGATCCAGCCCGGCGGCTCGATGCGCGACGCGGACGTGGTCGCGGCGGCCGACGAGGCCGGTCTCGCCATGGTCCTGACGGGGCACCGCCACTTCCGGCACTGAGCCGGCGGGCCGTCTCCCGCCCTCCGGGACGGCGCGCCACCTCGGGGGCGGCCGCACCGGTCAAGACGCCCCGGAACGCCCGCGCTCGCGCCGCCGCGCCGCGTTAACGATACGCCGCGATCGGATCGGCCGGGTCGATTGTTTGCCGAGCGGCCGCTTCCGCCCAGCATTGCCTTGAACAGACGCGGTGCTCGACCAAGCTCGGCAATGAATGGTCGGCGTCCGGGAAAACTATCTTTGGTGCAACATTACGGGTGTAATATTCCAAACTTGTCGAATAGGCGCGGTGTCTGCGCCGTGGGTTGAAATTTTCTCGGCCGCACGCCATCATCGCAGGGAAATGCGCCGGAAGCTCGCGTGAAGAACTTCCTGGAACAGCTCCGGGTCGAGTGACGAGATGGTGGTCGCAGCGCTGTTGTTTCTCGTGGGATGGCTTCTCGGCCGATCCTACTCGGTGATCATCCTCGCCCTGACCTCGTCGGTGATCCTGTTCACCGCCACGACGATCTTCGTGTCGGTCTACGGGATCGACCTGCTGCGCGTCCTGATCGTGTTGGGATATCTCACCGCGCATCAGGCGGGGTATCTCCTCGGCGCCTATCTCACCGGGTATCCCGAGAGCGATCGGGGGCGGTGAGGCGCATCACCACCACCAGACCAGCCGTCCGGCGTACCCGTTGATCAGGATCCAGAGCCCAGCGGCGACGAGGGACCAGGTAATCACAAGGAGAAGCGGTGGCTTCGTGCCGGGCTGACTGCGCAGAAGTGTCAGGACGGTGTTCACGTTCGATATCCCAGGAGCCCGGTGCGGAGGGAAAGCCGATACGGGCTCGTACCGCATCGGGTTCCACCGGGCCGATTGTCGGCAGGTTAAATCTTGTCCAGGCTCGGGTGACGGGCGCGCCCTCGATGAGCTCAGGGGCGCCGGTCAGATTACTTGCAGTTGCAATAAGTCGCCTCTCGCAACATCAAAAGTTTGAACCAGGACAATTGACGCTCCGGATCCGTTCGGTGGAGGCCTGTTTCCGCCGGGCCTCGATACTTGACACATCCGTATAGGATCAGACGAAACGCAATCCGTGAGGAACCGCACGGGTCGCTATTTCGCCCCCGCGTTGCAGGCTCGACACAAGGGGGACGGCCGCGTCGTGCCGTACGAACGAGAACGCCCAGGCAGCGCGAGCTGCCTGGGCGTCTCTGACACGCGCCGGACCTCGGTCCGGCCGGCTCGCGCCGATCAGGTGTCGGCGAAGATGTCGCGATCCTTGGTCTCCGGAACGAAGAACACGCCGATGATCACTGTCGCAACCGCGATGACGATCGGGTACCAGAGGCCGAAATAGATGTCGCCGGTCTGGGCCACCATGGCGAAGGCGGTCGCCGGCAGGAGGCCGCCGAACCAGCCGTTGCCGATATGGTAGGGCAGCGACATCGAGGTGTAGCGGATCCGGGTCGGGAACAGCTCCACCAGCATGGCGGCGATCGGGCCGTAGACCATCGTGACGAAGAGCACGAGGATGAACAGCAGGCCGATCACCTGCGCGACCTGCGGCCGGAAGATGTCGAACGGGTTCGACATCTTGACGATCTCGGGGTCGCCGGCCTTCGGGTAGCCCGCGGCCTGCAGCGCGGCGGTCGTGGCCTTGTTGGCCTCGACGTTGCCGCCCTGCGGGTACGGGATCTCGGTGTCGTTGACCCGGATCGTGGTGGGCTGGCCGGCCGCGCCGGGGGCGGTCGAGTAGCGGACCGACGACTTCGACAGGAAGTCGCGGGCGAGGTCGCAGGGCTGGGTGAACACCCGGGTCCCGACCGGGTTGAACAGGGTTCCGCAGGCGGCCGGATCGGCCGTCACCGTCACCTTCACGTTCTCGATCGCCGCCTCGAGCTTCGGGTTGGCCGTCGAGGTGATCCCCTTGAAGATCGGGAAGAACGTCGCCGCCGCGATCGCGCAGCCCGCCAGGATGATGACCTTGCGGCCGATCTTGTCGGACAGCCAGCCGAAGACCACGAAGAAGCCGGTGCCGAAGAGCAGCGACCACGCGATCAGCAGGTTGGCCGTGTAGCCGTCGACCTTCAGGATCGATTGCAGGAAGAACAGCGCGTAGAACTGGCCCGTGTACCAGACCACGCCCTGGCCGGCGACGAGCCCGAACAGGGCGATGATCGCGAATTTCGCGTTCCGCCACTGGCCGAACGCCTCGGTGAGCGGCGCCTTGGAGGTCTTGCCCTCCTCCTTCATCTTCTGGAAGGCCGGCGATTCGGAGAGCTGGAGGCGGATCCAGACCGAGATGCCGAGCAGCAGCACCGAGACCAGGAACGGGATGCGCCAGCCCCACTCGGCGAAGGCGGCCTCGCCGGTGATGGTCCGGGTCGCCAGGATCACCATCAGCGACAGGAACAGGCCCAGGGTCGCGGTCGTCTGGATCCAGCTCGTGTAGAAGCCGCGCCGGCCGTTGGGGGCGTGCTCGGCCACGTAGGTCGCCGCCCCGCCGTACTCGCCACCGAGCGCGAGGCCCTGGGCGAGGCGCAGGACGATCAGGATGATCGGGGCCGCGATGCCGATGGTCGCCGCGTTGGGCAGGATGCCGACGATGAAGGTCGACAGACCCATGATCAGGATCGTGACGAGGAAGGTGTATTTGCGGCCGACGAGGTCGCCGACGCGGCCGAACACGAGGGCGCCGAACGGGCGGACGATGAAGCCGGCCGCGAAGGCCAGCAGGGCGAAGATGTCGCGCGTGGCCGGCGGGTAAGCCGAGAAGAATTGCGCGCCGATGATCGCCGCCAGCGAGCCGTAGAGATAGAAATCGTACCACTCGAACACGGTGCCGAGCGAGGACGCGAAGATCACCCGCTTCTCGGCCGACGTCATCGGCCTCGCGGCGTCCCCTGTCCGCGCACTCGCGGTTGCCACAGCCATGAAACAGGTCCTCCCAGACGCATTTGGGCGGCCCGCGACACGGATCGCCCGCTCACCGGCCCGATTCCCGGGCGGTTCTGCGCACGGCGCAGATCACCTATGCGTTATCGCACCGATCGGAGCGGTCAACCGGTAAAGCGATCGTGAAGACCCCCATCAACATGGGCGCGTACGCAGTTGTCACCGGAACGACGAAGGGCGCGGCTCGCGCCGCGCCCTCCGCCTGTTCGATGCTTCGGAAGGCCGTCAGTGCGCGTGCGCGCCGGCCGCCCCGATGCCCGTCTCGGAGCGCACGTACTGCGCCTCGAAGGCGGCCCGCTCGCGCTGGGCCCGGCGGGACTTGTCCATGAGGGAGACGATCCAGATCGTCGCGAAGGCCAGCGGCATCGAGAACAGCGCCGGGTTGTCGTAGGGGAAGAGCGGGGCGGGATTGCCCAGCGTGGTCACCCACACGGCCTTCGACAGAACCACCATGATGACCGCCGCGAGCAGGCCGACGAGGCCGCCGGCGAGCGCGCCCCAGGTGGTGGTGCCGCGCCACAGGATCGACATGGCCAGCACCGGGAAGTTGCAGCTCGCCGCCACCGCGAAGGCGAGGCCGACCATGAAGGCGACGTTCTGGTTCTCGAACACGTAGCCGAGGTAGATCGCCACGATCCCGATCACCACGGCCGAGATCTTCGACAGGTTGACCTCGTGCTTCTCGGTGGTGCGCCCGCGGGCGATCACCTGGGCGTAGAGGTCGTGGCTGATCGCCGAGGCCCCGGCGAGCGTGAGCCCGGCGACGACCGCGAGGATCGTCGCGAAGGCCACCGCGGAGATGAAGCCGAGGAAGTACGGCCCGCCCACCGCGTTGGCGAGGTTCACCGCCACCATGTTGGTGCCGCCGATCATGTCCTTCAGCTTGTCGAACGCGCCGGCCGGACCGAGCTTGAAGTAGACCGGGTCCGACATCAGCAGCGCGATGCCGCCGAAGCCGATGATGAAGGTCAGGATATAGAAGTAGCCGATCAGGCCGGTGGCGTAGAACACCGACTTGCGGGCGGCCTGGGCGTCCGAGACCGTGAAGAACCGCATGAGGATGTGCGGCAGCCCGGCGGTGCCGAACATCAGGCCGACGCCGAGCGAGATCGCCTCGACCGGGTTCGACACCAGACCGCCCGGCGCCATGATCGCGTCGCCCTTCGGGTGGACCTGAACGGCGTTGGCGAACAGCGATTCCGGGTTGAAGCCGTACTTGTACAGAACCGCGCCGGCCATGAAGGTCGCGCCGCCGAGCAGCAGGCAGGCCTTGATCACCTGCACCCAGGTGGTCGCCTTCATGCCGCCGAAGGCGACGTAGACGATCATCAGGACGCCGACGATGATCACCGCGTAGAGGTAGGGCAGGCCGAACAGGAGCTGAATCAGCTTCCCCGCGCCGACCATCTGGGCGATCAGGTAGAAGGCCACCACCACCAGGGTGCCCACCGCCGAGATGATGCGGATCGCGGTCTGGTCGAGGCGGAAGCTCGCCACGTCGGCGAAGGTGAACTTGCCGAGGTTGCGCAGGCGCTCCGCGATCAGAAACAGCACGATCGGCCAGCCGACCAGGAAGCCCGTCGAGTAGATCAGCCCGTCGAAGCCCGAGGTGTAGACGAGGCCGGAGATGCCGAGGAACGAGGCCGCCGACATGTAGTCGCCGGCGATCGCCAGCGAGTTGGTGCCGGCCGAGATGCCGCCGCCCGCCGCGTAGAAGTCGGCGGCCGACTTGGTGCCCTTGGCCGCCCGGTAGGTGATGCCGAGCGTCAGCAGCACGAAGAACAGGAACATCAGGATGGCCGGCCAGTTCGTGGCCGATTGCGCGACGGCACCGAGATCCGGGCCGGCCGCGTAGGCGGCGCTCGCGACGATCGTGGCGAGCGTCAGGCCGAGGAGGAGGCGGTTCATCGGGCCACGCTCCGCTTCAGGGCTTCGCTCAGCGCGTCGAAGCGCGTGTTGGCCCGGGCGACGTAGACCCCCGTGAGCGCGAAGGCGAACAGGATCACGAACACGCCCGCGAACAGGCCGAGGGAGGCGGTGCCGCCGACCTTCACGGCGAGGAGCGACTTGTCGAAGGCGATCAGGCCGATGAAGCCGAAATAGACGACCAGCATCAGGATCGTCAGGATCCAGGCGAAGCGGGTGCGCTCGTGAACGAGCTGCTGGAACTCGGGTGTCCGGGCGATCCGCTCGACCTGCGGATCGGCGGCGGTCTCGCGTGGGCGTGGTCCCGGGGGCGCCGCGCGCCCTCGGGTGTTCAGTGTCGTGCCGCTCATGGGTGTTCCTCCCGCGAGGGCCTGCTCTGGCCCCCCGGTTCTTCGCGTTGAGACTCGTGGTTCTTGTTGGGAGCGGGCGCCGCCCCGGCACCCGCCCCGGTCCGAACCCGCGCCGCCGGGGCGGCGCGGGTGCGATCAGCCCCGGTTCTGCCGGTTCTCGATCAGGTCGTCGACGACGGCCGGCTCGGCGAGCGTCGAGGTGTCGCCGAGCGAGCTGAAATCGTCCTCGGCGATCTTGCGCAGGATCCTGCGCATGATCTTGCCCGAGCGGGTCTTGGGCAGGCCGGGCGCGAACTGGATCAGGTCCGGCGAGGCGATCGGCCCGATATCCTTGCGGACCCAGGTCACGAGTTCCTTGCGCAGGGCGTCGTCGCCCTCCTCGCCGTCGTTCAGGGTCACGTAGGCGTAGATGCCCTGGCCCTTCACGTTGTGCGGGTAGCCCACCACCGCGGCCTCGGCCACCTTCGGGTGGGCGACCAGGGACGACTCGACCTCGGCGGTGCCCATCCGGTGACCCGAGACGTTGATGACGTCGTCGACCCGGCCGGTGATCCAGTAGTAGCCGTCCGCATCGCGGCGGGCGCCGTCGCCGGTGAAGTACTTGCCCGGGTAGGTCGAGAAGTAGGTCTGCTCGAAGCGCTCATGGTCGCCGTAGACCGTGCGCATCTGGCCCGGCCAGGAATCGGCGATGCAGAGATTGCCCTCGCAGGCGCCCTCCAGGACCTTGCCCTCGGCGTCGACCATCTCGGGCTTCACGCCGAAGAACGGCCGGGTCGCCGAGCCCGGCTTCAGGGCGGTGGCACCCGGCAGCGGGGTGATCAGGATGCCGCCGGTCTCGGTCTGCCACCACGTGTCGACGATCGAGCAGCGCTGGTCGCCGACGACGTTGTAGTACCACTCCCAGGCTTCCGGGTTGATCGGCTCGCCCACGGAGCCCAGCACGCGGAGCGATTGCCGCGAGGTCTTCTTCACCGGCCCCTCGCCGCCGCCCATCAGCGAGCGGATCGCGGTCGGCGCCGTGTAGAAGATGTTGACCTTGTGCTTGTCGACCACTTCCCAGAACCGGGAGGTCGACGGGTAGGTCGGGATGCCCTCGAACATCAGCGTCGTGGCGCCGTTCGCGAGCGGCCCGTACACGATGTAGCTGTGGCCCGTGACCCAGCCGACATCGGCGGTGCACCAGTACACGTCGCCTTCGCGGTAATCGAAGACGTACTCGTGCGTCATCGACGCGTAGACGAGGTAACCGCCGGTGGTGTGCACCACGCCCTTCGGCTGCCCGGTCGAGCCGGAGGTGTAGAGGATGAAGAGCGGGTGCTCGGCCTCCACCGCCACGGCGGGGCACTCGTCCGTCACCTGCTCGGCGGCCTCGTCGTAGTAGACGTCCCGGCCCGCCTCCATGGCGACGCTGCCGCCGGTGCGGCGCACGACGATCACGTGGTCGACGAGGTCGGTCCCGAGACGCTTGATCGCCTCGTCGACATTGGCCTTCAGCGGCACCTTGCGGCCTCCGCGCAGGCCCTCGTCGGCGGTGATCACCACCTTGGAGCCGCAGCCCTGGATGCGCGAGGCGAGGGAATCCGGCGAGAAGCCGCCGAACACGATGGCGTGGATCGCCCCGAGCCGCGCGCAGGCGAGCATCGCGTAGGCGGCCTCCGGGACCATCGGCATGTAGAGCGTGACGCGGTCGCCCTTGCCGACGCCGCGGTTGCGCAGGACGTTGGCCATCCGGCAGACCTGCGCGTGCAGCTCGCGGTAGGTGATGTGCTTGGATTCGTCGGGGTTGTCGCCTTCCCAGATGATCGCGGTCTGGTCGCCGCGGGTCTCGAGATGGCGATCGATACAGTTATGGGCGACGTTGGTCTTGCCGTCCTCGAACCACTTGATCGAGACCTTGCCGGGCTCGAAGCTGGTGTTCTTCACCGTCGAGAACGGCTTCATCCAGTCGATGCGCTTGCCGTGCTCGGCCCAGAACGCGTTGGGATCGGCGACCGAAGCCGCGTACATCTCCCGGTACTTGGCATCGTCCACGTGCGCACCCTCGCGCCACGCGGATTGAACCTCGATCACCTTGCCTACCATGGCGTCCCATCCCTGTTTTGGCGCCCGATCGTATCGCGGTCTCCGCCGCGCAGCCAGGACTTCCAAAGTAACGTAGCCGCCAATCTACGAGGACGATATCATCGCAGTTTGGCGCGCTCCTGCGCAGCTCAATTCCCGTGAATAGATTGGGCGCAATGTAAGGGCTGATTGGGGCTTCGATGCTGCGCTGTCAAGCGCGCGCGCCCGAGCCCGCTGTCACCGGCGGCCCTCTGTTTCCGCCCCGCGGGGGTGGGGGGCGCTCACCCCTAGCCGTTGGCCGCCCGCCGCGCGGGCATGATGATCTCCACGAGCGTGCCGTCTTCCGGTCGGGCGGAGAGCTGCAGGCGCCCGCCATTGGCCTCCACGAGCGCCCGCGGCAGCGCCAGCCCGTCCTCGACATCGCCCTGCGGCGCTGCCGCCCGCGGCGCGTGGCCGGCGCCGGTCTCGCGCACCCGCACGGCGATCCCCGCCCGCTCGGCGGACCCGGTGGACACGATGATCTGGCTGCCGGCCGTGGAGCGTCGGATCGCGTTCTCGATCACCAAGCTGGCCGCGCGGCTGACCGAGCGCTCGTCGGCCTCCAGGTCGCCGATATCGGTCGAGAAGCTCGTCCGCATCACGATGCGCCCCCGCGCCGCCTCCGCCTGGAGCTGGGCGACACAGCTCGCCACGACGTCGTTGAGGTCGAGGGCGCGCGGCTCCAGGTGGAGCGCGCCGGCCTCGACGGCGGCGAGGTCCAGGAGTTTCCCGACGCGCTCCAGCATCGCCTCGCCCGAGGCCTTGATCTCGGCGAGGCAGCCCCGGTAGCGCGCGTCGCCGAGGGGGCCGAACGGTTCCTTCAGCATCGCGCCGGCCAGGTCGACGATCCCGGACACGGGCTCGCGGACGGCGCAGCCGAGCCGGTCGAGGGCATCGGCGCGGCCCGGCGCGGGCTCCGGGCCGCCCTCCGCGCTCCGCGCGAGGGCCTCGTCCTCGGCTCGGGCGATCTGGGCCACGCGCCGGCTCGCCGTCGCCGCTACGGTCAACGACATCGGAGCGCCGTCGATGCGCACGATCCGCCGCCCCGGGGCGGTGCCCCTCAGGGCATCGGCGACCGTCAGGACGCTCTCCCGGTCGAAGAGCGTGACGAAGCTGCTGCCGACGATCTCGCGCGGATCGCAGCCGAACAGGCCGGCCGCCGCGCGGTTCAGCGCGACGATGCGCCCGGCCCCGTCGACCGTGACGACGCCCGTCTCCAGCGCGTCCAAAGTCGCCTCGGCGCTGGCCGTCCGCTCGGTCTCAGCGGCGCGGGCGAGGCGCTCGGCCGTGAGGGCGTCGGCGACGTCGGCGTCCTCGACCGGGCGCACGACCAGGCACGTCGCGGTCGCGCCCGACCAGGGGAGGGCGCCGGCCCGGATTTCGACGGGACGGGCGCCGCCGTCGGCCGTCGCGACGGTCGTCCGGCGCGCGGATGGGTCGACCGTCTCCGCCGGGGGGAGGCCGGGCAGCAATCCCGGAAGACCGAGGCGCGCGAGGCTCGGCAGGTCGGGGTGGCCGGTCAGATCGAGGAAGGCGCGGTTCGTCGCGACGATCGCTCCGTCGCGATGGACCAGCACCGGCACCGGCAATCCGCCGAGGAGATCGGATTCCGGGGACGGCGGCGCGTCGGCGACCGGCTCGGCCTCCGCCGTCCCGGTCTCGACATCGGGATCCGCGGCGGTCGCGCTGGTCTCCGCCGGACCGGCCTGCGGCGCCGGGAACGGCATCACCGCCCCTCCCGCGGTCCGGGGCGACCCCGATCCGGCCTCGTCACCGGCGTAGCGGGCGCCCAGCGCGCGGGCGATCTCGCGGAACGCGGCGTGCTCGTCGTTCGACAGTGGCGCGGCGACGGGATCCGCGTCGACCGCGACAGGAATCGCGACAGGGATCGCGGCGTCGCCGGTCCCGGCCGGGACGGCAGCGGGCTTGATAACCTCGGACCTTGCCGGCTCCGGCGTCGCGGAGGGCACGGGCTCGGGAACGCGCTCGGGAACGCGCTCGGGCATGGACCCCGGGATCGGCTCCGGCGTCGCGACTGGTCTCGGGCTGCCGGGCGGGGCGCTGCGGATCAGGCCGAAGCCGCCGAAGCCCGAGAAGGCCGCGTCGCCCCGCCCGAGCGGGGCTCCGGACAGGTCGACCCGGAACGCCCCGGTGCCGGCATCGAGGACCGCCGGTTCCCCGCGGAAGGTGCGCCGGTCGCGCAGGGCCGCCAGCACGGCGTCGGCGCCGGAGAGGCGCCCGCTCTCGGCCAGATCCCGCCAGCGCTGCCCGACCAGCCCGGCGAGCGCCTCCGGGCCTGTGAGGGTCGTCAGGACACCCGCGGCATCGAGGCGCCAGAGGAAGCGGTCGTCGCGCCGGAGCGGCGTCGCCGGAGGCGATTGCGGCTCCTGGGGAAGCGCCCGCGCTGCCACCGGATGCCCGGCGGGCGCGTCGACCGGTGGATCGAGCGGGCGGATCGGACGCGCGCGGCCAGCCGCCACTGGCGCGGTCGGCACGACGAGGATCGCGGGCCGGCCGTCGTCCTGCGCGCCGCGCGCCAGCCAGCACAGGACCGGCGGCGCGATCCGGCGGACATCGAGGCGCAGGCGCGCGAGGCGGGGCGCGGCGTCGCCCGCCACCGCGGTCGCGATCTGCCGGGTCAGGTCGGCGAGGGCCGGGCCGTCCAGAACCGTGGCGAGACCCGCCGCCGCTTCGGACGCGGACAGGATCCGGGCCTCCGACGGATCGATCACGAGATGCACGGCGTCGCGCGCGCCCAGCGCGGCCGCCAGCGCGGGCAGGCGCTCCCAGGTCGCGAAGGCAGTCCCCAGCCCGGGCGGGGCTGCAGCGGCCGTCGGTGTCACTGTCGTCTCCAAAGCCCGCGACCTCGAACCCTAACGCGATCCTGACGCTCAACGGTCCCGCTTTGCCCGAGAAACGCGCGCGACCGTAGCCCTATTGTAAACTCCCCCGCGCCACGGCGCTGGACTCTCGGCGCAACCGTCACACGTTTACGTTATGTCAACCTTAACGCCGTGAGCGCGGGTGGCATATGGCGGCGAATCAGTTATTGTGCACCGCACAAAGCGCCATCCACAGGCCAATGAAGAGAGGAGACGACGTATGAGCAACCCCCCGAACTACGAAGTTCCGGCCGAGATGCGCGACTTCGCCGAGAAGAGCGTCGAGCAGGCCCGGAAGGCGTTCGACAGCTTCATCGGCGCGGCTCGCCGCACCGCCGACACCGTGCAGGGCTCGGCCGAGCTGGCGCGCTCCAACGCGCTGGACGCGTCCTCGCGCGGCTTCGAGTATGCCGAGCAGAACGTGAACGCGGCCTTCGACCTCGCCCAGAAGCTCGTCCGCTCCAGGGACATGCAGGAGGCGATGCAGCACCAGGCCGAGTTCGTCCGCAGCCAGTTCGCCGCCATCCAGGCCCAGGCGAAGGAGTTCAGCGGCCTCGCGCAGAGCGCGATGCAGCAGGGCGCCGAGCGCGCCAAGTCGGCGATGCAGCAGGGTGCCGACGAGGCCCGCAAGGCCATGGAGCAGGGCCAGGACGCCGCGAAGCAGACGGCCCAGAACGCCCAGGACGCCGCCGAGCGCGCGTCGCACTGACGCTCGCACCGACGAACGGGGCCGCGGCCCGCTCCCGATCCGGGGGCGGGCCGTCTCGTTTTCGCCGGTATTGCCGCCGAGAGCCGCCGGGCGGACGCGTTGGGTCCGCGCCGAGTGAAGGGTTCAGGGATGCGCCTCACTGTTTCCGGCCGATCCGGCCTGCGTGGACCTCTCCGTCTGGCGGTCGCCGCCCTGGCGCTCGCCGCCGTCGCTCCGAGTAGCGCGGCCTTCGCCCAGTACTACGACGATCCGGGCTACGACGGCGGTTACCGGCCGGTCCCGCGCCGGGCGCAGCGCGCCCCGGTCGGCTACAATTGCGACGCCGTCCAGCAGGGAATCACCGGCCCGAAGCCGTATTCCTGCCCGCTGCCGGGGCCGCGGCCCCTCGGCGTGCGCTGCTTCTGCGACATGCCGATCGCGTCGTTCAGCCCGCCGCAGACGGCCGTCGGCCGCGTCGTTCCCTGAGGCGCAGCCCCGCGCAGGCGACCGCACACGCGACGGGCCGCGCCCCCGGGTGGGATGACGCGGCCCGTGCGGCACAGGCGGGCTAGGGGCGCGGGTGATCCCGCGCCGCGCGCTCAGTTCAGGACGACGACCTTGGCGCCGACCTTCACGCGCTCGTACAGGTCGGTGACGTCGTCGTTGGTCATCCGGATGCAGCCCGACGAGACCGCCTGACCGATCGTGTCCGGCTCGTTGGAGCCGTGGATACGGTACTCGGTGCTGCCGATATACATGGCCCGGGCGCCGAGGGGGTTCTCGATGCCGCCCGCCATGTAACGCGGCAGGTCGGGACGACGGGCGATCATGGCCTTCGGGGGCGTCCACGACGGCCACTCGCGCTTGGCGGTGATCTTGTTGGTGCCGCTCCAGCTGAAGCCCGGACGGCCGACGCCGACGCCGTAGCGGATCGCCTCACCGTTGCCGAGCACGTAGTACAGGCGCCGCTCGGCGGTGGAGACCACGATCGTGCCGGGCGCGTAGGGCGCGTTGAACGCGACGATCTCGCGGGGGATCGGCTGGACCTGCGCCTGCGGCGCGGCTTGCACGCCCTGGCCGTAGCCCGGGGCGTAAGAGCCCTGGTAACCGTACTGTCCCTGATCGGAGTAGTACTCGTCGGCACTATCCGTGCCGAAGGGATCGTACGACGAAGCGGCGAGGACGGGCGTGGCGGCAAGAACAGACACGCCGAGGAGCGCGGCGAGTGCGGTGACCGTGGTCTTCATGAGTGGCCTACCTGTGCAATAACCTTTGCCATTACAAGCGTGAGCATAGGCTGGCAGTTCCATACTTCCGCCCGGAATTTGCTGCCCGGCGGAATACGCAGGCCGGCTTGGCCGTGCGGTGCGCGATATCACGAACGCGTGCGCGGCTCAGGGGGCCTCGTCCGTGTGGACGTCGAAGCGCGCGAGGTGGGCGTAGCCGAAGTTGGTCGAGATGGCGCAGTCGGTGGCGTCGCGGCCGCGGGCCATGACGATGCGGCCGATGCGGGGCCGGTTGTGGCGGGCGTCGAACGTGTACCAGCGCGGCCCCTCTGGGCCCGCGAGGAAGACCTCGAACCACGCGGAGAAGTCCATCGGCGCCGGATCCTTTGGCACGCCGATATCGCCGAGGTATCCGGTGGCGTAGCGCGCCGGGATGTTCATGCACCGGCACAGGGTGATCGCCAGGTGCGCGAAGTCCCGGCACACGCCCTCGCGCTGCATGAAGGCGTCGTGCGCGCTCCGGGTCGCGTCGGCGCGCTGATAGTCGAAGCGGATCCGCTCGTGCGTGTAGTCGACGATCGCCTGGACGCGGGCCCAGCCCTCCGGCGTGCCGCCGAACAGGGACCACGCGGTCTGCGAGAGCTTGTCGGTGTCGCAGTAGCGCGAGCCCAGGAGGAAGATCAGGACGTCGTCGGGCAGGTCCTGGACCGGGATCTGCCGGGCGTCCGGCACGACCGGATCGGGCTCGCCCGAATCCTCGACCGTGAAGTCGGCCGCGATGGTCAGCTGACCGGGCGGCGCGACGATGCGGTGGCAGATGTTGTCGAAGCCGTCCCGGTACGTCCGCGCCTCGAGCGGCGGATCGAACCCGATCGCGTGCGGGGTCAGCACGTCGTTGATCCGCGAGGGATGGACGCTCAGCATCAGGATCATCGGTGTCGGCTGCGACAGCGTGAAAGCGATATCGAAACCGGTCCTGATCTTCATCGGGGCCACCTTGCTCTGTCGCCGTCCGCGCGGAGTCGCCACGCACGCTCGTTCCGGGTCCGGGTGCGCGCGAACTCAACGCGCCAGGGACGTCTCCGGCCCCTGCACGGTTCGGGCCGCCGGCCCGTCGGCGGGCAGCTCCACCACGTCGACGTCGACGCGCATGCCGAGATCGTCGCTGGCGAGGCCGAAGAATGAGCCGTGCAGCGGCACGGCCTGGGCCGGATCGCGGGTCACCGCCACGCGGATCAGGTCGCGGTTGCCCACGATGCCGTTGGTCGGGTCGAACTCGACCCAGCCGGCGCCCGGCAGGTAGACCTGCAGCCAGGCGTGGGTGGAGCCGCCGCCGACGTGGCGCGCCCGGTCGTTGCGCGGGTTGTAGAGGTATCCGGAGACGAAGCGGGCGGCCATGCCGAGCGCCCGGACGCCCTCCATCATCAGCACCGCGAAGTCCCGGCACGAACCGAGCTTCGTGCGCAGGGTCGTGAGCGGGTCCTGCACGCCCTTCTCGGAGCGGGCGAGGTAGGTGAAGTTCGCCCGCACGCTGCGCGTCATCGCGGCCAGCAGCTCTTGCGTCGGGATACGGCCCTGCGGCGGCAGGAAGCTCCGCGCCCAGGCATCGACCTCGTGCCGCGGGTCCGGCCATTGCCGCTCGATGGAGCGGGCGAGGTCCGGCATGTCCTCGGCGCCGTAGCCGAACGGGTAGTGGGTCGCGTGCGGCGCCAGGGGGAAGACCGGCGCGTGCTCCGGGGTGTGGTCGAGGGTGATGCCGCAGTCGAAGGTCAGGGTCTCGGCGCGGGTGTCGAAGGTCGCGACCGCCACGCAGTTGCCGAACACGTCGAACAGCCAGCGCAGGGCGGCCGGCTCCGGGGCAATGTCGAGGGTCGCCGCGATCAGCCGCTGATCGTAGCTGTCGCGCGGCCGGAACATGATCCGGTGCTCGCCGAAGGCGACCGGACGCCGGTACCGGTAGACCGTGCGGTGGCGGACGGAGAGGATCGGCAAGTCGCAGGCTCCGGGCTCGCGCCGACGCGGTCACCGGCGATGCAAGGGCCGGGCCCGGCCGCGCGGAACGCCTCAGACCACCGGCGGGGCCGGGTCGGCGGCGGCGCGCTCGGCCTCGACCAGCACGTCGAGGGGGCGCCACGGCTTGGCGATGAAGACGGCCTCGGCCGGCAGCTCGGGGCGGGGAATGCCGTGGCCCGAGGTGATCACCAGACGGGCCCGGGGCCACAGGGTCGCCACCGCGCGGGCGAGCTGGAGGCCGTCCATCTCGCCGGCCAGCCGGACGTCGGCGAAGACGAGGGCGACGTCGCCCCCGCGCGCCTGGAGGACCGACAGGGCGGCCTCGGCGCTGTCGCACCCGACCACGTCGAGTTCGGTTTCCTCCAAGAGGGTCTCGGCGAGCGCGCGGATCTCGGGATCGTCCTCCACGACGAGCGCGAGACGCGGCGGACCGGCCTCGGCCGCCACGACGCTCGGCGCGCCCAGGGCGGCCTCGTCGCCCTCGTTCTGCCGCACGCGGCGGACCAGGGCCGCGAGGTGTTCGGGCACACCCTCGGTGACCAGATCATCGTAGAACGACGCCAGTTTCTGACCGATCTGATCGAGCGGAATACCCGGTGACAGCGTATCGGTGAGCGGCAGGGGTGCGCTCGTCTGGTGCTTTTTCAAGGACTCCCCCCGAAGTCGACTTCCGCGCCGCCCGAGGATGCGGCGCTCGAAGGAGGAAAGTCGGCAATCCGCCGCTGGTTGCGCCGGGCGTTCGGAATCCCGCCCGGCGTCACAGAGCCGTTACTGCGTGGCGAGCCCGGCGTCGGCGTCGGCATACGCCATGATTCCAGAGACTTGGCGGACGTTCTGGTAGCGCGTCCCGCGGGTGCTCATCATCGCCTCGAACTTCTCGTGCACCTGTGCGACCGACAGGCTCAGGGGCTTGCGGTGGCGGCCGCGCCCGACGAAGCGCCCGGCGGCGAAGAAGATCGAGCGGTTGGCCCGGGCCGGCCCCGGGAGCAGGGCCGCCGCGGCGGCGGCCGGCTTGTTCACGACGTTGGCGAGGAACTCCTCGGCGTCGTCCGGTCCGAGGAAGTGGGCGAGGTAGACCTCGCCGAGGGTCAGCTCGCGGCCGATGCGCAGGGCGATGCGGGCCGCGTCGCGCTTCAGCATCTCGCCGGCCATCAGCGCCGAGAGGTACGGGTCGCGGCGCAGTTCCAGCACCCGGGCGCGCTCCGCCGGATCGGTGATCACCGGCCGGTCGTTGGCGTCGGAGGTGATCAGCGCCGCGTCCTTCTCCAGCCCGTACTTGGCGCCGAAGTCGCGAACCACGCCGAGCCAGGTCCGCTCGATGAACTGGTAGAGGCCCGTCGCCGAGGACGTCTTGGCCTGGACCGCCGTGACGAAGCTCGATTCCTTGTCGGCTACTGCCATCAGCAGCACCGGATCGGTCTGGACCGCCTGGGCCGCCCGGACGATCGTCTGCACGAGGTGGCGCCGGATCTTCATCGGGCCGAACTCGAGGATGTCGTTCGGATCGCCGACGGCGCTCTCGGAGAGCAGGAAGTCGTACGACACGCGGTCGACCGTGTTGGAGCCGAGTTCGGTGTCGAGGTCGTGCACCGGGGCGAAGCTCGCGGCGGCGCGCAGCGGCGTCTGCTCCAGCGGGGTGGTGAGGGCGACGGTGTGGATGCGCGGGCGCGGCATCGGGAGCTCGGTGGCGGCCTCCGCGACCGACACGGCCGGCGACAGGCCGACCTTGGCGAGGTCCACGCCCGACCCGATCAGCGCGGCGCTGAGGCCGCCGGCGATCATCGAGACGGTGAGCAGGGAGCGGAACAGCGCGGGGCGGCTGCCATGGGCACGGCCCAGCATGGGCTGTGCGGCGATCACGTCGGCGCGGCCCGAGCCGAAATGGCCCTGCTTGCCGGTGATGGTCCTCGGCGATCCGACCGTGCGGCCCTGCATCGTTATCCCGACTCTCCACACGCCGCTGTGGCGCTACGGACTCACCATCGCTTGACAGATGTGGCGACAACACGGCCGCGCTTGTGGCCGAGTTGCGGCGTCCCGTGGAGATTTCGGGGCAGGCCGCCCGTGACTCGCGCGGCATCCCTCCTTAAGAGGGCGCCATGCGGGCGCCGGGCGGATGACGCGCGGCCGCCCTTTCCCGTCCGTACTGCCAGAGTCAGCCCCGATGAGCGGCGTCAACGAGATCCGGTCGACCTTCCTCGACTACTTCGCCAAGGCGGGCCACGAGGTCGTGCCGTCCTCGAGCCTCGTGCCGAAGAACGACCCGACGCTGATGTTCACGAACGCCGGCATGGTGCAGTTCAAGAACGTCTTCACCGGGATGGAGAAGCGCGCCTACGACCGGGCGACGACGGCGCAGAAATGCGTGCGGGCTGGCGGCAAGCACAACGACCTCGACAATGTCGGGTACACCGCGCGCCACCACACCTTCTTCGAGATGCTCGGCAACTTCTCGTTCGGCGACTACTTCAAGGACCGCGCGATCGAGCTGGCCTGGACGCTGATCACCAAGGAGTTCGGCCTCAAGCCCGACAAGCTCCTCGTCACCGTCTACGCCGACGACGACGAGGCCGCCGGCCTGTGGAAGAAGATCGCCGGCTTCTCCGACGACAAGATCATCCGGATCGGGACCTCCGACAATTTCTGGCAGATGGGCGATACCGGCCCCTGCGGCCCCTGCTCGGAGATCTTCATCGACCAGGGCCCGGCGCTGCAGGGCGGCCCGCCCGGCTCGCCGGACGAGGACGGAGACCGCTTCCTCGAGTTCTGGAACCTCGTGTTCATGCAGTACGAGCAACTGGAGCCGGGCGTCCGGAACCCGCTGCCGCGGCCGTCGATCGACACGGGCATGGGCCTGGAGCGCATGGCGGCGATCCTCCAGGGCGTCCACTCGAACTACGACACCGACCTGTTCCGCGCCCTGATCGACGCCGTGGCCCACGCGGTCTCGCGGGCGCCGGAGGCGGCCACGATGGCGTCCTACCGGGTGATCGCCGACCACCTGCGGGCGGCCTCCTTCCTGGTGGCCGACGGTGTGCTGCCGGGCAACGAGGGCCGCGGCTACGTGCTGCGCCGGATCATGCGCCGCGCCATGCGCCACGCCGAGATCCTGGGGGCCCGCGAGCCCACCATGTTCCGCCTCGTGCCGACCCTCGTGCGCGAGATGGGCCAGGCCTACCCGGAGCTGATGCGGGCCGAGAGCCTGATCGCCGAGACCCTGAAGCTGGAGGAGACCCGCTTCCGCCGCACCCTCGAGCGGGGCCTGTCGATCCTCGACGCCGAGAGCCGCGACCTCCGGGAGGGCGACAAGCTCTCCGGCGAGACCGCCTTCACCCTCTACGACACCTACGGCTTCCCCCTCGACCTGACGCAGGACGCCCTCAAGGCCCGCGGCATTGGCGTGGACACCGACGCCTTCGCGGCCGCGATGCAGCGCCAGAAGCAGGCGGCCCGCGAGGCCTGGAAGGGCTCGGGCGAGGCGGCGACCGAGACGGTGTGGTTCGGACTGCGCGAGCGCGTCGGCGCCACCGAATTCCTGGGCTACGAGACCGAGACCGCCGAGGGCATCGTGACCGCGCTCCTGCGCGACGGCGCCGAGGTGAAGGCCCTCGAGGCTGGTCAGACCGGCCTCGTCCTCGTCAACCAGACGCCGTTCTACGGGGAGTCGGGCGGCCAGGTCGGCGATACCGGCCTGATCCTGGCGCCGGGCGTGCGGGCGCGGGTGACCGACACCCAGAAGAAGCTCGGCGACGTGTTCGTCCATCACGTCACCGTGGAGGAGGGGACGGTGGGCCTCGACCAGCCGGTCGAGTTGAAGGTCGACAACGCCCGCCGCAGGGCGATCCGGGCCAACCACTCGGCCACCCACCTGCTCCACGAGGCCCTGCGGCAGGTGCTGGGCGACCACGTCGCCCAGAAGGGCTCGCTGGTCAGCCCCGACCGGCTGCGCTTCGACATCAGCCACCCGAAGCCGATTGAGGCCGACGAGCTCGGCCGCGTCGAGGACATCGCCAACGCGGTGCTGCTGCAGAACGCGCCCGTCGTCACGAAGCTGATGGCCGTGGACGACGCGATCGCGTCGGGCGCCCGCGCGCTGTTCGGCGAGAAGTACGGCGACGAGGTGCGGGTGGTCTCGATGGGGCTGCCGGTCGACGGCGACGCCGCGCAACCGCGCGCCAAGAACTTCTCCGTGGAGCTCTGCGGTGGCACTCACGCCGCGCGCACCGGCGATATCGGGGCGATCACCATCGTGGCCGAGAGCGCGGTGGGCGCGGGCGTGCGCCGGATCGAGGCGCTGACGGCCGACGCGGCGCGCCGTCACCGGGCCGAGGAGGCCCGGACGCTGGCGGCGCTCGCCGGCATCCTCAAGGCGCCGGTCTCGGAGGCGCCCGACCGCCTGACCGCGCTGATGGAGGACCGGCGCCGCCTGGAGCGCGAACTGGCCGAGACCCGTCGCAAGCTCGCCATGGGCGGCGAGGGCGGCCCGGGCTCGGGCGCGCAGCAGACCGAGATCGGCGGGGTGGCCTTCCGCCGCTCCGTCATCGAGGGGCTCGACATGCGCGACCTCAAGCCGATCGTCGACGAGGAGAAGAAGCGCCTGGGCTCCGGCATCGTGGCGGTGGTCGGCGTCGGACCGGACGGCAAGGCCGGGCTGGTGGTCGGCGTCACCGACGACCTGACCGCGCGCTACGACGCGGTCGGCCTGGTCCGGGCCGGGGCCGGGGCGCTCGGCGGGAAGGGCGGCGGCGGCCGCCGCGACATGGCGCAGGCCGGCGGCCCGAACGGAGCCGGGGCCGAGGCCGCCCTCGACGCCGTCGCGCAGGCCCTCACCGAGGCCGCCTGAGCCGCGACGGGCCGCGGAAGGGCCGCACCGTCACGGGTGCGGTCCGATCGTCCTCCGCGAGACCGGCGCGGTCGGCCCGACAGGCTCCCGCGTCCGTTCCGGCCCCGGGTGAACATCGCGGCCCCCTCGCGGGTCCTGCGCCGCTCGGGTCACCGGGGATCAGGCGAGATCACCGGCTGCCGCCGCCGCCACCGCCCTGCGGCGCGACCCGCGACGGCTGGTTGGCGTTGCCCGCTGCCGCCGAGTTGTTGGAGATCGTGTCGGCCGGCCGGCCGGTGGGCGAGTAGCTCACGGCGGCTTCGTTCCCGGTGGCGTCGATCTGCTGGCTCACCACGCCCGGCGCGCCGGGAGCGGGCGCGACGGGCCGGGCCTCGACCTGGGCGCTGGCCGGCGCGACGGTGGCGAGGGCGAGAAGGGCGGCGAGACATGTCCGGGTCATGAGAATCCTTGCTGGTTCCAGGCTCAGGCAACCTCAGTCGCGCGCGATCGATCCCGCGTTGTTGCGACGCGGCACCGCCTCGCCCCGGCGCCCGCCGCGCGCGATCACTTCACGCGCGTCCAGGTCTGCCGCTTGCAGAACACGCTCATGACGCAGCCGGAGACCTCGAGCGAGTCGGGTCCCGTGAGCTTCAGCGAACCGGAATAGGTCTTGCCGTCGTTCGGGTTGTAGAGCGACCCTGAGAAGCCGCCGCCTTCGGGCTGTCGCGCGTCGAGGATCTGGACGCCGACGACGCTGCGGCCGCGCAGGGCCGGATCCGGGTTCTTCGCGTCGAGCCCCTTCCCGGGTGCGCTGATGATCGTGCCGCAGAAGCCGCCGCCGCAGGGCGCGATGCGGACCTTCGAACTGCCGGTTTCCGTCAGCCATACGCCGGCCGGATCGGCCGCCAGGGCCGGCGCGCACGCCGCGCCCGTCGCGAGCAGGGCCAGAACCGCGCGACGAAACCTCGAACCCATACCTGTTCCTCCCAACCGAGAACGCGGCCGGGTTCTACCGCGATGCCTGCGGCAGCGCACCGCCCAGATACGTCTCGACGACCTCGCAGAACGGCTGCCCGGCCCCGGTCGACAGCACGGCGTCGATCTCGAAGAGCGGATCGTCCGGTCCGGGCGCGGCGCTCCGGACCGGCGCGCGCACCTCGACGGTGCTGCGCACCGGGGCGAGGGGACGCACGACCCGGCCGAAGGGCGTGCGGGTGGTGTCCAGCGTCGCGTTCATCTCCGGCGTGAGCCGGGCCGGCACGTACCAGTTATCCGCCTCGGACAGGACGCGGTCCCCACAGGCGAGACGGACGCGGCGGTAGCGCACCGGCTCGTCCGGGCCGATCGCGAGACGGGCGCGCTGCGCGGCCGTCAGGGGCTTGTCGGCGACGGCCACGCGCTCCGCCACGAGGTGCGGGTCTCCGGCGAGCTTGTAGTCGGCACACCAGCTCTCGAGAGCGAAGGTCGCGCTGTGCGCCGCGAGGATACGGCTCCGCAGCGAGGCGATGAGCGCCTGCGGCCCGTCGGCGGCGGACGGCGTATCGGCCGGCTTCGGCGCCTCGGCGGCATCGCGCGCCCAGCTCGGCGACCCGGTCACCGCGACCGACCCCAGCAGCACCGCGAGGGCCAGGGGCGGTACCCGGAACGCCTGTGCGGCCGTTGCGGGCCGCGGGGCCCCGCGCGCCGATTGATCCCGTGCCAGTAATGGCAAAATGCGGACGGCATGGCGGAAAGACTTTCCGGTGTGCCACAGCATCTCGGATCATATCCTCCCAGCTGAACCACCAGATCTTCGCTACGTGCCGCCGCATCGAGGCCCGGCAGAACGCTCCGACCGGACGGCTTCCCGGCCGAGCCGGCGACGCGGGCCGAGATCTATACAAGACGCGGCGATCCGTCGAGCCGCCGGGCGGACGGGCCCGGCGCCGATGTCGTGTCTACCGACGGGCGACCGGCGGCAGGTCGGTGCAGAGGCCGAGCCCGGCCTCTGCCGCGAGACCGATCGTCTCGCCGAGCGTCGGGTGGGGGTGGATCGTCCGGCCGATATCGGTGGCGTCGGCGCCCATCTCGATCGCCAGCGCGACCTCGCCGATCATGTCGCCGGCGCTCGGGCCGACGATGGCGCCGCCGACGACGCGCCTGGTCTGCGCGTCGAACAGCAGCTTGGTCAGGCCGTAATCGGCGCCGTTGGCGATGGCCCGGCCCGAAGCGGCCCAGGGGAAGCGCGCCACCTCGACGGCCCGCCCGGCCGCCTTCGCGGCCGTCTCGGTGAGGCCGGCCCAGGCGATCTCCGGGTCGGTGTAGGCGACCGAGGGGATCACGGCGGCGTCGAACCCGGCCTTGTGGCCGGCGGCCGCCTCGGCGGCGACGTGGCCCTGATGCACCGCCTTGTGGGCGAGCATCGGCTGGCCGACGCAATCGCCGATGGCGAAGATGTGCGGCACGTTCGTGCGCATCTGGGCGTCCACCGGCACGAAGCCGCCGTCCAGCGCCACGCCGGCCGCGTCGAGGCCGAGCGTCGCCCCGTTGGGCCGGCGGCCGGCGGCCTGGAGAACGAGGTCGTAGGTTCCGGGCTCGGCCCCGCCCGAGAAGGTCACGGCGATCCCGTCCGGTTTCGCCTCGGCGGAGACGACCTCGATCCCTGTCAGGACGCGGTCGAAACGGTGGGCGTTGCGCTTCGTCCAGACGCTGACGAGATCCCGGTCGACGCCCTCGAGCAGGCCGGGCAGGCGCTCGACCACGTCGACCCGCGCGCCGAGGGCGCTGTAGACGGTCGCCATCTCCAGGCCGATGATGCCGCCGCCGATCACCAGGAGCCGGCGCGGCACGGCGGGCAGTTCCAGCGCCCCGGTGGAATTCACGATCCGCGGATCGTCCGGGAGCATCGGCAGGGCCACCGGCGCGGAGCCCGCCGCCACGACGGCGCCCGTGAAGGTGACGTCCCGCGTGCCGCCGTCGTGCAGCGTCACCGAGACCGTGTCGGGCCCGGTGAAGCGGGCTGTCCCGCGGACCACCTCGACCTTGCGCTGGCGCGCCATCTGGGCGAGCCCGTCGGTGAGGCGGCGTACGGTGCCGGCCTTGAAGGTCCGCAGCTTCTCCAGATCGACCGTCGGCGCGCCGAAGCTGATCCCGTGCGCGGCCAGCCGGACGGCCTCCTCGGTGACCGCGGCCACGTGGAGCAGCGCCTTCGAGGGGATGCAGCCCACGTTGAGGCAGACGCCGCCGAGGGTCGCGTGGCGCTCGACCAGGATGACCCGCTGCCCGAGATCGGCGGCCCGGAAGGCGGCCGAGTAGCCGCCCGGTCCTCCGCCGATCACCAGGAGATCGCAGCCCGCGCCGGCCTGCGGCTTCGGCGGCGGCGCGGCGGGCGTGGGCGCGGGGGTCGGAGCCGAGGCCGGCGCAGGGGTCGGTTCGCCGCGCGCGTCGGTCGCCTCGACCGCGAGGCGGGCGACGAGGGTGCCGGCCGAGACCGTGTCGCCGAGGCCGACCAGCATCTCCACGAGGCGGCCCGCCGCGGGGGAGGGGATGTCCAGCGTCGCCTTGTCGGATTCGACCACCAGCAGGGTCTGGTCCTTGGCGACCGGCTGGCCGGGCGCCACCGGGATCTCGATGACGGGCACGTCGGCGTAGTCCCCGAGATCGGGGACGCGGATGTCGAGGGTCTCGGGCATGGCGGCGGTCACAGGAGGGCGCGGCGCAGGTCCGACAGGACCGAGGCCACGTGGCCGAGGAAGCGGGCGGCGGCGACGCCGTCCGCGACGCGGTGGTCCCAGGACAGGCTGAGCGGCAGGATCAGGCGCGGCTGGAAGGCCTTGCCGTCCCAGACCGCCTCGGTGCGCGAGCGCGCCGCGCCCAGGATCGCGACCTCGGGGGCGTTGATGATCGGGGTGAAGCCGTCGCCGCCGATGCCGCCGAGCGACGACACCGAGAAGCAGCCGCCCTGCATGTCGGAACCCGGGAGGGTTCCGGCCCGGGCCTTCTCGGCCATCGCGGCCATCTCGGTGGCGATCTCGATGAGGCCCTTGCGGTCGCAGTCGCGCACCACCGGCACCATCAGGCCCTTCGGCGTGTCCACCGCGAAGCCGACATGGACGTAGTCCTTCAGGACGAGGTCGCTGCCCTCCAGGGAGGAATTGAAGCGCGGATAGGCGCGCAGCGCCGAGGCCGCCGCCTTGATCAGGAAGGCCACCATGGTGACCCGGGCGGGCGGCGTGCGTGTCTCCGTGTTGAGGCCGACCCGGAACGACTCGATCTCGGTGACGTCGGCCCGGTCGAAATTGGTCACGTGCGGGATCGTCAGCCAGTTGCGGCTGAGATTGGCCCCAGAGAGACTCTGGATGCGCGAGAGCGGCTCGCGCCGCACCGGCCCGTACTTGGCGAAGTCGACCTCCGGCCAGGGCGGCAGGCCGGCGCCGATGCCGGACGCGGCGGCGGGCGCCTGGACCGGCGCGTTGAGGGCCGCCTTGACGAAGGCGTGCACGTCCTCGCGCAGGATCCGCCCCTTCGGGCCGGTGGCGGCGACGCGGTCGAGCCCGACGCCCAGCTCGCGCGCGAGCTGGCGGACCGACGGGCTGGCATGCACGTCGCCGCTCGTCGCCTGGATCGGGTCGGCCCGCATCGGCTCCGGCGAGGCGCGACCGGCTCCCTCTCCCGTGCGGGCGAGGGCTGGGGTGAGGGGGGTGCCGTCTCCGGACAACCCGGATCCCTCACCCTGTCCCTCTCCCGCACGGGAGCGGGGACCCGCGCCCTGCCCGGAAGCCGACGGCGCTGCGGCCGCGGCAGGCGGTGCCGCCGCGGTCTCGACCCCGCCGCCCTCGGCAGGCTCCACCGTCAGGATCGGCGTGCCCTCGGACACTTTCGTCCCCACCGACACCAGCAACTCGCGCACGATGCCGGCGACCGGGGAGGGGACCTCCATGGTGGCCTTGTCGGACTCGATGCTGAGGATCAGGTCGTCCACCGCGAGGCGGTCGCCGGGCTTCACCAGAAGCTCGATGACCGGCACGTCCCGGTAGTCGCCGATATCCGGGAGGGCGATCTGCAGCGCGGCGCTCATGCGGTCGGGTGTCCGTGGGTCGGGCGTTCGGAAAAGGGGTGGGGGCGGGCGGCGCCCCTCGACGGGGCGCCCGGCCTCAGATCGTCCAGGGCGCGGGCGCGTCGGCCGCGACGCCGTAGCGGCGGATCGCGTCCGCCACCGCGGCGCGCGGCACCGTGCCGGCCTCGGCCAGAGCGTGCAGGGCGGCGATGACCACGTGCTGCCGGTCGACCTCGAAGAACCGGCGGAGCGCGTTGCGGGTGTCGCTGCGCCCGAACCCGTCGGTGCCGAGGGTGACGAAGCGCGCGCCGACATAGGAGGCGATCAGCTGCGGGTAGGCCCGGACGTAGTCGCTCGCCGCGACGATGGGCGCCGTGCCCGGCAGCAGCGCCGCCACGTGGCTGACCGGCGCCTCGGCCTCCGGGTTGAGCATCGCCTGCCGCTCGGCCTCGCGGGCGTCGCGGGCCAGCTCGCTGAAGCTCGTCACGCTGAACACCTCGGCCGCGACGCCGAAATCCTGCGCGAGCATCGTCGCCGCTGCGATCACCTCCGGCAGGATCGCCCCGGAGCCCAGGAGCCGCACAGCGGCGCCCGTCCCTTGTCCGGCCTCCGGCCCCGACAGGCGGTACATGCCCTTCAGGATCCCGGCCTCCGCCCCCTGCGGCATGGACGGCTGGGCGTAGTTCTCGTTCATCGCCGTGAGGTAGTAGAAGGCGTCTTCGCCTTCCTCCATCATCGCCCGGGCGCCCCGGTCGACGATCACCGCCATCTCGTACGCGAAGGCCGGATCGTAGGCCCGGCAGTTCGGGATCGCGGCCGCCTGCATGTGGCTCGAACCGTCCTGGTGCTGCAGGCCCTCGCCGCCGAGCGTCGTGCGGCCCGCCGTGGCGCCGATCAGGAAGCCGCGGGCCCGCTGGTCGGCCGCCGCCCAGATCAGGTCGCCGACCCGCTGGAAGCCGAACATCGAGTAGTAGATGTAGAACGGCAGCATCGACAGGCCGTGGACGCTGTAGGACGTGGCCGCCGCCGTCCAGGACGAGATCGCCCCGGCCTCGGTGATGCCCTCCTCGAGGAGCTGCCCGTCCCGGGCCTCGCGGTAGTAGAGCATGGAGCCGGCATCCTCCGGCTCGTAGAGCTGCCCCTGCGGCGCGTAGATCCCGACTTGCCGGAACAGGTTGGCCATGCCGAAGGTCCGCGCCTCGTCGGCGACGATCGGCACGATGCGCGGCCCGAGATCCTTGTGCTTCAGGAGGTTGCCGAACAGGCGCACCACCGCGGTGGTGGTCGACATCTCCTTGCCGCCAGCCTCGAGGGCGAAGGCCGCGTAGGTGGAGAGCTCCGGAACCGGGACCGTCGGCGCCGTGCGGCGGCGGGCCGGCAGGACGCCGCCGAGCATCTCGCGCCGCTCGCGCAGGTAGCGCATCTCGGCGCCGTCCTCGGCCGGCTTGTAGAAGGCCAGGCCCTCCACCTGCGCGTCCGACAGCGGCAGGGCGAAGCGGTCGCGGAAGGCGCGCAGCGCGTCGACGTCGAGCTTCTTGGCCTGGTGGGCGGTCATGCGCGACTCGCCCGCGCCGCCCATGCCGTAGCCCTTCTTGGTCTTGGCCAGGATCACCGTCGGCCGGCCCTTGGTGGCCTTGGCGGCCGCGAAGGCCGCGTAGAGCTTGCGGAAGTCGTGGCCGCCGCGCTTCAGCCGGTCGACGTCGGCATCCGACATGTGGGCGACGAGCTCGCGCACCTCCGGATCCTCGCCGAAGAAGTGGGCGAGGTTGTAGGCGCCGTCCTTGGCACCGAGCGTCTGGTACTTGCCGTCCACCGTCTCGGCGAAGCGGCGCAGCAGGGCGTGGTTGGTGTCGCGGGCGAAGATCCCGTCCCACTCCGAGCCCCACAGCACCTTGATGACGTTCCAGCCGGCGCCGCGGAACAGGCTCTCCAACTCCTGGATGATCTGGCCGTTGCCGCGCACCGGCCCGTCGAGCCGCTGCAGGTTGCAGTTGATGACGAAGGTTAGGTTGTCGAGATTCTCGCGCGCGGCGAGCGCCAGGCCGCCGATCGACTCGGGCTCGTCCATCTCGCCGTCGCCGAACACGCCCCAGACGTGCCGGCCGGTGGTGTCGGCGAGGCCCCGGTCGCCGAGGTAGCGCATGAACCGCGCTTGGTAGACCGCGTGAATCGGGCCGATGCCCATGGAGCCGGTGGGGACCTGCCAGAAATCCGGCATCAGCCAGGGATGCGGGTAGGAGCACAGCCCGTCGCCGGCGATCTCCTGGCGGTAGTGCTTCAGCTGCTCCTCGGACAGCCGGCCCTCGAGGAAGGCCCGCGCGTAGACGCCCGGCGCGGAGTGCGGCTGGAAATAGACGAGGTCGCCGTCCGTGCCGCCCTTGAAGAAGTGATTGAAGCCGACCTCGAACAGCTCCGCCGCCGAGGCGTAGCTCGCCACGTGGCCGCCGAGCTCGCCGTAGGCCATGTTGGCACGCACCACCATGGCCAGCGCGTTCCAGCGCATGATCGAGGTCAGGCGCTCCTCGATGTCGAGGTCGCCGGGGTAGCGCGGCTGCTTCTCCAGCGCGATCGTGTTCCGGTAGGGCGAGTAGGGCAGGGCCTCGTCGAGGATGCCGATCTCCTTCGAGCGCCGCTCCAGGCGATCGAGGATGAAGCGCGCCCGGGCCGCACCCTCGGTGCGGAAGACGGATTCCAGCGCGGCGAGCCAGTCCTGGGTCTCGGCCGGATCGTGATCCACCTCGGCGGACCGCGCGATCGTGGCTTTCGGCGGTATGGCGTTCATCGGCGCGGCCTCCCTGGTCGGCGCGATCATACGAGGATCGCGGCGGCGGGACATGCCGGATATTTGCCGCGATGCCGGGGCTCGCGGATTGATATTCCGAGATGCGGGCTGTAGGCGGCAAAACATGCCGCATCCTGCGCCCCGGACCGCGCACGCGGCTCCCGACCGGAGACCGATCGCATGCCCGCCCGACCGGCCGCCCTCGACGCCGCGAGCCTGCGCATCCTCGAGTGCCTGCAGCAGGACAGCGAGATCAGCATCGCGGATCTCGCGGAGCGGGTCGGCCTGTCGACGTCGCCGTGCTGGCGACGCGTCAACGACCTGAAGGAGGCGGGGGTGATCCGCGGCTGCGTGGCGGTGGTCGACCCGCTGAGCCTCGGGCTCGCGGTCAACGTCTTCGTCCACGTGTCGCTTGAGAAGCAGACCCAGGCCGCGCTCCAGGCCTTCGACGAGGCGGTGCGCAGCCGCCCGGAGGTGATGGAGTGCTACCTGATGAGCGGCGAGGCCGACTACATGCTGCGCGTCGTCGTCGAGGATCTGGGCCAGTACCAGAAGCTCGTCCTCGACCACCTCACGCGGATCCCCGGCGTGGCCAACATCCGCTCGAGCTTCGCCCTGGGGCAGGTGAAGTACACGACCGCGCTGCCGCTCGGTCACCTGACCCGCTGAGCCGGATTGATACAGCGAGGAGTCCCGATGCGGGCCTGGTCGGCCGGGACGGGTTCCGCCTGAAACCCTCGGGCGATGTCCTCTCCGCCATCACGAGCAACGCGTGGTGACTCAGGACCGCGCGACCTCAGTCGTCGCGCCTACGGGATCGCTTCGCTGCGCGCAGGGACGGTGCTGTGGGGATCTGCCTGATAGCGCGGAAGGCCGGGACGGCCGCGTCGCGCACGCGAGGAATGGTGGAGCCTAACGGGATCGAACCGATGACCTCTTCCATGCCATGGAAGCGCTCTCCCAGCTGAGCTAAGGCCCCATATTTTTAAACGCGGTCCGCGTCCCCGACAGGGCCGCGTCGCGCGAGGGTGGGATGGTGGAGCCTAACGGGATCGAACCGATGACCTCTTCCATGCCATGGAAGCGCTCTCCCAGCTGAGCTAAGGCCCCACTTTTTACATCCACCGCGGTTTGGGTACCGCGGGGTCTCGCCGGTCCGGGTCGCGGTCGGCGAGGCCGGTTCTATAGGCGGCTCGCATCGCGGACTCAACCCCCTTTTTCGCTGCCGCCGGGGGTTTTTGGTCGGGAGAGACGGAGGCCGCCTCAGCCCTCCTCGTCGTTCTCGATATCGCCGTCGATCAGGTCGGAGACGTCGTCGTCGCCGGAATCCTCTTCCTCCAGGAAGGTATCGTCGTCGGAGGATTCCCCGTCCTCGACCGAGTCGTCCTCGGGCGTGGGATCGGCGTCGTCCTCGGCGGCCTCGACCTCGTCGAGGGAGACCATCTCCGGGCCCTTCTCGTCCGTCTCGTCCTCATCGTCGGTGTTGGCCGGGCCCCGCGACAGCGCCGGGGGGGCCGCACGGCTGGAGGTGGCCACCGCCTGATAGACCGCGCCGCATTTCGGGCAGACCGCGGGATCGCGGGCGAGGTCGTAGAACTTCGCGCCGCAGCTCATGCACTGGCGCTTCAAGCCAAGTTCCGGTCGGGCCACGGGCGGACACCTCGTCGTCAGTACTGTCTCGGGGGAGGCGCCCCGTTAGTCGCGGTGAAAGCGCCTGTCAATCGAGCCCGCGCAGGGCGTTTCGGGCGGCGCGCCCCCGCGTGCGGCGCCCGGGATCGGCGCGGGCAGCGGATGGATGACGGCGGGCGGTGCCCGTGTTAACGGCGCGGCGATTTCACCGTCCGATTGCAGCGCCGCGGCAGGGCCGCGCGACGCGCCGGATCCAGGCCCACGTCTCAGAGCCCGAACGGACGTCCCGTGTCGCACGATTCGACCCCCCAGCCCCTCACAGCCGCGCCGGGCGCCCCGCTGCGCGGACGCCTGCGCCCGCCCGGCGACAAGTCGATCTCGCACCGGTCGATGATCCTCGGCCTGCTCAGCCAGGGCGAGACGCGGGTCGAGGGCCTGCTGGAGGGCGACGACGTCCTGCGCACCGCCGCCGCCGCGAAGGCGCTCGGGGCAGGGGTCGAGCGCCTCGGGGCCGGGAGCTGGCGGGTCCGGGGCGTCGGGATCGGCGGCCTCGGCGACCCGGCCGAGGTTCTCGATTTCGGCAATGCCGGCACCGGTTCGCGGCTGATGATGGGCGTGGTCGGCGGGCAGCCGGTGACCGCGACCTTCGACGGCGACGCCTCCCTGCGCTCGCGGCCGATGCGCCGCATCCTCGACCCTCTCACCCGGATGGGCACGCAGGTCCTGGCCGAGGCCGAGGGCGGACGCGTGCCCCTGACCCTGCGGGGTCCCAGGGAGGCGATCCCGATCACCTACGAGACCCCGGCGGCCTCCGCGCAGATCAAGTCGGCGGTCCTACTGGCCGGCCTCAACGCCCCCGGCGTCACGACCGTGATCGAGGCGGCCGCGACCCGCGACCACACCGAGCGGATGCTGCGCCTGTTCGGCGCCGCGGTCAGCGTCGAGCCGCACGGTCCGGGCGGCCACGGCCGCAAGGTCGCGCTGACGGGCCAGCCGACCCTGCGCGGCACCGACGTGGTGGTGCCGGCCGACCCCTCCTCGGCGGCGTTCCCGCTGGTGGCGGCGCTGATCGTGCCCGGCTCCGACGTGGTGATCGAGGGCGTGATGATGAACCCGCTGCGCATCGGGCTGATCACGACGCTCCTCGAGATGGGCGCGCAGATCGAGCGCGTGGCCGAGCGGGAGGAGGGCGGCGAGACCGTAGCCGACCTGCGCGTGCGCGCGAGCCGCCTGACCGGCGTCGACGTCCCGGCCGAGCGGGCGCCCGCGATGATCGACGAGTACCCGGTGCTGGCGGTGGCGGCGAGCTTCGCCGAGGGCCGGACCCGGATGAACGGCCTGCACGAGCTGCGGGTGAAGGAATCGGACCGCCTCGCGGCCGTGGCGGCCGGGCTCGCCGCGAACCGCGTCCGCCACGCGGTCGAGGGCGACGATCTCGTGGTCGAGGGCGACGGCACCGCGGCGCCGGGCGGCGGGACGGTGGCGACCCACCTCGACCACCGCATCGCCATGGCGTTCCTGGTGATGGGGCTCGCGGCGCGGAACCCGGTCACGGTGGATGACGGCGCGATGATCGCCACGAGCTTCCCGAGCTTCCTTCCGACCATGCAGGCCCTCGGCGGCCAGATCGGGGCGTGACCGCCATGCCGCTCGTCATCGCGATCGACGGACCGGCCGCGTCCGGCAAGGGTACCCTCGCCAAGCGTCTGGCCGACCATTACGGCCTGCCGCATCTCGACACCGGGCTCCTCTACCGGGCGGTGGCGCTTGCCCTGATCGACGCCGGTCTGTCGCTGGACGATGCCGCCGCCGCGGCGCGGGCGGCCCAGGCCCTCGACGCCGGTCGGCTCGACGATCCGCGCCTGCGCGAGCGGGCAATGGGCGAGGCGGCCTCCCGCGTCTCGTCGGTGCCGGAGGTCCGCGCCGGGCTGCTCGCGTGGCAGCGCCGCTTCGCCGCCGACCCGCAGGGGGCGGTGCTCGACGGGCGCGACATCGGCACGGTCGTGTGCCCCGAGGCCGCGGTGAAGCTGTTCATCACCGCCTCGTCCGAGGAGCGTGCCCGCCGCCGCCACCGCGAGCTGGCCGGCCGCGGCGAGGCAGCGACCTTCGCGGCGATCCTGGCCGACATCGAGGCCCGCGACGCCCGGGACGCGTCGCGCAGCGCCGCCCCCCTGCGCATGGCCGAGGACGCGGTCCGGCTCGACACCACCGAGCTCGACGCGGACGCGGCCTTCGACGAGGCCCGGGACATCGTCGAGCGGACCCGCGGCGACGCGGCCTGAGGGTTGTCCACCTCCGTCGTGTTGACCCCCCGGTCCCGCTCACCTATTGCGGACGCGCCGTCCCCGACGGGCCGCCGCGCGGCCCGGGACGCGAGCGCGTAGCTCAGCTGGTAGAGCAACGGACTTTTAATCTGTAGGTCCTGGGTTCGAGTCCCAGCGCGCTCACCACAGATTTCACCCGCTAGGTCAGCGACTTAGCGGGTTTTTCATTGCCTGAAACACGCTGCCTGTGGACTGCAACACGCTGCAACACCACCTGAGGTTTTACAACGGGTTACCACCCAGCGTAGGCTGCTCCGAGCAACACGGATCGAACACGTCCGCATCTACCCGAGCAGCTTCCGAGAGGCAGGATGTTCAACCATTTTCCGCACTCTGATGTGGATATCGTAGCGCCCGACGGGACCGTTCGTTCTCGCATCAGTGCCATGGTTGATTCGAAGCAGGTCACCATTCCCGATCCAACAGTGGTCATTCACGCTGGCGACGAAATCAGGCGCACTATACCAAACGGCACTGAGGAGGTTTTCGAGGTACTCGAGGTAAATTATCAGGAAAAGTTCCACGTCATTCCGGCGCACCTCATAATTAAAACCCGCAGGAAGGGCGCGTTCAAGGCAAAGACGGGCGGCAATTACAGTTTTCACGTTCATGGACCGAATGCTAGAATAAATTTCAACTCCGTGGACAATTCTCAAAATTATGCAGGTGAGACAAATATCTTCAAAGATATACGCGCGGCGTTCAGGCGTGAGCTACATGATGTGGAAGAGCTACGGCGCGTCGAATTGCTACTCAGTGACCTTGAGGCTGCAAAGGGCGAAGACCGAAGGCTGAAGTTCAACAACTTTGTCCAGCAAGCAGCAAATTATATGACGATCGCCGCCCCGTTTATCCCCGCACTGACAGATTACATCAAGTAGGTTTTGTTGATGCCTGATAAAATGTTTCTCGAGTCATACCCATTGTACAGGCCTTTTAAATTTGCGGCCCCAAGTATGTTGCATCAACTCCCTAGGCCGGCCATTAATTTCGAATGCCCTCAATGCAAGTCAAATCAGACGTATAATATTCGGCACGGTCGATACGTAGGTCAAGAGCACGGCCATAGAGATTGTACAGGAACTGCCGTGCATGCAGTTTATGTATGCAATGGCTGCGGAAAAGATCTTCGTGAGTTTTTTCTGCATTTTTCTGACGACCGGAATAAAGTTACAAAAATCGGACAGTTTCCACCGAGAACTATAAAATCTAATGTAGACGTTGAGAAATTACTTGGCGAGCATCCGGAGTATTTGCGTAGAGGGCAAATTTGTGAAGAGCAGAGTTATGGAATAGCAGCATTCGCATATTATCGTCGTATTGTGGAAGAAGTCATTGACGAGCTTCTGGCGAAGGTTTCAGGCCTGATTGATCCGGCTGAGCTCGCGACATACCAGGAGGCTCTCGATCGCGTCAAAACCACTCGTGTTGCCGCAGAAAAGATTGATCTAGTAAAGGATATGCTCCCTTCGATTCTTAGGCCCGACGGCATCAATCCTCTGAGGGCGCTACACGAAGCCTTGAGCGAAGGTCTGCATTCGCAGACAGATGAGGAATGTCTCGAATTGGCGGAAATTGTTCGTGATAGCTTGGTGTTTCTTGCAACGCAGATTAATATCTCGACTGCAGCATCTGCTAATTTTACATCTGGCATGAAAAAGTTGCTTGAAAAGAAAGCAGCGCGGAATGCGAGTCAGGAAGGAGCCGCTTAGCTTAAGCCTGCGCAATGTCGGTTAGTCCCATTCTCCGCGCCGCAGCCTGAGCCTGCCGGATCATGTTGAGGTGACGGTTCCGGACGCGGGACGCTGCGGTGTCGAGCCGGGACCGGTAGAACGCGACCAACGCACGAAGGCGCGGGCCGCTTTCACCGGCCGGCATCCGCTCCAACTCCGCCACGTCGGGAATGGCCTGGTGTTGGCGCATCAGCCGAAGCTCTTCCGTGCGAGGGCTTGCCGTTCAAACTGCGTCCGGTCGCGCTCCGAGTTGCTCTGAGCCGTGACGGCAGTAGCGACCCGCGCCGCGATGTGCTCCGCGTCCGCCCGGGTCAGGTTCGATCCTCGGAAGTCGTAGAAGTGGGACACGCCGCTCGACTGGCCGCCGCTGTCGTTGGCTGCTGGAGCCGGAGTGAGCGGCGCCGGGTTGCTCGGCATCGGTACGAAGCCGCCCTCCGCGAAGCCACGCAACCCGCTGATGCCGTCGAAGAATCCGGTGCCGTACTGCCGCACGACGTGAGCGGGCATGACGTATTCTCCGGCGTGGACGATGCCTGCCGGCTGGTACTTCCCGCCGTCGCCGGTGTACCCGCCCTCCGCGAAGCCGAAGAGCGAGCCGAGGCCACCCAGGAGGCCGCCACCGCCACCGCGGAATGCCGAGCCGATGATGGAGTCCAGCGCGCCGCCGATCAGCTTGTCGCCGATCCGGGAAAGGGAATTGCCGAAGGCGCTTGCCGCCGAGGTGCCGTGGCTGAGCGCCGTGGCGAAGCCGGTTGCGGCGTCCGTGAGAGTCGACCGCGCATCGCTGAGCATGGCGTTCTGGCGGGCCTCGCCGATGAACGCCTGAGCCTGCGGGCTGGTGGTGTCTCCGAAGGCCGAGCGCGCCCGGCTGTAGGCACTCTGGTCGTACCGGTCGCGTCCGAGCTGATCCCGCTCAAATTCCAGATCCCGGCCGGCCCGGGTGCCCGCGAGGGCGCGCGTTGCGCTGGCCATCGCCGCGGCCGTCTTGGCGAATTCGTCCCGGAGCTGTGGGGTGATCTCCCGACCCTGGCTGATCGCCTCGTTCAGAAGCTGCTGCTGGCGCGTGGCGGCGTCGAGCGCCTCGCCGTTCCGGCCGAGGAACTGGCTGTTGAGTTGAACGAGCCGGTTTTCGTTATCTAGCGCCCGGGACCGGGCATCATCGCCAGCGATCTCCTGTCCGGTGGTCGGCATATTCCGAAATCGTTGGACCTCGGCGAAGGCCCTGCGCGCCGCGGCCGAATTGCCGGAGGTGCCCGGTCCGTCGTGATAGAGCCCATACGCGAGCGCCTCGTCCCCGTTGGCCTGGTCGAGCCGATCGCGGAGGTAGCGCGCACCGCCGAGCACGTTCTGGCGGGGATCAGTCGGGTCGACCCCCAATTCCCGCGCGGTCCCGGGCTGGAGCTGCATCAGGCCGTAGGCGTGCGAGGTCGGGAAATTCCGGTTGGCCGCCGCAGTCGGGTTGAAGCGGGACTCGGCGTAGGAGACACCCAACAGAAGGTCGAGGGGGACGCCGGTCTGTGACGCCGCATCGAGATAGTGCTGGCGAAGGTTCTCCGGCACCCTGTTGATCAGCCCGCTGCGCCCCGTCTCCGAGAACGTGGCCTCGCGCTGCGCGGTCTGGAGCCGGGTGACCCGCTCGAGCTCCATGGACTGCATCTGCTCGAAGCGCTTGGACGGCTCAAGGTTCTGCGCCTCGAGCATGCGCTGGCGGTTGGCGAATTCGAACTCGATCTCAGCCGAGGTCCGGCCGAGACCAGAGCGCCCGACCTGGCTGGCATCGAACTGCGCCCGCCGGAGGCTGTCTGCCATGGCTGAGCCGCCCGACCGCAGATCCTCTGCAATCCGGCGCGCCGAAGCCTCGAAGCCCTCCATGGTCCGCCGGCTCTCGCCGTTCGGGTCAATCACGCCGGCGGCGAGCTCGGTCCTGATCCGCGTGGCCGCGTCCTGGGCCTTCTTGAGCGCCTCGCTCTCGGGATTGGCGCCCTGGACGAGGCGGTTCACCGCGAGGCTGCGCTGTCCCAGATCCTTTGCACGCCCTTCCGCGGCTGCCTTGTCGATCTCGGCCTGGACCTTCGCGATGTCCGACCGGATCTGGTTTTCATCGAACCCAAGGAGCGAGTCGAACAGGCCGCCGGCCGTGCCCCTGTTCCGCTGGCGAAAATCGAGCTGCCCCTGGAGCGCCTTCAGCCGCTCCTCAGCAGCACCGCCGCCGAGTCCGCGATCGATGAAGGCGCCGATCTGGTCGAACTCGTTCGAGGTGTTGCGGCTGAATTCCTGCCACTGCCGGGAGAAGAACCCGAGGCGCGCGTCCGCCTTCTCCACGCTGCCGGCGAAGGCGTCGAACAGGGCCCGCTGTGCACCGAGTCGGTTGCCCTGTGCGTCGAGGCGCTGAATGGTCTCCTGCGATGTGGCGTCTAGGAAGCCAAGCTGCGCATTCAGTTTTTCCGCGCCGGCCGTGGGATCCGCAAACGCCGCCGCCAGCGCCTTCGTGGCGTCGGGAAGGTCCTGTCGGGTGGTGGCGGCATAGTCCTTCGCCGCACCGAGGAGGCGGGCATACATCTCCGAGCCGATGCGGCCGGTCGAGGCGAACTCGCCCGCCATGTCCCGGGCCGCCGACACGCTGAGCCCCGCCGGGCCGGCCGACGCCGCGGCGATGGCGTTGATTTGGCCGACGCTGGTCCCGCTCGCCCGGCCCATGCCGGCGAGGGACAGGGACAGTTCCTTCTGCTGGTCGCGGTAGGCGCTCAGCGCCGCGATGCCGGTCCCCACGACGGCCGTAGCCGCACCGATCGCGCCGCCAACAACACCGACCCGTGCCGCCAGCGCTGAGGCCGCCTCGCTGGCCTGTGCGAACGCGCCCCGCACGCTCGCGCCGCCCGGCCCGCCGAAGACCTGGGCGATTTGGGGGCCCTGCTGAAAGGCAACGGTGGAGAGGTTGCTGCCACTTCCGAGGGACGAGACCACATCGCTCGCCTGGAACGCGAGGTTCTGGACCTGATCGGCACGGAGTCGACGGTTCTCGTTAGCCGCGGAAGGAGAGCCCGAACCGCCAAGCGATCCGAGCCGACGACCCGCGTCGATATTCTCAAGCGCCCGAGATCCTTGATCGCCGAGCTCACGCCAAGCCTGCCGCTGCGCCTGCGCGGCTCGCATCGCCGCCTGTTCGATGCCGTTATAGCGCGCCTGTACGAGGCTCATCGTGCGCTCGTAGGCAGCCGCATCCGTCACACCTTGTTGGAAGGCGCGATCCACCGTCCGCGTGGCGCGCTCCAGCATCTGCTGCTGCCGAACCATCGGGTCGATCTTGGCGAGCAGCCGGTCATATGCGCTCGCGGCGCTCAGCGTGCGGCGGCTGGCAACCTCCGTCGTGACGCTAGCGGCCTCCGCGGCAGCGCCCAGGCGGGTCTGCGCGGCGGCAACGGAGTCCGCGTCCGAGCGCACCTTGTCGGCGCCCTCGGACCGGTACTGCACCGTGACACGGCGGATGGACTCGATCGTCGGCATCGGCGAGCCTATGCGTTGCCGGCAGCCGGACGGGCTGCAAGCGAGTGATGGGCAAGGCGGGCGCTGGCCGCCCGCTGGAAGCTGCTTAGGAAGGCCTTCACCCACGCGGGTGGAGTCCCGGCTTCGAGATAGGTTCGGCCCACGCTGGCCGCCGCGTCGAGCATGCGAGCGGTCGCGGCGTCGATCCGGGCCTCGTCCAACATCTCGACCTCGGAAAGCTCCGCGAAGTGCTTCGCGGTCGCGTCCACGGCTTCGATCGCCATGGCCCGGCCAGCGGCCTTCAGATCGGATCGGGTGCGGAGCGGGATCGTCATGGCCAGTACCGCACGAACGGCACCAGGAGCTGCTCGGCCTCTGGGGATGGCAGGCTGTCACCCGCACCCGGGACCCACCACGAGGTCTGGCCAAGGCCGTCGTTGCTCTCGCTCTTCACGGTCGGATCCCGGCCGCGCAGGCTGAGATACGTGGCCACGATCATGATCGCGGCTCGCTCGACGGAATCGGGGAGCGTCTGGGCCGGGGCATTCGCGCCGTCCTGCGGCAGCACGTAGCCCGCCCGGTAGTCCACCGTCAGGAAGCTGCCCCACCATGGCACCACGCGGCCGTCGGGCTCGATGCGCTGAAGCCGACCCGCCTCTGAGACGCGATACTCACTCGGGTCGAAGGTGACGCCGATACTGCGGACGGCGATCACTTCCACGACGGGCCCGCGGGACAGCAGCGGACCATCCTCACCGCAATCGCGGTCGCTGAACGTTTCACGATAGGAGGCGACCCCGAACGGGCGCCGGCAGTGCTCCGCAATCACGCGGGACGCCTGTCCGATCAGCACCGTGGCGGCCGCATCATCGGCGCTGCCGAAGCCGAGCAGCGCCTTTGCACGAGCGAGGGTCGTCAACGCGGTGGACGTGCCAGGAGTGATGACAGTCAGCATGGCGCTACCGGACCTTCCGCGGGCGGCCAAGCGGCTTCCGGCCGGGCTTCGCGGCGGGCGCCGGGCTCGTCTTGTTGGCCGGGGTTGGCGCGGGCTTCGTGTCCGGGATGGGGGCGGCCTTCTCGACGTCGCAGGGCTCGACAAGGTGGTTGCGGATCAGGTCCGTGGCGCGATCGTCGCTCACCGTCAGCACATCGCCGGGGCGTGCGAAGGCGTGGTGCGATCCGTTGTTGAAGGGTCGAAGGACGCGGACGTGAGGCATGATCGCCCTCCTGGCAGGATGGAGGGGCCGGCACGGAGCGCCGACCCCGTTCTCGCGGTCGGGGGCGCTACTCGGCGTCGAAGGTGCCGTGCACGAAGCTCTCGGGACGGTAGACGGCGAGCGCAAGCCGCTCTTCCGCCCGGATCGCCACCATGTTGCGGGTGAAGAAGTCCGCGTGCTCCGTCGACACCTCGACGTTGGCGATCTCGCGATCGAACACCTGCGCGGCGATGTTGAAGGCGCCGACCATGAAGTGGTCGTCCGCCATCGCGTTCGTGTCGACGACCGGCAGGCCCCAGAGGTTGCGGCCGTTGTTGATCGCCGGGTTGCTCCAGATGTACCCGCCGGTGGTGTCCTTCATGAGCTCGATGTCGGCCCAGTCGGCCGGGCTCATGACGATGCCGGAGGCGCGGAACTCCGCGATCCGCACCTGGAGGATGGCGCGCCGGATCGTGTCGATCTTGGTGTCACCCGTCTTGCGCAGGCCGGCGCTGAACGGGGTGGCCTGCGGCAGGAGACCCAGCAGGTTCTGCCCGGTGCCGTCGCCGGCCAGGAGCTGCTGCTCCTCGACGAACAGGAGGCCGTAGGTCGCCCGCGCATCGATGTAGCTCTGGAGCGCGGGCACATCGTCCAGCACCTGCTTCGACGCGGCAAACCAATGCGCGATCGTCCGCACGTTGGCGGTCTTCACGCCGAGCGCGAGATCCGACTGCGGCTTGAGCGCCATCTCGGCGACGGGCGCTGCGTTGTTCTGGAATCCGGTCTCCTGGACGTATTCCAGCGCGTTGCTCGCCGTGCGGCCCGCCGCCAGCAGGTCGCGAATGGTGAAGGGCCGCTCGGCTGGAACCAGGATGCCGGGAAGGCGGTCCGGCCGGATGGCGCTGCCCGCGGCGCCGGTGCCGGTGGTCCCGCTGTTGATCGTGGTGACGGCCTTCACCTGCATGCGGGCGACGCCGCGGCCCTTCTCGGCGAGAGCCTTGAAGTCGGCCGTGTCGGTGAACTGCTCGCCCACCGACTTCCGAGCGGGACCGTCGCCGGGGCGGCGGGCCGACTTCTGTTCCAGCTCCAGGAGGCGCGCGGCGAGCTGGCCGGACTCGGAGAGCACCTTGTCGAGAGCCGCCTTCGTGTCGTCCAGGATCTTGCCGTGCGACTTGATCTCGGAATCGGCCTTGTCGGCGAAGCTCTTGATCTCGCGATCGCGGGTCTCCAGCGCCGTCATGATCTCGCGGAAGCCGCCGGCCTCGCCGCCCTGACCGCCGCCGGCATCCTTCCGGCCGTATTCGCGGTGTCCCGCGACGATGGGGGTATGCATATTCATTGTGCTGCTCACTTCGGGAGGGAGAAGCTGCTCAGGCGCGCCACCAGGGCCGCCGCTGCAGCAGGATCCGCCTGTGGGTGGTCCGTCTCCCGACGGCTCCACGCCTTGAAGCCGCGGTCGGCGATGTCCGCGGCCTCCGAGCGCGAGAACCCCACCTTCTCCCGAAGGACGGTCTCGAACTCGCGATCTGTGATGCGCTCGCCTGCCGCGAGCTTCGCCTTCACCACGTCGACCCGGGCATCATCGTGCGCGGGGTCGGTGACGACGCTGGCTTCCCGAAGGTCCAGGGCGGTCAGCGTGCGGACGCGCTCGGCTTCGTTGAACGTGTCGGCGACGACGTAATAGCCGATGGACAGGCCGGAGATTGCGCCGGCGGCCATGCCGCGCTGTGCAATCCGGGCGTACGGCGCCACGTCGGTCCAGAGCGTGCCTTCGCCGTAGAGGCCCTTGGCATCCTCTTCGAGCTTGTCCCAGACACCGATCGGCTCGTCCATTCGGTGCTGCCAGCAGATCGGCACCTTGCGGCCGGCGGCCTTGGTCGCAGCGAGGCTCGCAGCAAAGGCCCCGGGGGCGACCACCTCGCGGTAGACGTCGGGCGTGCCGAACACGCTGACGTAGCCGGAGAAGTGGCCCTCCGCGTCGGGGGCGGCTTTGATTGCGAGCGGGAAAGCGCGGCGCTTCACGTTCACTGGTGCTCTCCGTTGTTGGCGGGCGGCACCTCGCGCGTCGGCGCGATGATCGTCCCCAGCTTCTCGAGCGGCACGAGATTCGACTGCGCGGTGAGCACATCTCCACCGGGCTCCGGCGGTAGGTTCTCCAGGCGGCGGATCTCGTTCCGCTTCATCCACCCATTCTGTGCAGCCGAGGCGTAGAGCTTCGCCCGCGCGTCGCTGTCCGCCCGCAGCAAGCCTTCGAGGCTGAACTCGGCCCACACGGTGCCGCGCTCGCCGGGCGCGATGAGCGCCTTGTTCATGCTGGCTTCGATCCGGCGCAGCAGCGGCCCCAGCGAGGTCGTGAGCCACGACAGCACGATGGTCTCGATGCCAGTACCCCAGGCCGTGACGCCGTTCGCCGCATGACCCACCAGGATGGGCGGGATGCCGAAGAGCCGGCAGATTTCCTCGATGTGCAGGCCGCGGGTGGCCAACAGCTCCGCGTCCTTCAGCGGCATTGTGATCGGCTGCCAGGTGAAGGCGTCACCCTCTAGGATGCCGATGCGCCCGGCATTTTCGGCCCCCTGCATCGGCTCCACGAGCACCTTGCGGGCCTGCGCACGCTGCGGCTCGGTGAGCTGATTCTTGGACAGGAAGAAGCCGCCGGGCTTCATGCCGTTGGCGAAGGTGCGCGCCGCCGCCTCATCGGTCGCCATGGCGAGGCCGAGCGCCTGGCGCCCGTACTGGATCGGTGACAGGCCGAGGTCGCCACCAACGCCGAAGGCCCGCAGATGCCAGATCTCGGCGGCGCTGTAGGTCTCGCGGCCGCGCGGCTCGCTGTAGATGTACTGCAGCTCGTAGGTTTCCGGATCGCGCCGGACCGTCATCCGCTCCGGTGACAGGAAGGTCAGAGCGCGAATCTGCCCCGCCGATTCCGTCTTCAGGGCGAAGGCATTGCCCCAAAGCATCAGGGCGGACAGCATCCCCTCGAGGAACTCGACGGGCGTCTGATCCGCGTTCGGCGATTGCTTGAGGACAACGGCGAGGGGGTGGGAGGGCTGCCGCTCGTGCGCCCCACCACTGCCCTCGCGATAGACGTTCACCGGGAGCGTCGAGATGGTCGAGGCCGTGAGGCGGATGCAGGCGAGCGCCGTCGCGATCTGAAGCGTCGACTCCGCCGTCACCGGCTTCCCGGTCCACGTGCCCATTCCGGCCCAGGTGGACCACGCCGCGGTGTCCCGAAGGCCGAGAGCCCGGCCGATGCGCGAGATGATGCTCATGCCCACACCATCCCGCTCAGGATCTCGTTGACGTCGATCCGCGGAGCGCCCTGGAACCGCTTGGCGAGGCTCAGTGCCATCAGCAGCGCCACCGCGCCGTCGATCCGGACGGGCCCACGCGCCTCGCTCTTCGGCTTGTCGATCTTCAGATTGCCGGCGGGGTCGCTGACCGTGATCGCGCTGACCACGCTGGCCGTCAGCACCGGGTGTCCGCCGTGATGCAGCCGGCCCGTCAGAGCCAGTTCGGCGAACCACTCGATCGCCGGCGACATGCTCGCGTAGCCTTGGCCGAACGCCTCCAGCGGGGCCGGGAACTCGGCATCGAGATCGGCGAGGTCGGCCTTGAAATCGTCGATCCGCCAGCGGTCATAGGCGACCGCCTGGATATCGAACTCACGGGCGAGCCGCCCCATCGTGTCGGCGATGTAGCGGTAGCGGATGGTCGGGCCCGGAATCGCTGTCATGTGGCCGGCCGCGATCCACTCCCGGAACCGCTGCTGCTCCGCAGGGCGGCGTGCGCCGAGCTGATCCGCAGGCGTCCAGAAGAACGGCAAAACCGCGAAGGGCCCCTCGTCCTCATCCGCCGGGAACACCAGCACCAGGGCGGTGAGGTCGTGCTTCCCAGACAGATCCAGGCCGGCGAAGCACTTCCGGCCGGCGAGCGCCGCCCGATCAACCGGCACGCTGCCGCGCCGCCACGTCCCTACGGTCACGATGCGGGCCTCTTCGTTGGCGTCGACCCGCTGATTCAGGCGAAGGTTTCGGAACGAGGGCTCGAAAGCGGGCATCCGCCGGGCCCGGGCCGCCGCCTCGCGCATCTCCTCCAGGCTCAGGTACTTTCCGAGCGCCGGATTGCAGTGGAACCACGTCTCCTCCGACCAGGGATCGGCCTCCGGCGACGCGGCGAGGAGTTGGACGAAGATGCTCCGGTCGTCCCGGCGCAGGCCGTCGTCGATCAGCTGCGAGAGGGCGTGCGTGTCGCTCGGCGCTTGGGTCGAGATGATGAGGCCCAACCCCTCAGCGCGCTTGCCAAGCCCGTTGATGAGGTTGTCGAGGAGCTCGCGGTCCCGGGCTTGCGCCAACTCATCGTAGACGAACAGCGTGGGGCTGAGACCGTGCGCGCGGCGGGCGTCGGCGCTCAGCGCCTCGTACACCGAGCCCGCGCCCTGGCCAGACAGCACCTCGATCTTCTTCTGGAAGCGCTGGATGTTCACCCGGGCGGCGAACTCGGGCACCTGCAGGATGATCGCCTCGGCCTCTGCGAAAATGATCGCGGCCTGCTGCCGGTCGATCGCGCCGGAATAGACCTCTCCGCGGACCTCGCTTTCGGGTCCCAGCAGGTGCGCCAGCACCAGCCCGGCCACGAGACCGGACTTGCCGTTGCCCTTCGGCATGCTCTGAATGCCGATGCGCCGCCGCCGCCGGCCCTTCGCGTCGAGGTCGCCGTAGATCGCAGTGACGAATTCGACCTGCGCCGGCAGGAGGCGCATCCGCTTTCCGGCGAGCGGCCCCTTCGTGATGGGAAGCCATTGCAGGAACGCGATTACGCGCGCTGCCCGGCCGAGCCCCTTCCGGAGCCACGGCAGGCGCCGCCGCGTGGCCGCGACCGCCTCGCGCGCCGCCTTCAGCCGGCCGGCTCCTGGTCCGCGAGCGCCCATCAGTCGGCTGCTCCAGTGCCGCAACGCTTGACCGGCCGCTCGGAACGTGCGGTATGCGCCGCCTCCTCCTGCGGAGCAAAGCCATGGATATTGCTAAGATCATCGGCAAGCTGGACGCCGAAATCGCAAGCCGCTCGGATCTTCGTTTCGGCATTAAGGTCGGCTCTGACGTTTATCATGAGCTCGCCAGGGCCGGAAAACTTAAGGTTTCGACCTTTACCGCACTCGGTCTCGGCGCCTTCCCGATGGAATTCATGACCTACGACGGGAAAGTTCACATCTTCGAAGACCCCTTCGTATCTGGCGACGACGTCGTCATCGGTGCGCCGCGCAGCAATTCCTGAGGAAACTAATTCTGCGGGCGGGTCCCCATGCGGTCCACGCTCCCCTGCGCGTCGACTTCCAACCCGCCCCCCCTCTCTCGCATCGGAGAGGGTCATCAGGTCGTCGGGATGGCGCTGAGGATCCATCATCGCTCAGCTCCACATGCGAGCGACGAAGACGGAGCCGGGCTTCACGGCACGCACCTCGATCGAGCGCCCGCCGTTCAGCGGCTGCGCTGCGGGCACGACGATGCGTGGCACGTCATCAGCGTCGTACAGGGCTCCGGTGCCAGCGTTGGGCGTGGTCCCCTGCTCGCCGACGGTCACGATCCATCCCTGCCGGCTCATGGCCTCCAGGCGCAGGAGCACGAGCGGGCCGGTGCCGGGCGCGGCGGGAATGGTGATGGGATCGCTGGCCGTCCGGTTTTCCGGAGTGTCAGCGTCCTCCCGTGCGATGATGCCGGATGCGATCGGCACACCGAGGATCGTCTCGGTGCCGAGCGAAAACGAGCGCAGGAGCGGGATCACCTCCCATCGCAGGTACTGCATCACCGCACCTCCGCCCGGTTGAAGGGATGGTTCGGATCCACCGGCAGGCCGTCGCTGCCCAGCCGGTTGCTGTAGCCGCGGGTCTCGCGCTGCTGAGCGTCCCGGTTGTGGTGCTCCGCACAGAGGCCGCGCCACGTGGAGCGATCCCAGAACTTGGCGCCGTCTCCACGATGCCGTGTGCCGTGATGGACATGGCAGGCCGGGCGCAGGCAGCCGGGCTCGGTGCATGTCGGGTTAGCACGGAGATGCGCTTCCCGGGCTCGCCGCCACCGGGCATCGTAGCCGCGCTGTGCTGCTGAGGGACGGCCGGTCATCCGCGCACCGTCAGATCGATGCGGACGGGCTGGCTATCCTCGAGCGTGGTCTCGGCGGCCTGGACGTTGCGCAGGCGGCCGCGGGCGATGATCTGGTCGTTGAGCTTCGGATAGACGTCGCCGCCTGCTGCGCCCGGCCAGACGCTGGTGTTGGCCAGGATCGAGCTCGGCGACATGATCACCTTGCTGTCGCCCTGGACGATGCCGCCGCTCAGTTCGTGCGGCTCGTAGCCCCGAACGCGGGCACGGCAGGTGATCGAGACGAAAGTGCTGCCCGAGCCGATTCGACGGCGCAGGGTGATATCCTCGCCGCGGGTGACGAGCGATCGATCCAGACGGGCGCGGGTGGCGGCGGGCGTCATGCTGCGCCTACCTCGCGGCGGGCATCCCGCATCCGCTCCCGGATCGCATCGAGCTCGCGGCGCATGTCGCGGGCCTGGCGTTCAGCGCGATCGACCTGGAGCTCTGCGCGATCAGCGCGCTGAGTTTCCGCATTCCGATCAGCCCGCATGGCCTCGAAGGCGCGGGTCAGGCGCAAATTGTCCCGCTTCAGGCGGCGATTCTTTTCCAGGAGCTGCGCAATCGAGGCGTGCCGGTGCTGAACCTGCACAGCCTCGCGTGCCGCATCGAAGGTCTCGGCGGCGTTCATGCGCTCGCTCCCGACGACAGGGCGCGCATGGCCGATCGCACACACGCGGTGGTCGCCCGGTGTCGCTCCTCCAGATCGAAGGCCATGAACGAGCGCCCGCACCGCAGGACGGTCCCAATCATCGTCCGGCCCGCGTAGGCGTGCATCTCGGCGGCGGCGATGGACCGGCAGGCTTCCAGGTCCAGGCGGACCGGCGCGCTCATCGGTCGACCTCGACGGTATCGCGCGCGAGAAGGTCACCGAGGGCGAAGATCGTCCGCTGTGAGATCGCGGCCGTCAGCCGCCGATCTTCTCCGGCCTCAGCCCCCGCCACCGAGGCACGCGCGCCATGCCGGCGCACGTCGACCACCCACTGAGCGATCATCCGGCGCCGACCCGACGCATCGCGCAGCAGGAGACCCGCAGCCGGCACCGTGCGGCTGATCTGAAGCTCGATGCCCGAGTCGCCGAGCTCGCGCCGTAGCGTGCCCGCATAGTCGAAAGCGCCGGCCAGGAATTCACCGAAGCTGGGGAGGCGGATCAGCAGGCCGAGCGCTCGCGTCACACCTTCCGGCTCGGGCTCCGGCAGGCGGACCAGGGCGCGGAACGTGTCGACCACACGTGGGGCCGCCGTCGGGCTGTCCGTCGCCATGATGCCGATGACGAGGTTCGCAACGTCGTCGGGCGTGGCGTGCGGCGCGGCTGTGCCTCGACCGCCATGCGAGAGAAATCCGCCCGAGCGCAGAAAGCGGCCGAACGTATCGATCGACGGAAAGGGCCGGCCGTCCAGCCGCGCCAATGCTTCGATGATCGCCGGCATCCGAGCCATGGCCGCCGTTCCCATTCTGTTCGATAGACAGAACCTATCGGATCGATAGACGATGTCAATGATGTGGGCATGCGACATTGATGGGGGCGATCACGACCCGCCGTGGGCGTTGTCGGATTTTCCGATATTGCGTGGGCTCACTCGCCTCGGCTGAGGGCCCGGTAATCAATTGGCTTGGCGGGCTGAGGCTGCTCGACGGAATGCGCCTCAATCGGCTCCGGCCGCTTCGCAAGCCATCCGTGCTTTCGGCAGTAGGCGCCTTCGAAAACACCGCACCGGATCACGGCCGGCTGATCGCATTCATCGCAGGTCGGGACGACCCGGGTCCCACCCCCCTCACTCTCGGGGGAAAGGGGGATCTCGCCGGTTTCGGGGTCGAAGCCTAGAGCTACATCCTGAACCGCCGGAGGAGAGACCGAAGGTGAATCTCTAAGGTGAAAGGGAGGGTAAAGATCCCCTTCACGAGAGGACGTTTGCCCTCCGGTCGGGGCTGAAACTAGGGGACGTTTACCCCCCTGTGCCGACATTGCGCGCCGCTCCAGATCTTCGGCCGCGCGGCGTTCTTTGCGAGCCTCGCGCAATTCGGTCCGTCGATCCAAAAGGGAATTCGCAGGTTTGTCCGTAAGGAAATAGACGGTCGCCTTTCGGGCCTCCCCTTTCCTTGAGCTGCCCGGAATGAAGGTGAGCCATCCTGCGGCGGCGAGTGCCTTCCGGTGATCACGGATCACTTGGCGATCTTTCAGCCCGGGCATTTCCTCGGCGATCACGTCGTCGCCGATCCGAGCTGTGCAGACGCTCGCAGCTCGGTCCCAGGTGTCCTCGTCCAGCGCCTCTACCAACCGGAGTAGGAAGCGCACGCTGACGGGTTTCAGCGCGGGATCCATGCCGGCCGCGTTGAGCAGGTCGAGCTTCCAGCTTGTGAAGGTCTGAGAGGCCACGGCGCCAATCCGAGACAGACAGAAGCCGCGCGGCAGGATCACCACCGCGCGGCGAGGGTCAGGCGAAGCGGCGGAGCGCTCGCATCAGGTGGCCGACGATCGGCCGGCCGAGCCGGGTCCGGTAGGCGTAGTGCAGCGGGATCCCGATCAGGATCAGCAGGAACAGCTTGAGGCGACCCATTAGGCGGCGTCCCCGGTGAAGGGCCGGTCGAGGAGGGCGTTGATGACCTTCAGCCGTCTCCAAACCTCGCCGAATGCGAAAGAGACGAGCTCAATCTCGCGCTCACTGAAGTGCACGCCAGGGCGCCCCAACGGCGTCCCGTCATGCTTCTCGATGTGCATGTCCCACCACTGCATCGCCATATCGGCGAGCCGCTGGACCTCATCCATCGGTCCCTCGAGCTCCATCATCCGCTCGTACCAGTGCTTGAGACGAGCCTCTTGAATCCGCTCTTGCTCGATGCTGCCCGGCGTCTTCATGCGCGGCCTCCCAGCGATGCGGAGGCCTCGCGCAAGGTGACGAACACGCCCACGCGCTCGCCGGTGATCCGGAACGCCGCCCAGGCGCCGCGGCGGCGGTACAGATGGCCGACGCATCGCCGGCCGTCGTGAACGTCGACCACGTTCACACTTTCTTCAGTTCTGGTGCTATAGGTACGGCACGTCATCGAATGCCCTCGCAGGGTTGGTGATGAGGCCGAGGAGCGGGTTCCAGCCGCTGCCTCGGCCGTTGTATTTCCGGCATGGGCGTCCACTCAACGGACACCCTTCGCGGCCGGCGCGCAGCACACGCCCAAGCGGGCGGGTGATCTCAGTGAGCGGTGTCGATCGGGACGGCGGAGAGCACAGCGGCGACGTGCTGGCGGTTGTTCTCGCGGACTATCAGAGCCGCGAACATCGAGGCGCCCGACAGCTCCTGATGCTGGCCCATGTAGGCGAGCACCGCATCGAAGGTGATCGGCGTGCCGCCTGACCTCACGATATCCAGCGCAGATCGCACCATCCGTGAGCTGTCTGGATCCGCCTCCAGCGCCTCGAGTTGCTGAAGCACGCTTCGGGAGGCTTCACTATCTTCGATCATGAGTCCTCCCGGCCGCGCTCGGCCTTCTGCAGTTGAGCCACAGCTCCGCAGAGATCCTGCGCGAGGAGCAGCGCCGTCTCACGATCGAGAGAGAGGTTGAGGCTGGCGGGTCCCACCGGCAGATCGGCCACCAGCTTCACGTGACTCTCCGCCGGATCCTCACGGCACACAGCCGCGAAGACCTGGACGCCGGTCGGGGCGACGATTGCGCCCGTCATGCTGCGCTCTCCTGCCGCTCGATCCACGCGAGGATCGTCGAGCGCCGGGCGCAGAGTGTCGCGCCCATCCGGAACGTGGGCAGGCCGAGCTTCTGCGCGGCGTGGTAGACCTTGCGCTTGTTAGCCTCGCTCGCCTCTCCGAACATGAAGAGGGCGATTGCCTCGGCGCCCGACAACAAGTCCTGAGCGAGAGGCAAGCCGGTATCGTTCGCGCCGGACGGGCGCGTTGCAGTCGAGCCAATCATGGATTGTGTCCTTTAGCTGAAAAGTACTTCGGCAACTGCTCTCAGAGTTTTGTCTGAGATGGTTGTCGTGTCGCGTCTATCGGCAGATGAGAAGTTGCCGGTGCCCATGAACCAAAACGTCGCGTAATCTTTATTTGTGTCCCGAAGTCGATACGTTGCTTCTGCGTATGGCTCCGGCTTGCTGAACGCGATCTCCACGCTCAGCTGATGGAGCTCGCCCTGCGCTTCGTTGGACAGAATCCGGTCACTGATCGAGTCCGGATTGCCAAAAGTATCGATCAGGAACTCGAGATAAGATCCGAGATCTTCACGTAGAGCCGGCGCTTTGAAGATCCGTCCGCTTTCATCGTCACGAAGGTGTACACGGTCAGTGAGCTGCAGGTCCCTATAACTCTGCACAATGGAACCGGCAGACCGAGCTACGCTGCTGGCGTTCACTCCAATAAGAAGGTTCGCTGCATCGCGAATAGACATCTTGGCCGCGGAAAGGCCTCTTCCTCCTTTGCTGACATGTCCTGCATCGCGAACACTGAGGCAGATGCCGCGAACGGTCATTTCCTCCATTCCTTCGACCGACGCGATTACTCGCACGAGGTCGTTGAAGAAGGCCATTCCGGTTACCTCATGTCGATATTAAGTACATGGAGCGATGGACACGTCAAGGTGCCATGTCGTAGTTTCGTACATGCGATCGGGTTTCAGAGTCCCTTATGGGTCGACCAATCGCCATTCTGTAGGAGGTACAACGACATGGCGTCGATCCGAAAGCGAACGCTTCCATCGGGCAAGGTCCGATGGCTGGCCGGGTATTCCGATGGCGGAGGGAAGCGCCGCTTCCGCCAGTTCGAAACGAAGAAGGAGGCGGACGCCTTCCTCGTCCAGGCGCGCAACCAGGTCGCGACCGGCGTGCACACGCCCGACTCGGTTTCACCCACCGTCGCAGAGGCCGCCGAGCTCTGGCTGAAGCGTTGCGAACGCGACAGGCTCGAGCGGACCACGCTGCTGCAGTACCGCGGGCACCTGACCCACCACATCGGGCCACGGCTCGGCGCGGTGAAGCTCTCGCGGCTCACGGTGCCGCTGATCAACGAGTTCGCCGATCAGCTCCTTACGGCCGGCCGCTCGCGGGTGCTGGTCTCCCGGGTGATGGTGAGCCTGTCGTCTATCGTGACGGAGGCACAGCGGCGCGGGCTGGTGACCGCGAACAACGTCCGGAGCGCAAAGCCGGTGCGGCGTTCGTCCCGGGAGGACAAGCGGCCGGAGATGCCCAGCCGGGACGAGCTGAAGGCGATCATCAAGGCGACGCCCGACCAGTGGCGGCCGCTCATACTCACGGCGATCTTCACCGGCCTGCGGGGATCCGAGCTGCGCGGGCTGACGTGGGGCGATGTGGATCTGAAGCGCGGCGTGCTGAGCGTCCGCCAGCGGGTCGACCGCTTCAACAGCTTCGGGCCGCCGAAGTCGAAGGCTGGGACTCGGGACATCCCGCTACCGCCGAATCTGCTCACCACCCTGAAAGCCTGGAAGCTCGCATGCCCGAACGGGCCGCTAGGCCTCGTTTTCCCGACGGTCGAAGGAACGGTCCAGGGCCACGCCAACATCCTCCACCGATGCTTCTGGCCGCTGCAGGTGAAGGCCGGCGTCACGGTGCTGAAGGATGGCCAGGACGAGCAGGGGAGGGCGATCAAGATCCCCGAAGCGAAGTTCTCGCTCCACGCCTTGCGTCACGCCGCGGCGGCGCTCTGGATCGAACAGGGGCTCTCGCCGAAGCGGATCCAGACGCTGATGGGCCATGCCTCGATCGCCCAGACCTTCGACCAGTACGGCTATCTGTTCGAGGCCCGAGACGACGAAGCGGCCATGATGGCGGGCGTGGAAAAGGGCCTGCTCTGAAAACCGCCAGCAACGTCAATGCAACACGGAACCCATAAGCCGTTGTCACCTAACGAATATTTTTGGACTTTTAATCTGTAGGTCCTGGGTTCGAGTCCCAGCGCGCTCACCACATCCTCGATCCTCACTTTTGACATCCGGCGCGGTCGGCGCCCTGCCCACATGAAAATCGGAACCCCTGGTTGCGCTTTGGGTTGGGGTCCCAACGCAACTGCGAAGGAGTCACCGATGCGCAAGCTCGCTCTCATCTCCGCCGTCACCCTGTCCCTCGGCGCGCTCGGCGCCACCGGCGCCCAGGCGCAGGGTTATGGCTACGGCTACGGCGGCCACCACGGCTACGGCTACGGCCGCGGCTACGATCGCGGCTACGGCCACCGGCGCGATTTCGGCTACCGCCGTCACCGCGGCCTGTCGACCGGGGCCGCCATCGGTCTCGGTATCGCGGGCGCGGCCGCCGGCGCCGCCGCGGCGGGCGCCTTCGACCGGGGCCCGGGCTATTACGGCCGCGGTTACTGAGCCGCCGCGCACCTGAGGGAGCAGAGCCCCGCCGCCACCGCGGCGGGGCTCTCGCTTTTAGAAGCGGCCGGGTTCAGCGCAGCCAGCGCCGGATCCGCTCCCGGAGCGTCGGGCGGACGGCCCGCCGCGCGCGCGACGCCGCGAAGCGATCGATGCGGATCCGGTCGTTCGGAACCTGCCGCAGGAACCGCTCGGCGATCTCGAAGACGACGATGTCGGGCCGGACATCCTCGACGTAGGCCCAGTCGATGTTCGCCGACCAGATCGCGTGCACCTCGGCGAAGGTCTCGGCCAGCATCGCCGTGAGCCGGGCGCCCGGGCTGTAGATGTAGGAATCGCCGAACAGCACCACGCGGCGCGGATCCGGCGCCTCCGGGTTCCTCAGAACGACGCGGGATCCGACGAACAGTCCGCGCGGCCGCACGGCCCGGCCGGATTCCCGCACGGCTACCAGGGCGTTCGCGTCGATCCGTGCCGCGTGGCGCGGGAAGTCGTAGGCGACGTAGGCCTCGTCGACCGGCGGGACGAGCTTCTCACCGAGATCGAAGGTGAAGCGCTCGGTCACGCTGGTTCCGGCGAAGACGTGCGCCGCCACCGGCACGTCCAGGGCCTCGCAGAGCGCGCGGTACGCCGTCAGGTAGCCCCGGTAGGTCCAGTGGGTGTCCGTCCGCAGGTAGACGGGCTCCTCGACTCGCGCCGCCAGTAGCGGTGCTTGCAGGTCGACCATCGGGGCCCCGCTGTCCCCGGCGACCAGCCGGGCGAGCCGAACCACGGGCGGATCGTCGAGCCCCGGGAAGGGGCGGCCGAGCAGGTCCGGATAGATCGCGAGCTTGTCGGGGACGACGGTGTGCACGTGCCGGATCCCGAGGTCGTCGAGGCGCCGCGCGCGCCGCCCGATGAGCCGCGTCCAGCGCTTCAGGATCCGCCGCGAGGTCGCGGTGTCGCCGTAGAAGGCTTCGACCTCGCGGGCGCGTCCGACCCAGTACAGCCAGCCATCGTGTCCGACGGCCACGCCGTTGCCGCTCGTCTTCAAAGCTTCCGGCCTCCCGCCGCCCGCGACAATCCCGTCGATGACGCTGGGCTTCCGCCTCGACGGATCCGCGCGGGATTGCAACCCCTTCGTCCCCGGGAGAGGCGGGAACGCGCCGGCGGCGTTCCCGGCGCGCCGCCGCTTTCGCCGGCGTATCCGCGCCGCGGTGAAACTTTATGGCCGCGCCGCGGGTACTCCCGTCAGGCGCATCACACGGCGCGGCGTTGCGAAGAAGGGTCGACCCATGTCCGCGCTTGTCACGTTCGTCGGCTGCGGCCTGGTCCTGTCCGGGTTCGCGGCCGAGAAGTTCGCCGAGCGTCGCTGGCTCGCGGCGAGCCGGCCCGCACCCCTCGACACCCTCGCGGTCCTGGCGCTGGCGCTGCCGGCCGTCGGGCTCACGCTGATGGCGACGCTCGCGGTCTGAGCCCGCAGGGTCGACCTCTCACACGGCCTCGCCGCAGAACAGGACGCCGACCGTCCGCTCCTTCCGCCAGACGAGCTGGACCGCGTAGCGCATCTCGGCGCTCGCCAGCACGAGGTCGAACACGTCCTCCAGCAGCACCGCCTGCGAACCCAGGAACTCCAGCATCGCGCCGCGATCGGAGATGTTCATGACCTGGCAGGGATAGCGCGCGCCGTCCCGTTGCTGGGCGAAGGCCAGCAGGGCGGTGGGTCTCCGCTCGGTCGCCCGGCGTTCCGCGACGGCGGCAGGGGTGCTGGCGTTGCGGGACACGGCCGAAGTTCCTGCCCTGGTCGGCCGGTATGGCGCGATATCAGTAAAAATGCGCCGGATTCGCTAACATGTTATTGATGATCGACATCCGAGCGTCAGAATAGCAAGTCGCGCCCTGTCTATCGGACCGGTCTCCGGTAATCACCGCCGGTCTCGTCTCGGCGGCCCTTCGCCGGCCTTGATGAACCGGCCGATCAGGAGGCCGAGCGGGATCGACACCAGGAACCAATTGCGCAGGAATCGCAGGGCGGTCATCGGCTCGCTCCCATGGCGCGGCGGGTGCCGCATCCGCGGGCGCCCGTGGCCGGCGTCGCCGATGCGATGCTGTAACCTATCTGGTCCCGCGGGCGGGTTCTGCCAGTGCGATCCTGGGCGAGGCCGCGCCGAGAGGATATCCGGAGACGATCATGCGCATCCGCCCCGGCACCGCCCTGATGGCGTGCTTCGCGATCGGCGTTCCGACGGTCGCGGCCGCCGAGGCGCCCGGACAGCCGCCGCGCGCCGCGCCGGCGACGGATCCGGCGTCCGCACCGCAGCCGTGGCCGCCGAATTTCTCCCGCAGCGTGCAGGGGACCGGGGTGATGGGCCTCGATGGCGGCCACGTCTTCCTCTGGAACCGGCCCCAAGGCTTCGATCCGGTCTCGACCCTGCGGGTCGACCGGCACGTGCCGGAGGGGTCGGGTGAGGCCACCCACACCTACAAGGCGCTCTGGGCGCTCGGATCCACCGGCCCGCACAATGCCGGCTACGAGTGGACGATCACGGGCGAGTTGCACAACCGCGCCCTCGCGAGCACCGGCGCGCAGAACGTCGCGGTCAACGGCACGATCTTCAAGGAGCCCAACGGGCTGGGGCCGGTCGGGCCCTCCTGGGCCGGCAATTTCAACTGTGTCGACATGACCGACGAGGCCGATCCGGTCGCCTCCTGCATCGGCGCCGAGATCGACGTCTCGGCGCAGTCGCCGACCACCGACCGCAACCGCCAGCGGGTCGGACTGCAGATCTCCACCGGCGGCGTTCCGGGCGCCCATACCGGCTACGGGATCCTGATGGGCAACCTCACCGGCTCCATCACCGACCGGGCGATCTCGTTCCAGGGGGAGGGGACCTACGGCATCGGCATCGACGCCGCCGCCGCGCGCTTCACCGGCGTCCCGATGCTGCTCGCGGCCGGGCAGGCGATCGGGCTCGACGGCAACCGCGAGGGCGGCTTCTCCCGCAGCCTCGGCTTCGACGGGCGCGATCTGGTCTACGGCACGGCGGCCGGGCCGGTCATGCGCGTGAGCGACAACGGGCAGATCGAGGCCGCTTCCCTCCGCGAGAGCCTGCCGCGGCCGCCCTCGAGCAGCCGCGCGCCCTGCACCCCCGGCGACCACGCTTGGGACGAGGCCTACGAGTACCGCTGCGTCGCGCCCGACCGCTGGAAGCGCGCGGTGCTCAGCGACTGGTGAGCGCCGCCGCCGGCCGTCAGCGGTCCAGGATGCGCACCACCGCGCGGGTGTCGGGATCGACGACCACGATCTTGTCGCCCGGCGCCACGAAGTAGCCGAAGCGGCGCAGACGCGGGTTCGGGGCCTCCGTGAAGGGCGCGAGCCGCACGTCGGGCGGCACGATGCTGCCGGGCCGCAGCGGGATCGATCCGACGATCGGGCCCGGACCCACCGGCCGGCGCACGATGTAATCGCGCACCACCACGTCGTCGTCGGGGCCGAACTCGTCGGGCGTGACGATTACCGCCTGCGCGAGGGCGGAGCCGGTGAAGAGCGCGGCGAATCCGAGGGCTGCGGCGAGGCTGGCGCGGGTCGACATGGCGGACTCCCGTGGGGCCCCGGCGGAGTGCCCGGGCCGCCGGAAACATCGGGGTCGGCGTTCGAGTTCCCGGACGGGCCGGTCAGCGGCCGATCTGCCCGGCCTCCGCGAGGGGAACCGGCGACCAGCGGGTCAGCTGGACGTACCCGTCGAGGGCCGCCACCACGACGTGGCGGCGGTGGCGGTGCACCACCGCTCCGGGCGTGTGCGCGTGGCGCTCCTGCCACCCCTGCGCCTCCGCCACGTAGACCCGGGCATCGCCGAGCCGCGCGATCGTCTCGACCGTGCCGAAGGCCCGCACCCGGCGCAGGACCGTCTCGACGTCCTGCCGGAAGTCGAGTGTCCGGTCGGCGTCGGTCGCGCGCGGCCAGTAGGAGCCGTCCCCCTGCGGCTCGGAGCGCCGCCAGCGGTTGGGCAGGTCGCGGCCGAGGGGGCCCGCGGCGAGGCGGCGCGCCGCCATCTGGCACTTGGCGAGCAGCGTCTCGTGGCTCTCGCGGGGGCTCAGGCCGAAGATCTCCTGCGCCAGGATATCGCCGGTGTCGAACCCGTCGGCGAGCACGTGCGCGGTGACGCCCCAGGTCTCGTAGCGGTCGAGGACGGCCCGGAACAGCGGGTAGGGGCCGCGGCCCGTCGGGAGCGGGGAGGGGTGGAAGTTGAGGCCGTAGGCGGCGCGGCCCTTCCAGCCCTTGATGAGCCAGGGATAGCCCGCGACCACGAGTGCCCAGTCGCGGCCGTGCTCGGCCTGGAGCGCCTCGATGTCCCGCTCGCGGATCCGCGAGAGCTGGATCGGCAGCCGGAGGGACCGGGCGCGGGCCACGACGACCTCGTTGTGGTCGTAGACCCCGTCGCAGGGGCGCGTGAACAGTTTCACCGGCGTCCAGCCGGCGTCCAGCAGACCCTCGAAGACCCCGCCGAGGAAGTCGATGCCGGCGAACGCGAACTTCATGCTTGCCGCCTGCGACCTTGTGCACGTGGAGGGCGCGGGTCCGCCGCCTGCCCGGCCGCGTCCCCGGGCCTACCTTGATTGGGCCGGCGGCGGTGGCAAGGGGGAACGGCGTGGTTCGGGTGATCTTCGACGGCGGGACCGGAGGGTTCGGCCGCGCCGCGGATGGCGAACGCTCCGCTCCGGACTGGAAGGTCTAGGCATGGCTGGGAAACGCCGCGCCGCGCCGTCCGGAACCCTGCGCTTCGTCCTCGGCGATCAGCTGACCCGCCGGGTGTCGAGCCTCGTCGACCTCGACGCCGAGCGCGACGTCGTCCTGATCGTCGAGGTCCGCGACGAGGCGACGTATGTCCGCCACCACAAGCAGAAGATCGCCTTCCTGTTCGCCGCCATGCGCCACTTCGCGGCCGAGCTGGAGGCGGAGGGGATCACGGTCGCGTACGTGCGCCTCACCGACGCGGGCAACACCGGCAGCTTCACCGGCGAGCTGGAGCGCGCCGTGGCGCGCCACCGGCCGGAGCGGGTCGTGGTGACCGAGCCGGGCGAGTGGCGCGTCTGGGAGATGATGCAGGACTGGCGCGAGACCCTGGCGATCCCGGTCGAGATCCGTGCCGACAACCGCTTCCTGTGCCCGCGGGAGGATTTCGCCCGCTGGGCGGAGGGCCGGCATCACCTGCGGATGGAGACCTTCTACCGGGGCATGCGGCGCCGGACCGGCCTCCTGATGGACGACGGCGAGCCCGCGGGCGGCCGCTGGAACTACGACCCCGAGAACCGCAAGCGCCTGCCCAGGGGGCATCGTCCGCCGGACCGGATCGGCTTCCAGCCCGATTCCGTCACGCGCGCGGTCATCGCCCTCGTGGAGGCCGAGTTCGGCGACCATTTCGGTGATCTCACCGGCTTCTCCTGGCCGGTGACCCGGGCCGACGCCCTCGCGGCGCTCCGGCACTTCCTGGCCGACGCCCTGCCGACCTTCGGCGACTATCAGGACGCGATGAAGACCGGCGCGCCGTTCCTGTACCACGCGCTCCTGTCGCCCGCCCTCAACGCCGGGCTGCTCACCGCCGAGGAGGTGTGCTGGGCCGCCGAGCGCGCCTACCGCGACGGCGCGGCGCCGCTCCACTGCGTCGAGGGCTTCATCCGGCAGATCCTCGGCTGGCGGGAATACGTGCGCGGCCTCTACTGGGCCCGGATGCCCGCCTACCGCGACAGCAACGCCCTCGGCGCGGGCCGCGACCTGCCGTGGTTCTACTGGTCCGGCGAGACGGCGCTGAACTGCGTCGCGCAGGTCGTCGCCGAGACGCGCGCCCACGCCTACGCCCACCACATCCAGCGCCTGATGGTGACCGGCAACTTCGCCCTCATCGCCGGCCTCGACCCGGCTCAGGTTGAGGAATGGTACCTGATCGTGTTCGCGGACGCCTACGAGTGGGTCGAGCTGCCCAACGTCCACGGCATGGTGCTGTGGGCCGACGGCGGCGTCATGGGCTCCAAGCCCTACGCGGCCTCGGGCGCCTATATCGACCGGATGTCCGATTACTGCGCGTCCTGCCCGTACGACGTGAAGGTCAAGGCCGGGCCGGAGGCGTGCCCGTTCAACTATCTCTACTGGAACTTCCTCATCGAGAACGAGGACCGGCTGGCGGGCAATCAGCGGATGGCCATGCCGTACCGGACACTCCGCGGGCTGGGCGACAGGCGCCGCGCCGAGATCCGCCGCGACGCGGCCGCGTTCCTCGACGCCCTCGAAGCCCGGCCGAGCGCCGATCAGAGGGGCGACCAGACGGACAGGCTCAGGTAGGGGCAGGCGCGGCCCCGGCCGCTCTCGGACTGGAGGCCCGCCGACGCGCGGAAGCTGTACCGGCCGAGGGCGAAGTCGGTCCCGTGCAGGCCGAGGCTCCACTTCGCGTAGCCGGTCCCGTCCGTGTAGAGGGCGGCCTCGGGCCCCAGATAGGTCTCCCAGAGCCGGTAGCCCCAGGCGAGGCGCGCCCACAGGCTGTCGCGGGACGACCCCGCGACGGCGCTCGCCTGGAGCAGCGTCGCCTCGCTCGGGCGTGCCCAGACCTCGCCGTGGAGCCGGAGCCCGAAGCGCGTCGGCAGGGCGTCGAAGAGCGGCCCCGCGATCAGCATCTCCCGCGCGATCTCGGGCCCGGCAAAGGCCGCGACCGCGCCCCAGTCGAAGACCCACTGGTACCCGGCCAGGGCGGCGGCGGCGACCGTGTAGCGCGTGCGGGGGCCGTCCGGACCGGACTCCGCGCGCCGCCCGCCACCGACGCTCGCCAGCGCGGTGAACCCGTCCTGCGCGAGGGAGGTGAGGCCGGCCTTCGCCCCGACGGTCAGGAAGGTGTCGCCGCCGGCGTCGAGGCTGCCGAACAGCAGCGTGTCGATCTCGCTGCCGCCGGCGGGGTGCGAGACGGCCGCCTGTCCCGCGAGCAGAACCGCGAGAACGGGCGCGCGTCCAGCGATCTTCGGGCGAGGGCGCTGGTTCGGCACAGTCGAGCCTCCGACGTTTACGGACGAAGGTAAGAGAAAATTAACCGCGTTTCATCGCGATCCGCTCGCGATCCCCCGGAATTGTCGGATTCGCGCGCCGATCTTCGGGTCGCAGGGACGAGGTTGCTTCGGAAAGGTGCGTCGGCGCGCGCGCTGTGCTGGCCGGGACTTCGCGGGCCGTCCGCCGCGCGTCCGCCCGCGGGACGCCATCGCGCTGTCGCGAATCTGCCGTGCTTGGCGTGCCAGATGTTCTCGGCTAGAGCCCCCGCGGGAAAGCGAAGGTTGGCAGATCCTTGACCTCCGGTGCACGAACGTCGGACGTCCTCACCGTGCTGGCGAGCCAGGAGGGCGAGCGCCTCACCGTGGGCGACATCGTCGCGGTCCTGCGGGACCGTGCCTTCGCGCTGCTCGTGGTCCTGCTCGGGCTGCCGAACTGCCTGCCCATGCCGCCGCCGATCCCGCTGATCTGCGGCCTGCTCCTGCTCCTCGTGGCGATCCAGATCGCCGCCGGGATGTCGGCGCCGTGGCTGCCGCGGATGCTCCTCGGCCGCTCGATCGCCCTAACGGATGTCCGGCGCGCCGTCACCCGCGCGGTGCCGATCCTGCGCCGCCTGGAGCGCTGGTCGCGCCCCCGCGTCAGCGTGTTCGAGACCGCGCTCGGCATGCGCGGCATGGGGATCGTCCTGCTCGCCCTGGCGCTGGCGCTGATCGTGGCCGCGCCCATCGTCGGGCAGATCCCGCTGGGTCTCGCCGTCTGCCTGGTCGGGCTCGGTCTCGTCGAGCGCGACGGTCTGGTCGTGCTGGGCGGTCTCGTGATCGGGATGTTCGGCGTCGCCATCAACGCCGGCTTCGCCTACGCGGTGATCGCCGGGATCATCGGCCTGCTGAACCTCTGAGGGCGCGCCTCAGAGGCGGTAGCGGATCTGATCGGTCCAGAAGCGCTCCAGGCGGGTGAGGGCCTGGTTCAGGCGAATGAAGTCCTCCTCCGAGATCCCGCCAATCGGCGTGATCGTCCGGGCATGCTTGTCGTAGAGCCCCTGGATGATCTCGTGAACCTGGCGGCCCTTGTCGGTCAGGCTGATCCGGACGGAGCGCCGGTCGGTCTTCGAGCGGGCGTGGTGGAGATAGCCGGCCTCGACAAGCTTCTTCACGTTGTACGAGACGTTGGAGCCCAGGTAGTAGCCCTTGGTCCGCAGCTCGCTCGCGGTCAGCTCCTTGTCGCCGATGTTGTACAGGAGCAGCGCCTGGACGCTGTTGACGTCCTCGCGGCCGCGGCGCTCGAACTCGTCCTTGATCACGTCGAGCAGCCGGCGATGCAGCCGCTCCACGAGGTGCAGCGCCTCGAGGTAGGAGCCCTTGGTGGAGGCGGCTTCCTCGGGGGCCTCGACCTGCGCGACTCGGGCGTTCTGGGTCTTCATCTCTGCCTCGCCATCCGATGATCCGGCACCCGTTGGATGCGGCGCCGTTGATGATGGCTAAGCTAGGGCTCGGGAATGAAAGGCGATTTAAGCGACAGGATGAATTCGCGATTTACTCTTCGCGGTAAAGACAAACTGAATGAAGACAAGAACGGTTCGTTCACCGTGCTTCCTGCGCGGCCAGCCAGGACAGCAGGAAGTACAACGTCACAACACAGCCTCCGAATACGAGCAGCGGCACCGATAACGGCAAGAGTTGCGGTGTCAGGACAGCGAGCGTCATCGCCGACGTGACGGCGAGCAACCAGATCACGCCGCCCCAGGCGCTCGTCAGCCACAATCCGATCGCCGCCGCGGCGTCGATCACCGCGAAGTAGACGATCGCGGATTGGCGGCCGAACGGCTCGGCCTCGAAGGGGCGCACGCCCGGCAGGACGTCGAGGATGGTCGCCCAGGCGAAGACGCTCTTCAGCAGCCAGACGAGGGCCGTGAGCCGCATGAACCAGATCAGCACTGTGTCCCACGTGCCGGACGCGGGGCCCTGGGCCCGCTCGATGCGGTCGCTCGGGATGCCGCCCGGCCGCGGCGTCCTGCGCCGGATCGGAAAGTAGCTGGGCACTATCGAGCGCTCGCGGATGGTGGGGGCCGGTTCATGGCGAAGGGCCGGGATCCTGATCGATCGGGCGGGGGTCGCCGGGTTGAAGCGGTTCCGCCGTCCGGCGTCAACGGTCGGGTTTCGTTGCGCCGGCCCGGTGTGGTAGTCGATCGCCTCCGGCGCACGGGCGCCGCACGATCCGCGGCGTGGTCCGCGCGAACGGTAGCGAAGCCGCATGTCAGACACCCTGCCAGAGCCGCGCCCTCTCGCCGTGGAGGCCGCTCGCGAGGGCGCCCGCGTGGAGGGTCTGAAGATCACCCAGCGCCCGCGCCGGAACCGGAAAGCCGACTGGTCGCGCCGCCTCGTCCGCGAGCACACCCTGACGGTCGACGACCTGATCTGGCCGATGTTCGTGATCGACGGCGAGGGCCGCCGCGAGCCGGTCGCCTCGATGCCGGGCGTCGAGCGCCTCTCGGTGGACGAGATCGTCCGCGACGCGGAGCGCGCCGCGAAGCTCGGCATCCCGGCGGTGTCGTTCTTCCCCTACACGGAGGTGTCGCTGCGCGACCCGACCGGCTCGGAGGCGCTGAACGCCAACAACCTCGTCTGCCGGGCGGTCCGCGCCGTGAAGCGGGCCGTGCCCGAGATCGGGATCATGACCGACGTGGCGCTCGATCCCTACACGAGCCACGGCCACGACGGCCTGATGCGGGACGGCGCGATCCTCAACGACGAGACGGTCGCGGTCCTCGTCGAGCAGAGCCTGATCCAGGCCGAGGCCGGGACCGACATCATCGCGCCCTCCGACATGATGGACGGGCGCGTCGGCGCGATCCGCGCGGGCCTCGACAAGGCCGGCTTCCTCGACGTGCAGATCATGGCCTACGCGGCGAAATACGCCAGCGCCTTCTACGGGCCGTTCCGGGACGCGATCGGCACCAAGGCGGCGCTGGTCGGCGACAAGCGCACCTACCAGATGGATCCCGGCAACTCGGCCGAGGCCCTGCGCGAGGTCCGACTCGACCTCGACGAGGGCGCGGATTCGGTGATGGTGAAGCCGGGCCTGCCCTATCTCGACATCATCCGCCGGGTGCGGGACGAGTTCCAGGTGCCGACCTTCGCCTACCAAGTGTCGGGCGAGTACGCGATGATCGAGGCGGCCGCCCGCAACGGCTGGCTCGACGGCGACCGCGCGATGGTCGAGGCGCTCCTCGCCTTCAAGCGGGCCGGCGCCGACGGCGTCCTCACCTATCACGCGCCGCGGGTCGCGGAGCGCCTGCGCAACCATCCGTGAAGCGCGGGCACCGCTGGCTCCTCGGGGCCGCGGTCGTGGTCGGCTTCCTCGGGGGGCTCGTCGCCTGCCAGGACACCCTGCGCCGGGATCGCGTCGCCACCTGCCGCCGGGCGCTCCCGGCGGTCGCGCCGCAGGACGGGATCCGGCTCCTTCGGGCGGCGCCGGGGCCGTCGGCGAATTCGGTGCGCGTCGACTACGCCGACGGGAACCGGCAGCACTGGCTGACCTGCCGCTTCGATGCCGGCACGACCCTGGTCGCCCTCGCCACCGAGGCGAGCACCCTGTCGGGCCCGTCCCTCTACATGCTCAAGCGCTTCTACCTCGACACGCCCGACGCCGCGGCCGGAGACCCGGCCGGGCGCTGAGGCGCGCCCACGCCCGCGTCTCCTCGCGGATCCCCTTGCGGCATCAGGCGTGCGCACCCACCTTCACGTCCGCAGCCTCGCTTGCAGGACGCGACACCATGCAGAACCCACAACCCGGATACGCGCAGCGCTTCGAAGCGCCCGGCTACGCCACCGCGTTGCCGATCCCGTTCGTGCGGGCGAGCCTGGGTGGCCGGACGGTCGCCTATCTCCTCGACATCCTGTTCATCTTCGGCTTCACGGCCCTGCTGACCCTCGCGATCACCGTGATCGGGGTGGTCACCTTCGGCCTCGGCTGGACGCTGTTCGCGGTCCTTCCGGCGAGCGGCATTATCTACAGCGCGATCACGGTGGGCGGGCCGAAACAGAGCACGATCGGCCAGCGGATGATGGGCCTGCGGACCGTCGCGCCCGAGAGCGGCGCGCGGGTCGACGTCATCACGGCCGCGGTCCACGCGCTGCTGTTCTACGTGGCGATCTCGACCTTCCTGCTCTGGTGCGTCGACATCGCGTTCGGGCTCATGCGCTCCGACCGCCGCCTCGGGCACGACCTGCTCCTCGGCCTCGCCGTCGTCCACGCGCGCTGAGCCGCGATTCCGCTGATGAAAATCTGACGGTGCGACCGGCCGGGCCATTGAGCCCCGGCCGGTCGCCTGTACACTGTCACGCCGGCGCCGCGAGGATGAACCCGGCGCAGGGTCTGTGAGAAGCGTGACCAGCCACCCGCGCGACACACCGCAATTCTACCTCACCGCCCCCTCGCCGTGCCCCTACCTGCCGGGGCAGGAGGAGCGGAAGGTCTTCACCCACTTGGTCGGACGGCGCGCCCGCGACCTGAACGAGATCCTGACCCAGGGCGGTTTCCGCCGCTCGCAGACCATCGCGTACCGGCCGGCCTGCGAGACGTGCCGGGCCTGCGTCTCGGTCCGCGTGGTGGTCGACGAGTTCGAGCCGAGCGCCAGCCAGCGGCGCATCCTGGCGCGCAGCGCCGACTGGGTCGGTACGCCGGAGCCGAACCGGCCCGCCTCCGAGCAGTACGCCCTGTTCCGCCGCTACCTCGACGCCCGGCACGGCGACGGCGGCATGGTCGACATGACCGTGCTCGACTACGCCATGATGGTCGAGGACAGCCACGTCGACACGCACCTCGTGTCGTATCGCCGGCACGGGCCGGACACGGCGATCACCGGCCGCGGCTCCGGACCGCCGCTCGCGTTCTGCCTGACGGACGTCCTCTCGGACGGCCTGTCGATGGTCTACTCGTTCTACGATCCCGCGGAGGCCGCGCGCTCGCCCGGGACCTTCATGATTCTCGACCACATCCGCCGGGCTCGCGCGCTCGGGCTGCCCTACCTCTATCTCGGCTACTGGGTCGAGGGCTCGCGCAAGATGGACTACAAGTCCCGCTTCCGGCCGCAGGAACGGCTGATGGGCCAGGGCTGGGTGCGGATCGACTGAGCCCGGTGCGGCGCGCGTTTCACGTCGGTTGCCGTCCCGGCATGCCCGATGCGCATTGAGCGGCCGGCCCGGCGCATGCTACCGGCCACGCACGCAATCCGGACCGTGCCGAGGCCCCCATGATCCCCCGCTATAGCCGCCCCGCGATGACGGCGATCTGGTCGCCCGAGAGCCGCTTCCGGATCTGGTTCGAGATCGAGGCCCACGCCACCACGGCGCTCGCCGAGATCGGTGTCGTGCCGAAGGCGGCGGCCGAGACGATCTGGACCAAGGGCAAGGACGCGGTCTTCGACGTCGCCCGCATCGACGCGATCGAGGCGGTGACGAAGCACGACGTCATCGCCTTCCTGACCCACCTCGCCGAGATCGTCGGTCCCGAGGCGCGCTTCGTCCACCAGGGCATGACCTCTTCGGACGTGCTCGACACCTGCCTCAACGTGCAATTGGTGCGGGCCGCCGATATCCTGATCGCCGACGTCGACTCGCTGCTCTCCGCCCTGAAGACCCGGGCCCTGGAGCACAAGCTCACCCCGACCATCGGCCGGTCGCACGGCATCCACGCCGAGCCGGTCACCTTCGGTCTGAAGCTCGCCCAGGCCTACGCCGAGTTCGAGCGCAACCGCCGCCGCCTCGTCGCGGCCCGCGAGGAGGTCGCCACCTGCGCGATCTCGGGCGCGGTCGGCACGTTCGCCAACATCGACCCGCGGGTGGAGCAGTACGTCGCCGAGAAGATGGGCCTGACCGCCGAGCCGGTCTCGACCCAGGTGATCCCACGCGACCGGCACGCGATGTTCTTCGCGACCCTCGGCGTCGTCGCCTCGTCGCTGGAGCGGCTGGCGATCGAGATCCGGCACCTCCAGCGCACCGAGGTCCTCGAGGCGGAGGAGTTCTTCTCCGAGGGCCAGAAGGGCTCCTCGGCGATGCCGCACAAGCGCAACCCGGTCCTCACCGAGAACATCACGGGCCTCGCCCGGATGGTGCGCGGCTACGTCACCCCGGCCCTGGAGAACGTCGCCCTCTGGCACGAGCGCGACATCTCCCACTCGTCGGTGGAGCGGATGATCGGCCCCGACGCCACCGTCACCCTCGACTTCGCCCTGGCGCGGATGACCGGGGTGATGGAGAAGCTGCTGGTCTACCCGGCCAACATGCAGAAGAACCTCGACCGGCTCGGCGGCCTGATCCACTCGCAGCGCGTGCTGCTGGCGCTGACCCAGGCCGGGGTCTCCCGCGAGGATTCCTACCGGCTGGTCCAGCGCAACGCGATGCCGGTCTGGCGCGGCGAGGGCGATTTCCTGGCGCTGCTCAAGGCGGACCCGGAGGTCGCCGCGGCGCTCCCGGCCGAGCAGATCGAGGCGTGCTTCGATCTCGGCTACCACTTCAAGCACGTGGACACGATCTTCGGGCGGGTCTTCGGCGACCGCTGAGACTCCGCACGATTCCTGCTTCGACCCGCGCTCGCGGGCCCGCGTTTCCGGGCCCGCGCCGAACACAGGACAGCTCCCCGTGACCGCTCCCCGCATCGTCTACCTCAACGGCCAGTTCCTTCCCTACGAGGAGGCGCGCGTGCCGATCATGGACCGCGGCTTCCTGTTCGCCGACGGCATCTACGAGGTCTCGGCGATCATCGACGGCAAGCTCGTCGACAACGCCGCGCACCTCGTGCGCCTCGACCGCTCGCTCGGCGAGATCGGCATCCGCAACCCGCACGACGCGGCGGGCTGGGAGCGCCTGCAGACCGAGCTCGTCGCCCGCAACGGCGTCAGCGAGGGGCTCGTCTACATGCAGGTGACCCGCGGGGTGGCCGAGCGCGACTTCGCCTTCCCTAAGGCCGGCACCGAGCCCACCGTGGTGATGTTCACGCAGGCCAAGACCGTGCTCGCCAACCCGCTCGCCGAGAGCGGCGCCCGGGTGATCACCGTCGAGGACCTGCGCTGGAAGCGGCGGGACATCAAGTCGGTGGCCCTGCTGGCGCAGGTGCTCGCCAAGCAGCAGGCGGCCGAGGCCGGCGTCGCTGAGGCCTGGATGGTCGAGGACGGCGCGGTCACCGAGGGCTCCTCCTCGACCGCGTTCATCATCGGCCGCGACCGCGTGCTCGTGACCCGGCCGCTCTCCACGGCGCTCCTGCCGGGCATCACCCGGGCCTCGGTGTTGCGCCTCGCGCAGGAGGCCGACCTGCGCATCGAGGAGCGGCTGATCCCGGTGGACGAGGTCTACGCGGCCCAGGAGGCCTTCTACACCAGCGCCTCCGCCTTCGTGATGCCGGTCGTCGAGATCGACGGGCGGTCAATCGGCGAGGGGCGGCCGGGCGCGCTGACCCGGCGCCTGCGCGAGCTCTACATCGAGGCCGCCCGCCAGGGTTGAGGCCGCCGGATCCGGTCCACAGGACGGGACGTCGGACCCGATCGCGGACAGGAACGGATCCCGTCTCCGACTGTTCCTCCCCGAATTCGTGTCTCGAACCGGGGAGGCCCTCGTGCCGAACAAGACCCTGCTCGCCGCCCTCGCGACGACCTTGGCGGCGACCGTCGCGGCAGTACCCGCCGGCGCCCAGACGACCAGTCCGGCCCCGGCGCCGCCCGAGCGCGTTCGCCCGAACGCGGACGCGCCGCCGCAGGACCAGTCGCTCAGCGACAAGCTCCAGAAGAACGACGGCGTGATCAAGCCGCCGGATTCCGGCACGACCGGCACTGTGGTGAAGCCCGATCAGTCCGGCTCCATGCCGGTGATCAAGCCGCACGAACTGCCCGGTCGCGACCCCGGTACCGAGGCCAAGTAAGCCGGTCGTGACCGGCTCCGGCCGACCGCCATGCGGTCCGAACATGCGGCCCCTTGCTTGATTTCGTTGCCCGGATCGCGGAAACGGCTCACGACGTACGTTGCCTGCACCCGTGGGCGGCGCCGTCCCGGTTTCCGTCGCGGGTAAGCAGGCAGGCATGGCCAACGTCGTCGTTGTGGGCGCCCAGTGGGGCGACGAGGGCAAGGGCAAGATCGTCGACTGGCTCTCCGAGCAGGCCGACATCGTGGTCCGTTTCCAGGGCGGCCATAACGCCGGCCACACGCTCGTCATCGACGGCGTGACCTACAAGCTGGCGCTGCTGCCGTCGGGCGTCGTCCGCGGCGGCAAGCTCTCGGTCATCGGCAACGGTGTCGTGGTCGATCCCTGGCACCTGATCGACGAGATCGAGCGGATCAAGGCGCAGGGCGTGGACGTCTCGCCGTCCTCCCTGCGGATCGCCGACAACGCGACGCTGATCCTTCCCCTCCACCGCGAGCTGGATCATTTCCGCGAGACGGCCAATGCCGGACTGAAGATCGGCACGACCAAGCGCGGCATCGGGCCGGCCTACGAGGACAAGGTCGGCCGCCGCGCGATCCGGGTCGTCGACCTCGCCGACCCCGACGCGCTGCCGGCCAAGATCGAGCGCGTGCTGACCCACCACAACGCCCTTCGGCGCGGCCTCGGGATCGACGAGGTCAACGCCGAGGCGCTGCTGACCGAGCTGAAGGCGATCGCGCCGAAGATCCTGCCCTTCGCCGACACCGTGTGGTCGCTGCTCGACGAGGAGCGCCGGGCCGGCAAGCGCATCCTGTTCGAGGGCGCGCAGGGCGCGCTGCTCGACGTCGACCACGGCACTTACCCGTTCGTGACCTCCTCCAATATCGTTGCCGCGCAGGCGGCGACGGGCTCGGGCCTCGGCCCGGGCGCGATCGGCTACGTCCTGGGCATCGCCAAGGCGTACACGACCCGCGTCGGCGAGGGACCGTTCCCCACCGAGCTGTTCGACGAGATCGGCGAGACCATCGGCAGCCGCGGGCGCGAGTTCGGCGTCAATACCGGGCGCAAGCGCCGCTGCGGCTGGTTCGACGCCGTGCTGGTGCGCCAGACGGTCCGGACCTCCGGCATCCACGGCATCGCGCTGACCAAGCTCGACATCCTCGACGGCTTCGAAGAGATCCGCGTCTGCACCGGCTACCTGCTGGACGGCCAGCCGATCGACCATCTGCCGGCGAGCCAGGCCGCGCAGGCCCGGATCGAGCCGGTCTACGAGGTGATCCCGGGCTGGTCGGAGACGACCGCGGGGGCCCGGTCCTGGGCGGATCTGCCCGCGCAGGCGATCAAGTACGTGCGCCGGATCGAGGAGCTGATCGGGGCGCCGGTGGCGCTGCTGTCGACCTCGCCCGAGCGCGACGACACGATCCTCATGCACAACCCGTTCGAGGATTGACCCTTCGCGCGCTATCCCGTTGACGACGCGTGTTTTCGGCGGCCCTGCCTGTATCCAGTCCGCGCGGGCTTGATCTAGAACGGGCTGGCGGCCGGGCGGTCCGTATCGCGATCCGCCCGCCGTCTCGAAGGCAACCGGCGCGCGGGCCCTGATCCCGCGCGGCGGGATACGACAAACCGGCCGACGGCCGCGACCGGACCTGTCGGGCGGGCGCGGACCTCGGTCCCCGGCCTCCGACCGGCTTTGCCGGACGGCGGCCGAAGGGGCGGACCAGAGTATCATGGCCGATTACTACCCGCTTCTGGCGCGCGCGCTCGACGCGCTGCCGGACCGAACGCCCGCCCTGCGCAAGGCGGTCTACGACCGCGCGCGCAACGCCCTGATCAGCCAGCTGCGCTCCCTCGATCCGCCGCTGTCGGAGGCCGATATCGATCTCGAGCGTCGGGCGCTCGACGCCGCGATCGAGCGGCTCGAGGTCGATCACGGCGGCCTCCCGGCCCCCGCCAACGATGCCGCGCAGGCGCCCGGGGCGCCCGCTCCGGCCACGGTTTCGGCGCCGCCATCAGCACCGGCCGTGCCCGCACCCGCCGCGCCAGAGCCCGCCATCCCAGAGCCGATCGTCCCCGCGGCGACGGAGCCGGAGATCCCGGAGCCGTCCCCGCCGGAGCCGGGATCCGGTCCCGCGCTGGCGCCCATCCTCCCGTCGGCGAAGCCGCCGTTCGCGGTGGCGGCCCGCGACGGGGATCGGGAGGCCGCGGACGGGCCGCGCGAGGCACCGATCCCGATCGCGCCGCCCCGTCCGGGCACGCCGCAGACGGCCGCGCCCGACACGGCCCCGCTGGTCGCCGAGACGTCCGGCGCCGAGGTGCCCGCCGTCGAGGACCCTGACGCCGAGGCGGCCGAGGGCGCGGGCGGGCGTCAGCGTCCGCGGATCGAGGTGGTCCCCCCGCGCACCGGTCGGTCGCGCGTGCTGCGCAACGTCTTCGTGGGCGGTGTCCTGGCTGTGGTGATCGGCCTGATCGCCGTCGCGGCCTTCCTGCTGCGCGACCGGCCGCAGAACCTGCCGTCGAGCGGCACGGAGACCGCGGACACGCAGCAGCCGGAAGGCGAGACCAAGTTCGGCGACCGGGTCGGCGGCGACGCCGCCCCGGCCCCCAAGGCCCCGACGCGCGTCGAGAACGGTGCGCCGGCACGGGCCGCGGCCACGCCCGCGCCGGCCGACGCGGGCGTCGCGGTCGCGCAGAGGGCGGAACTCGTCGAGGAGGCGACGGGGGCCGAGGGCGGTCAGCCGACCGTGACGCCGGGGCGGGTGACGTGGCGGCTCGAGACCGTCAACGGGGATCAGGGGCAGCCGGTCCAGAACGCCGTCGTCGCCACCGTGACCATCCCGGATGCCGGCCTGACGCTGGTGATGACCATCCAGCGCAATCTCGACGCGACCCTGCCGGCCTCCCACACGGTGAGCTTGGCCTTCAGCCAGAGCGGCAGCAACGCCGCGTCCAGAACCGTCCAAGATGTCGGGTTGCTCCAGGCCAAGGACGAGCAGAGCGCCCGCGGCTCGCCGGTCTCGGGCCTGCCGGTTCGGGTACGCGACAACCTGTTCCTGATCGGCCTGTCGTCGCTGCAGAACGACGTCGAGCGCAACACCGACCTGCTCCTCCACCGGAACTGGTTCGACATCGCCCTGCGCTACACGTCCGGCCGCCGGGCGGTCCTGACCTTCGAGAAGGGCGCCGCCGGCGCCCAGGTGATGCAGAACGCCTTCGACGCCTGGCAGTGATCGCTCGACGGCACCCGCCGTCCGAGCCCCGACCCGAACCGGCGGGCCCGGCGCGTCGCTCGCCGGGCGCGCGGCTCAGCGGGCCTCGATGCCGGTCCGGGGCAGCTCGCGGCTCGCGATGTTGCGCTTGACCGCTTCCTGCACCTTCTCGAAGGCGCGGACCTCGATCTGCCGGACGCGTTCGCGGGACACGCCGAACTCGCCGGAGAGATCCTCCAGGGTGATCGGGTCCTCGGCGAGGCGCCGGGCCTCGAAGATGCGGCGCTCGCGCGGATTGAGCACACCGAGGGCGTCCTTGAGCGCGGAGAGGCGGTTCTGACCCTCCTGCTCCCGCGCCAGCACGGTCTCCTGGCTCGGGCTGTTGTCCACGAGCCAGTCCTGCCACTCGCCCTCGCCCTCCTCGCGCAGGGGCGCGTTGAGCGACGTGTCGCCGGACAGGCGCCGGTTCATGTCGATCACGTCCTGCTCGGGCACGCCGAGACGGGTGGCGATCTGCTTCACCTGATCGGGCTTGAGGTCACCCTCGTCGAGGGCCGAGATCTTGCCCTTCGCCTTGCGCAGGTTGAAGAACAGCTTCTTCTGGTTCGCGGTCGTGCCCATCTTCACGAGCGACCACGAGCGCAGGATGTATTCCTGGATCGCCGCCTTGATCCACCACATCGCGTAGGTGGCCAGACGGAAGCCCTTGTCGGGATCGAAGCGCTTGACCGCCTGCATGAGGCCGACATTGCCCTCCGACACGACTTCGCCGATCGGCAGGCCGTAGCCGCGGTAGCCCATGGCGATCTTGGCGACCAGGCGCAGGTGCGACGTCACGAGCCGGTGCGCGGCCTCGCGGTCGCCGGCGTCGCGCCAGGCCTTCGCCAGCGTGAACTCTTCCGACGGCTCCAGCATCGGGAACTTGCGAATCTCGTCGAGGTAGCGCGAGAGGCCACCTTCGTTGGCGAGCACGGGCAGCGTACCGGCCATGGCATTCTCCTGGACCTTATGTCCCCCTGTCGGGCGGACGCGACGGACAACAGTGCCGTCCACTCGGGCCGCTCTTGAGCCGACCCTGCCGGCCCCCCATCTCGTACGGGACGCCGGGGAGCCGGTCGCGGTCGATGACACCCACGTCGTCAACAACGCGCCACCGGCGATTTTGGTCGTACCATGTCACGATGTGACGCGGTACGGCGTGATCTTTCGCACGCCGCGACGCGGCGGTTACGGGCGCGGCGGCCCGTCCTCTTCCGCCCTCAGCGCCTGCACCAGCGCGGCCATATCGGGCGGTAGCGGGCTCTCGAACCGCAGCGTCGCGCCGGTCCGCGGGTGGCTGAAGCCGAGCAGTTCCGCGTGGAGTGCCTGGCGCCCGAGCGCCGCGAGGGCGGCGCGGGCCTCCGGCGTCAGGCGGGCCGCCTTGGTCCGGAAGGCGCCGCCGTAGACCGTGTCCCCGAGCAGGGGGTGTCCGCGATGGGCGAGATGCACGCGAATCTGGTGGGTGCGGCCCGTCTCCAGGCGGCACCTTACGAGGGCGGCCTCGCGATACGCCTCGGCTACGGCGTAGTGGGTGACGGCGTGGCGCCCGCTCGCGTCCGAGACGACGGCGATCTTCTCCCGGTGGAAGCGCGACCGCGCGAGGCTTGCCTGGATCGTCCCGGCCCGCGGCTGGGGCAGGCCCCAGACCACGGCGGCGTAGGCGCGTTCCAGCGGTCCGGACCGGCCGTGATCGGCGAACTGGGCGGTGAGGCCCTGGTGGGCCACGTCGTTCTTGGCGACGACGATCAGGCCGCTCGTGTCCTTGTCGAGGCGGTGGACGATGCCGGGCCGGCGGACGCCGCCGATGCCCGACAGGCTGGCCCCGCAATGGGCGATCAGGGCGTTGACCAGCGTGCCGCTCTCGTGGCCCGGGGCGGGATGGACCACGAGGCCGGCGGGCTTGTCGATGACGATCAGGTCGTCGTCCTCGTGGACGATCGGCAGATCCGCGGCCTCGGCCACCGGCTCCGCCGGGGCTGCCGGGGGCACCGTGAGCACGATGCGCGCGCCCGCGGCGACCTTGGCGGCCGGGTCGAGCGCCGGGAGACCGTCCCGCTGAACCCTGCCGGTGCGGATCAGATCCTGCAGCCGAGCCCGGGATAGATCCGGGAACAGCGCGACCAGCGCCCGGTCGAGCCGCACGCCTCCCTCGGCCACGATCCCGGCCCGCTCGTCCTGCACGTTGTCCACCACGACCGCTATTCGCCCCCGATCTGACCCGCCGCGGCGGATTTCCTGACGAAGGCACTTGCTCCCCCGCCGAGTGGTGGCTATAGCAGCCCCGCGCCGCCGGAAAGCTCCCATCGTCTAGCGGTCTAGGACGTCGCCCTCTCACGGCGAAAACAGGGGTTCGATTCCCCTTGGGAGCGCCACCGGCGCATTTTTATTCATCTCTGCCAGTGGTTTACCGGAAGTGGGACCTTCACCCGCCTCCGCGGTGGGACCACGACGCCCCGCGGCGAAGCGCTTCCAGGCACTGTCGGCGAGCCCCGCACGCTGGGCCTCGCGCGTGTACCGCTCCACCTCTTCCAGCGTCTGATGGCCCGTGACCGCCATGATCTCGTGCGGCGTGCACCCGCGCTCGGCGAGTCGCGCCGCTGTCGCTTTTCGCAGGCCGTGTGCCGAGCAGTGCGGGAGCCCGGCCTGATCGCACCACTCGCGGAAGCGGTTGCCGAATCCCGCCACCGAGAACGGCTTGCCGTAGTCCGTGACTAGGAAGGTCAGGTGCGAGGAGGGCAGGGCGGCGATCGCCTCGGCCAGATCGGGAAACACCGGCACGTCGACCGAGATGGGCTTGCGGTGCTCGTTCTTGGCCTGGATGTAGCGCAGGCGGCCATCGCGGATGTGCTGAGGGCCAAGGCGCGTCGCGTCCTCGCGCCGGCAGGCCGTGTAGAGCAGTAGCGCGAAGGCTAGCCGTGGCTTCGAGCCGAGCGGGTGCCGACGCTCAAACTGGTCGACCTCGTCCAGTGTCCAGGTGTGGTGCCCTTTGGTGACGTACTGAGCGCGCTTCACATCCCGCGTTGGATCTGCGTCAACGATGTCCTCCTCCATGGCCCATTGGAACATGGCCCGGAGCGCCTTGAGCATCGTGTTGGCGGCGGCCGGTGTCTCGGCCTTCTCGTCGCGCAGGCGCCGCACATGGCGCGGCTGCATCAGCGCGACCGATGCCGTGCCCTTGTCGCTGGCGGCGATCTCGTTCAGTGCGCGCTTCTGCCAGCCCTGTGTCGAGGCATCGAGCTTCTTGAAGGTCGGGCTTGCGATGTAGCGCTGCGACACGTCGATGAACGAGCCAGCGGCCGGGCGGCCGCCCTTCGCCGGCGTGACCTCAGACGCCCGGTCGCGAGCTGCCTCGTAGGCCTTCTGGAACTCGGCGGAGCCGGGCTTGCCATGGAGGCGCACCTTCTTCTCAGGCCGTCTGCGGAAGTAGTACCGGACGTTGCCGTGTCGATCGGTGTCGGCGACGACGAACGGCAGATCGATGCTGACCACGGAGTTCAGTCCCACGGGTTGTGGCCTGCATCATCGCCGCCGAGAGCGTCCCACGCCAAGTCGAGACGCCGGAGGTCCCAGACCACGCACCCGTCGATCCGTTTCGGCTTCGGCATTCGGCCGTCCCGGACCATCTCGTCGAATTTCGAGGGGCTGACGCCGACGTAGCGGGCCGATTCTTCGCGGCGCAGGCCGCGCCGGGGGCTGATCTCGAACCGAGCCGCCGGTAGAGGTGTCGCGTCATCCTGGCGGCCGCGTAGGCTCATCGCTTCGCACCCATCGCCACCGCCCATTCTGGGTTCTGGCCGGCTGAGCCGAACAGGACCGGCAGCACGTCCTCAATGACAGTGTGCAGCTCGGTCAGCCGGCGGCAGGAAGCATCGCTCGCCTCGCCGCGGATCGTCTGCGCCCGCTTGCTACGGCCCGGCACCGGCTGATCCTTCGGGCCGAAGGCGTCGCCGGACACGAAGGCTTGAAACACCATATCGGTGGCGACGACGCCGATCCGGTCTTGGGTCTCGTCCGACAGACCGCGCCAGGGTGATCCGCCCCCACTGGAGTGGTCTGCCCTGAAGTATGGCCTTCGGGCCAGTTTGCCGGGTTAGGGGCAGCCGGTTTCGACCCCGAGCGGACGGCCCGCATGCGACCCAACTGGGCCAGTGGGACTGCCGTCGGAGCTTCTCCAAAGCGGCCGTCAAACGCCGATGTCACCGATGGCCAGCTTACGATCTCGCTCTGCCATTTCGCCATCGTCGCCGGGAAATAGCATCTGTATGCTGTCGATCGCGGCCCGTTCTTGTACTTGCTCAACGAACGGCCGTAGCCCTTCCTCATAATCCTGAAATGCGGCGGCATGGTTGTCCGGATGCCGCGCCAGGGCGTCGGCCAGCCTTCCTGCGCCGATGATGGCCATCGAGCCACCGAGGCCTGCGAACGGGGACACGCAATAGCCTGCGTCGCCGACAAGAACGATGCGCCCGTGAGACCACGTCGGCATCCTGATCTGGCTGATACGATCAAAATAGAAGTCGTTGTCCTCGCCCATACGAGCGAGCATATCCGGTACTTTCCACTTCAGACCGGAAAAATTTTTCCTGATCAGGCGACGTTGCTGATCCTTGTTCCGGTAGTCGTATTCGATCTCGCCGGCTGTGCGAAACCCGAAGCCAATATCCGTGCGATCGTCATAGCCGGTCAGCATCGCCATCCGCCCAGGAACGGCAAAAAGCTCCGAGCTGTTCGGTTCGAGCAGTCCGGTGTCTGGCACGACTTTGAGGTAGAAATATCCGCCCATGAAATGGGCGAACTGCTCACCGTCGCCGAACACCAGTCTGCGCGTATTGGAGCGGTTTCCATCGCAACCACATATCAGTGCGAATTCGTGCTGACTGCCGTCGCTGAACGTCGCCGACACCGCCTCCGGACGCTCTTCAATCGCCACGATCGAACGGTTGAACCGCAGTTCCACATCCCCCTCGATCGCGCCGCACAGAACATCCAACAGGTCGTCGCGGTGGATCTCGTAGCGCGGCCCCCCCTCATCGTCTGGGTGGTGGGCCATATCGCCCAGCGTTGCGTTTTCCGCATCCTTGAAGGCGAAGCGTCGAGGGGGAAGCGTTCGAGCGCTAACAGCGTCCATCAAGCCCATGCGTGTCAGGATTGCGATTGTCTCGCCCTCGATGTCGACGGGCGTCCCGCCGCGCCGCAGACCCGGTGCGACCTCAACTACCGTGACGCGGTATCCAAGCTGGTTCAGCCAGAATGCTGTGGCCAAGCCGGCGAAGCTCGCGCCGCTGACGAGTGCGGCTTGCGTTTCGGTGGAGGACGCACCGGATATCACGGTTGACGCTGGCATGCCGCCACCTCAGAATGATCTCGATATGAAAATATACTGAGTATATATATAGACGTGCAGGATCAGGCAAGCCCCATGCTGGACAGGCGCACCCGGAAGCGGCTGGCGACGCGCCAAGCCATCTCCGATGCAGCCACGCGTCTGTTCATGGAGCACGGCTTCGACCGGGTGACGGTCGACGAGATCGCGGAGGCCGCCGATGTCGGCCGCATGACTGTATTCAATCACTTCCCTCGCAAGGAGGACATGTTCTTCGATCGTGAGGATGAGGTACGCGGAATGGTGGCCGCGGCCATCCACGGGCGGGATGAGGGAGCAAGCCCGGTCACGGCACTGCGCTTGCTCGCTCATCGTTGTATCGAGGACCGGAACCCTCTCCTCCCGCTTTTCGGTGCGTCGCTGAGCTTCGTGGCGACGGCACTGGCCAGCGAGGCGCTGAAGGCGCGCGCCCGCCAGATGTGCAGCGAGTTCACGCGCGTTTTGGCAGAGATGATGGCAGAGGCGGTTGATCGACCCGCGGACGATCCCGACGCGCATCTGGTGGCGGGCTTGCTCGTGGCGACGTGGAGCGTCGCCTTCTTCGAAGGGTACAAGGTGGCTGAAACGCCCGGCGACGCCGCGGCTGCCGGACGCGTCTTTCTTCGTCTGATCGATCGTGGTTTCCAAGCCGCCGCGGGCGCGGCAGCGGGAACTCCCTATGCCGAAGCGGGATGAGAATATTTGAAGGCGCAATGACTGGCAGCAGATATTGTGGGGGGTTGCTCAGGGCTGTGCGCGGTTTCCGCGATTATATTCGCTACAACGAATCCGTTGCCCTGAAGCCGATCTGACAAATAAGTGGACGGCCGGCTATCGACCCACCATCGCCAAAGGGACGGCACAACAGCCTTCTTAAAAGCGGTCGCTTGAACCTGTGGATGCAGGCCCTTCTACAGTCCCGAAATCGAGATGCTTGAACGGCAAGCGGTTCGCTCGATTGCATCGGCAATGGTCCGGTACAGGAATGGCGGCAGATCGTGCCCCATCCCGGGGATCAACATCATCTCCGCATTCGGGATCGCGGCCGCGGTGTCCTCGCCGCAGGCAGGCGGGAACAGAGGATCCTCTGTCCCATGAACAACAAGGGTGGGCGCCGTGATCGCGGCGAGCCCTGACCGGCGGTCGCCAGCTAACCCAACCGCTGCGATCTGGCGTCCGAACCCACCCGGCGCACGTCCTCGCCGAACTTCTTCCCAGAGGAGAGCACGGTGGGCCTCTTCGTCGAATGGATGTGCCGTACCCGCAATGCGCCGCGCGAAGGCAACGCCGTGATCGAGGAAACCAGCCTCGTCCAAGGCGGGATCGGGGGCGGGGCGCATCAACATCGTCATGACGTCAGGCCCTGCCGACGGCAGGTCAGGATTTCCCGTGGTCGACATGATTGAGGCGACCGAGAGCACACGAGACGGGTGCTCGCGCGCCAGGATCTGGGCGATCATGCCGCCCATCGAGCGGCCGACAATGTGGGCTCGGCGGATGGACAGGGCATCGAGCAGACCGAGCGCGTCCGAGGCCATGTCGTCGAGCGTGTAGGCGAGTTCCGGCCGCCGTCCCTCAGTGAGCGCCGAGGCCAAGGTCGCAAAGTCCATCGCGCCATGCTCAGCGAAGTGGGTTGAGCGTCCCGTGTCCCGGTTGTCGAACCGCACGACGCGGAAGCCGCGCGTCACCAACTCAAGGCAGAAGGCGTCCGTCCAGCGGATCATCTGCGTACCGAGCCCAGCGATCAGGAGGATCGTCTCAGCCGCCCCGTCGCCGAAGCTGTCGTAGGCCAGGGTGATGCCGTTGGCCGCCACATGGGCTGACCTAAGTTCCGAGCTCATATCCGGACGGCCCGGAGTTGCTCCGCCCACTGGATAAGGCGCTCCCTCATCACCCGGTCACGGACGTACGCGATCTCTTCAGCGTCCAACCGCTCGACGATCTCGAAGCTGAACGCCTCGGCTCCATGCGCATTCCACGCGGTTTGGAGCGAACGGTGCGTGTTCGTGCCCTGCCGGAGCGTGAACCAGAGGCGGTTCTGGATCTTGGACAGGTCGGGCGCGCCGCCGACCCAAACCTCACCGGAGGCCATGCAGTGGACAGCGTAGATGCCGCTGTCGACGTCTCGCTTCTTGTAGGCGCTCACGGCCGCCTTTCGGTCTTCCATTCTCATCATGTGCCCTCACAGCTTGGCGGCGACGCTATCGAAGGCACCCCGGTGACGCAATATCACCCGGGTAAAATTGACATCAAGTGGTCGATCCGGCTAAGGTGGAGAGGATGGAGGCGCCATGCCTGAAGACCCAATCAGGACGTTCACCGCGTTCGCGGGTGTGAAGCGGCTCGCCAGCGGTCGCTTGATCGACGTGGCTCTCGCCGTGAAAGCGCGGGCGGCGGAACAAGGCGATCCGATCCTGACCTTCGACGACAGGTCGGGCTCCGTCATCGACCTCGATCTGCGCGGAACAGAGGCGGACATCACCGCACGGTTCGCCGAACTCGCGAATGCGGGAGACGCTACGAGCACCGTTGAGGGCCGAACGGATCCTGATGGTGCGCCAAGAAGCCGAGGTCGCCCGAAACTCGGGGTCATCGCCCGCGAGGTGACGCTGCTTCCCCGTCAGTGGGAGTGGCTTGCATCCCAGCCAGGAGGTGCATCGCAAGCGTTGCGGCGCCTCGTTGATGAAGCGCGGCGGGCAGATGGTAGGCAGACCCTGATGAAGGCCGCGAGAGAGGCCGCCTACCGCTTCCTTTCGGCGTTGGCTGGCGATCTGCCCGGGTTTGAGGAGGTGATCCGGGCGCTTTTCGCCGGGGATGCCAACGGCTTTGCCGCGCGCATGACGGCATGGCCACCGGACATCCGAGACCATGCGCTGAAGCTCGCAGCCCTCACCTGAGCCAGCGAACGACGGCCGATGGCTGAGGTCCGCCCCGTGCAGCGGCAGCTTTTCCAGATCCGCGTCAGAAAGCTGACATTCCGGAAACCACCCACCTCGGCCACTCTGCGGCTCTCACCAACTCCTTGAACCGGCGGCTTGCCGCGCAAGACTCAGGTCGGCCTCCACCACTATGTCATTGAAGGTTTACCGGGGGATCGTGCGCATCGGAGCGAGATCCGCGAAGACACCCGCGAAGCCGCCTTCCGGGGCATCGCTGTCGGTGAGGGCGTCCAATTCTCGGCCAAACCCCCTGAAGCTGGCGGCATCGACCTCGCAAAGGTGGATCTGGTTCCGCCCCGTTCTGAGGGCGGGGTCCTGAAACAGCACGACAGCCGTCTCCATGGCCCGGAACGTTCTGAACCGGCCGGACGCGACGAGCCTGCCGGCGGCGGGTCCGATATGGCGCCTCATGACGTCCCGGTAGCCGGCCAGATCTCCCGGCCGAACGTCTATGAATCCAAGCGAAGCCTGCCGGTTGGACTGACCTGACCGGCTGGCTTTGGACCGGCCTGATTGAGAGGATCAGTTGGGACCGAGGGAGTTGAACATGGGGCGAGGCCAGAAGACGAGTGCGGAGCAGGTGGTGCTGAAGCTGCGCCAGATCGAGGTGCAGACGACCCAGGGCAAGAGCTTGGCGCTGGCGTGCAAGGAGGCGGAGATCTCCGAGCAGAGCTATTACCGCTGGCGCAAGGAGTACGGCGGTCTCCAAGTCGATCAGGCCAGGAAGATGAAGAGCCTGGAGCGCGAGAACGCGCGGCTGCGGCGGCTGGTAGCCGATCTATCCTTGGAGGATCAGGTGCTGGCGGACGTCGCCTCGGGAAACTTGTAGCCCCCGAGCGACGCCGGCAGGCGGTGGACGGGATCCGGGAGAAGTACGGTCTCTTCCGAACGTCACGCCTGCCGGATCGTCGGTCAGCACCGCGGCACGCAACGCTACGTGCCGACCTTGTTGGCGGACGAGGATGAGCTGACCCGCGCCATCATCGCCCTGGCGTCCGAGTACGGGCGCTATGGCTATCGCCGCGTCACCGCGCTGCTGCAGGCGGCAGGGTGGCAGGTGGGCAAGGACCGGGTTCATCCTTCGAGAACCTCAGGATGAGGGCATCTGGCGTCGCGAGGGGCTGAAGGTCCCGCAGAAGCATCGGCCGCGCGGCCGGCTTTGGCTGAACGACGGCTCGGGCAAACGGCTGCGCCCGCTCCGCCGCAACCACGTCTGGAGCTTCGACTTCGTGCAGGCCCAGACGCACGACGGCCGGACCTTGCCCATCCTGACGCTGATCGACGAGCACAGCCGGGCGTGCCTCGCGCTGAAGGTGGCGCGGCGGATCAACAGCCTCGGTGTGATCGAGGCACTGGCCGACGCCATGTGCCTGCACGGCATCCCGGAGCACATCCGCTGCGATAGCGGCCCCGAGATGATCTCGAAGGCGCTGCGCCAGTGGGTCGCCAAAGCTGGCTCGCAGATCCAGTACATCGCACCGGGATCGCCGTGGGAGAACGTCTACTGTGAGAGCTTCAACGGTAGGCTGCGCGACGAGTGCCTACGCCAAGAGATCTTCGACTCGCTGAAGGAGGCGCAGGTCGTGATTGGTCTGTGGCAATCCACCTACAACCGCGTCCGACCGCGCTCGTCGCTTGGCTATCGGCCACCTGCGCCTGTCAGCTTCCCAGATCTGGCCTTCCGGCTACCCATGGCCGCTACCATGCAGTAGCCTCCCACTCGGCCCGGGCCAAAATACCGGCCAAGTCAGGTGAGGGTCGTCGTCCCGGCAGCGTGGCAGTTCGCGTGCGCTCGGACAACGCGGAAGCGAGCGTTGATTCGGCTGACGGTGGTACGCTGGTGGTACGCTCGCCTGTCAGCGTACCACGGTCCCCTACGAAGTGCTTATGAGGATTGGAGCGGGCGATCGGGATCGAACCGACGACATTCAGCTTGGGAAGCTGACGTTCTACCACTGAACTACGCCCGCCGACATGGTCGGCACGGATAAGGTCTGTCGCGGAGCGCGAACTCCGAACGGCGCCGTGCGCTCATGTACGGCCATGGTCTAGCAGTTCCACGGCGATGGCGTCAAACGGGTCCGGCATCTCATGGTCGTGATCCCTGGGCGGCCCCGCGTGAGCCCGGCGCGGCGTCCCGGCCGGGTCGGCGGAACGCCGCGGCGCGCGAGCCGTTTCGCTCCAAGAAGCGCGCGTGGCGCCGGACCGAGACCCTGCTGACACCATGTGCGGAATCTGCGGCGAGATCTGCTTCGACCGGCCGGCGGACCCCGCCGCCGTCGACGCGATGATGGGATCTCTGCGGCCGCGCGGGCCCGACGCAGCGGGGCTCTTCGGTTCCGGCCGGGTCGTTTTCGGCCATCGCAGGCTCAAGATCATCGACCTGTCCGAGGCCGGGCAGCAGCCCATGATCGATCCTGCCCTCGGGCTCGCGATCGTGTTCAACGGCTGCATCTACAATTTCAGCGCGCTGCGCGCCGAACTCGAGGCGAAGGGCTACGCGTTCTTCTCGACGAGCGACACCGAAGTGGTGCTCAAGGCCTTCCACGCCTGGGGACCTGCCTGCGTCGAGCGCTTCGCCGGCATGTTCGCCTTCGCGATCCTGGAGCGGGATTCCGGGCGAGTCGTGCTGGCGCGCGACCGGCTCGGCGTGAAGCCGCTCTATTACAGCGAGTCGAAGGGCCGCTTCCGCTTCGCCTCGTCGCTCCCGGCCCTGCTCGCCGCCGGAGACGTCGATACCGCGGTCGATCCGGTCGCGCTCCACCACTACATGAGCTGGCACGCGGGCGTCCCGGCCCCGCTCACCATCCTCAAGGGCGTGCGCAAGCTGCCACCGGCGACGATCCTGACGATCGAGCGGGACGGGACGCGGCACGCGTCGACCTACTGGACCCTGGCGATCGGCCCCCGCGCGGCCGACCGTGGCCGGACCGAGGCGGACTGGCGCGAGGCCGTCCTCGAGGCCCTCGGCACCGCCGTCGAGCGCCGTCAGGTCGCCGACGTCCCGACGGGTGTCCTTCTCTCGGGCGGCCTGGACAGCTCGCTGCTCGTTGCCCTGCTGGCGCGCGGCGGGCAGCGCGGACTGAAGACCTTCTCGGTGGGCTTCGACGCGGTGAACGGCGTGGAGGGCGACGAGTTCAGGTACTCCGACATCATCGCCGAGACCTTCGCCACCGACCACACGAAGCTCGCGGTCGACGGCACCCGGACGCTGGAGGCACTGCCCGCGGCCATCGCGGCGATGTCGGAGCCGCAGATGAGCCACGACGCGGTGGCCTTCCTCCTGCTCTCGCAGGAGGTCGCCAAGCACGTGACGGTGATCCAGAGCGGGCAGGGCGCCGACGAAGTGTTCGGCGGCTATCACTGGTATCCGAAGCTGATGGGCTCGACGGACCCGGTCGCCGACTACGCGAAAGCGTATTTCGACCGCGACCATGCCGAGATGCGGGAGGCCCTGACGCCCGACATGGTCGGCGGCGACCACAGCACCGACTACATCGCGACCTTCTTCGCGAACTCGCGGAGCGACAGCGCCATCGACAAGACTCTGCAACTCGACCAAGAGGTCATGATGGTCGACGATCCGGTCAAGCGGGTCGACAACATGACGATGGCCTGCGGCCTCGAGGCGCGGGTGCCGTTCCTCGACCATGACCTCGTCGAGCTGGCGGCCCGCATCCCGGCGGAGCTCAAGGTCCGGGACGGCGGCAAGTACATCCTCAAGGAGGCCGCGCGGACGATCGTCCCGGCCGAGGTGATCGACCGCGAGAAGGGGTATTTCCCCGTTCCGGCGCTGAAGCACATCCGCGGCACGTTCCTCGACTACGTCCGCGACGTGCTGGACCGGCCCGAGGCGCGCGCGCGTGGCATCTTCAACCGCGCCTACGTCGATCATCTGCTCGCCGATCCCGACGGCACGCTGACGCCCAAGGGCAACTCGAAGCTCTGGCAGGTGGCCCTCCTGGAGAGCTGGCTCCAGACGCACGGCGTCTGAGACGGGCCGCGGCACGCCTTTCGCGACGGATCGTGATCGACCGCGCGCTCAAGGTGCCGCGCTTTGTCCACGATCGTCCCGGATCAGCCGGTCGACAGACACCCGGAGAAGCCCGTCGATGTGCCGCTGGATCGCCTATGCGGGACGCACCATCCCGCTGGAGCACTACGTCACCGAGCCGTCCCACAGCCTCGTCTCGCAGAGCATCGCGGCGCTCGAATCGACCGCGGCGACCAACGGCGACGGGTTCGGGCTCGGCTGGTACGGCGATCACCCGGAGCCCGGCCGGTACCGCGAGGTCCAGCCCGCCTGGTCGGACGACAACCTGCGCTACCTGTGCCGGCACTTGCACTCGCACCTGTTCTTCGCGCACGTGCGCGCCGCGACCGGCACGCCGATCACCCGGCCGAACTGCCATCCCTTCGCCTGCGGCCCGTGGCTGTTCATGCACAACGGCTATATCGGCGACTGGAGCCGCCTGCGGCGCCCGGTCGAGGCGCTGATCCCGGACGAGCTGTACCCGTCGCGCGCGGGGACCACCGATTCCGAAGCGATCTTCCTCGGGCTTCTGGGCTGCGGCCTGATGGGACCGGGGCCGCGCCGCGATCCTGTCGAGGCGACGGCGCGCGCGCTCGCGCGCCTCACGGATCTCGCCGGGCCGCATCCGTTCCGGTTCACCGCGGCGCTGGCCGACGGGCGCGATCTCTACGCGTTCCGCTACGCCGCGAACGACAAGGCGAACTCGCTCTACTACCGCGCTTCGGAGGGCGGCGTGGTCGTCGCCTCGGAGCCGCTCGACCGGGATCACGGCACTTGGACGACGGTCGCCGAGAACAGCGTGCTCGTCGCGCGGCGGGACGCGCCGGTGGAGATCCTGCCGCTGGCGCAGTTCGGCCTGGCCGCGCCGCCGGTCGATGACTCGGTCCGCCGGCTGCGCGCCTGAGCGACTCCGCTCAGGCGACGCGGGAGAGGCTGCCGCTCTGCGAACCCTGCGTGCTGCGGGCGGAATCGTAGGCGCGATTGCGCAGGGCGGTCTCGCTCGGGAGCTGGTCGATCACGTTGCCGGACGACGGATCGACCACCTGGAACACGATCGAGCTGGTGTCCGGATCCTGGATGTACCGCGCCTTGCCGCCGTTCGTGCCGATGTCGAGCTTCACCGCGGGCTCGAGCGGCTTGGCGGACGTCTCGGGCTCGGGCGCCTGCTGGGTCACGGCGGCGGCGGCCGTCGCTCCGAGCGCGTCGAGGCCCTGCGGCCCCGGCGTCGTGGATGTCAGCGTTCGGATCTCCATCGCCGGTCTCCTGCGATCCTGTGATCGAAGGATTGAGGCGCGGTCCTGCCTAATCGTTCCTTAATGGCGACCGCCGGTCCACCGGATGATGTGGCGGAATCGGAGATGCGATGAACATCGCGTTACCTGCGCGACACAAATCCGTGCTGAATTTTCTCCTGGGTCGACTCGGCGCCCAGCCGGTTCGTCTTCCCGCGACGGGACTGCGGCCCGCCCCGCGCAGCGTGGAGCACGCGATGTACAGGATCTCGGCGATGCTCGTCTTGGCGACCAGTCCCGCGCTCGCCGCGCCGGCCGCGGCTGGCGATCCGGGTACGCGCGCGCCGTTCATCCGCGAGCACCGCTGCGCCGTCGTGGAGCGTCTCGACGCCATCCACAGGCGCGGGCCGGTCGACGTCTCGCGCGACCGCTTCATCGTCGTCGCGCCGCACGGACAGGCGCAGCGCTACGTCCAGTGCATCTTCCAGGATCGGGATACGCGGATGTTCTGCGAGGCCGCGTCGGGCGCCTACGGGCCACCCGGCCGAAGGCGCCTGCGGCTGGATGCGACGGCACGGCAGGCTCTGGCGGCGCTCGGATACGTCCAGGCGGACCCGGCGGAGAACTTCGCGCGCCTCGTGGAGCTGGGATCGCCGCCCGACACGGGCATCGCCGCGGATCTGATGCTCGCGGCGCTGCACGATGCCTACGGCGCCCGCCCAGGCGACATTCTCGATATCGAGGCCCCGCACGGCGGAACGCCGGGGCGGGGCTGCGGCGCGCCCGAATCCTGAGCGGACCGGGCGCGCGCCCGTCTCACTCGGCGGCGTCGACGTAGAGCTTGCCGCCCTCGGCCAGGAACTCCTGCGACTTCGCCCGCATGCCGGCCTCGGCCTCGGCCTTCGACATCGCGGGCGCCGCGCCCACGACTTCGCCGGCCTCCTCCATCGCCAGCACCTCGGCGCGCAGGTCCTGCGTGATCTTCATCGAGCAGAATTTCGGCCCGCACATCGAGCAGAAATGCGCGACCTTGTGGGCGTCCTTCGGCAGGGTCTCGTCGTGGAAGCGCCGGGCGGTATCCGGATCGAGGCCCAGGTTGAACTGGTCCTCCCAGCGGAAGTCGAACCGGGCGCGGCTGAGCGCGTCGTCCCGGAGCTGCGCGGCGGGATGCCCCTTGGCGAGGTCGGCGGCGTGGGCGGCGATCTTGTAGGTGATGACGCCGGTCTTCACGTCGTCCCGGTCCGGCAGGCCGAGATGCTCCTTCGGGGTGACGTAGCAGAGCATCGCGGTGCCGAACCAGCCGATCATGGCGGCGCCGATGCCCGAGGTGATGTGGTCGTAGCCCGGGGCGATGTCGGTGGTCAGCGGGCCGAGGGTGTAGAACGGCGCCTCGCCGCACTCCTTCAGCTGCTTCTCCATGTTGACCTTGATCTTGTGCATCGGCACGTGGCCGGGGCCTTCGATCATCACCTGGCAGCCCTTGTCCCAGGCGACCTTGGTCAGCTCGCCGAGCGTCTCCAGCTCGCCGAACTGCGCGGCGTCGTTGGCGTCGGCGATCGAGCCCGGGCGCAGGCCGTCGCCCAGCGAGAACGAGACGTCGTAGGCCCGCATGATGTCGCAGATCTCGTCGAACCGCTCGTAGAGGAACGATTCCCGGTGCCCGGCCAGGCACCAGCGCGCCATGATCGAGCCTCCGCGGGAGACGATGCCGGTGACGCGCCGGGCGGTCAGCGGCACGTGGGCGAGCCGCACGCCGGCATGGATCGTGAAGTAGTCGATGCCCTGCTCGGCCTGCTCGATCAGCGTGTCCTTGAAGACCTCCCAGTCGAGCTTGAGCGGGTCGCCGCCGACCTTCTCCAGCGCCTGGTAGATCGGCACCGTGCCGATCGGGACCGGGCTGTTGCGGATGATCCACGAGCGGATGTTGTGGATGTTGCGGCCGGTGGACAGGTCCATGACCGTGTCGGCGCCCCAGCGGATCGACCAGACGAGCTTCTCGACCTCGTCGGCGGCCGAGGAGGTCACGGCGGAGTTGCCGATGTTGGCGTTGATCTTGACCAGGAAGTTCCGGCCGATCGCCATCGGCTCCAGCTCGGTGTGGTTGATGTTGGCCGGGATGATCGCCCGGCCGCGGGCGATCTCGTCGCGGACGAATTCCGGGGTGATGAAGGGCGGGACCGAGGCCCCGAAGCTCTGGCCGTCCGCGAGCGCGGCCTCGGCGCCCGCGAGCATGGCCTCCCGGCAGACGTTCTCGCGGTGGGCGACGTAGATCATCTCCTCGGTGATGATCCCCGCGCGGGCGAACTCGTACTGGGTCACCATCTGGCCCGGGGCCGCCTTGCGGATGGTCCGCTCGGCGGGGCAGGGGGCCACGAGCTTGTCGCCCGCGAATCCGTTATCCTCGGGCTTCACCGCGCGCGGCGCGACGGCCGCGTAGCCGCGGGCGGCGACCCAGGGCTCGCGCACGCCGGGGAGGCCGGCATTGAGGTCGATGCGGGCATCGGTCTCGGTGTAGGGGCCCGACGGGTCGTAGACCCGCACCGCTTCCTCCTTCGGATCGGAGAGGACGATCTCGCGATAGGGGACGCGGATGTCCGGCCGCCCGGCCGGGTTCGCGTACGCCTTGCGCGATCCGGTGACCGGACCCGTGGTCACGGTCTCGGGGCTGCCTTTCACGTCCTTCGGGAGAACGGGTGCGTTCATCGTGGGCCTCTCCTCGTGCTGGAGCGGTCCGGTCCACGCGATGGCCGAGATGAGATGAGGTCGCGCGAGATGCGACCGCAGGTTCCCGTCCCTCCGCCGGTATGAGCCGGATCAGGTTCAAGGGTCAGGGCAGCGTGCCCAATCTCAGCCCTCTTCAGGGCCCCCCTCGGAACGGTTCCAGACTCGGGCCCGCGGACGGCTTTGTCAATGCTGACCGGCCGCCCTAGAAAACACATCCCCGAAACCGTTCGTCCGAACGCACGCGTTCTCCCCCGCCGCAATCGCACCGCAATGCGCCTCATCGCCGGCCTCCTGCTCGCCGCGCTCCTCCTCTGCGGGCTGGCCTGCGCCGCGCTCGCGCTCGGGCAGCGCCGGTTCCTCTATCCGGGCGCCTTCGGGCCGCAGAACCCGTGGACGATCCCGCCGGGCCTCGCGACGATCACGGTCGCGACCCCCGACGGCGAGACCCTGCACGGCCTGTGGCGGCCTCCGCGGCCGGGCTGCGGCGTCGTCGTGAGCTTCCACGGCAACGGGTCCCGCCCCGAGCCGCACGCGGCCCGCTTCGCCGCGGAGCCCTGGCGGGCGCGCGGCTGGGGCGTGCTCACTGTGGCCTATCGCGGCTATCCCGGCTCCACCGGCAGCCCCAGCGAGGACGGGCTGATCCGCGACGGGCTGGCGGCCGTCGAGGCCGCGCGGGCGCGGGCGCCCGACGCGCCGATCCTCCTCCACGGACACTCCCTCGGGGCCGCCGTGGCCGTGGCCGTCGCCGAACGGGTGCCGACGATCGGCCTGTACCTGGAGGCGCCGTTCGACTCGATGACCCACACCGTGCGGCTGCATGTCCCGCTAGCCCCGATCTGGCTCCTGCGCGACACGTACCGCTCGGACCTGCGCATCCGCGACGGGTCGGCGCCCGTGCTGATCGTGCAGGGCCGCGACGACACGGTGGTGCCGGCCAAGCTGGCGCGGAACCTCGCCGAGGCGGCCGGCCCGCGGGCGCGGATCGACGTGATCCCGGGGGACCACGTCTCCATCCTGGGGAGCCGGGATCGCGAGGCCGAAGCGCTGTTCGGACAGGGCGTCGGTCCGGCTTGCCCGCAGCCGGTGGACCAGCAGGGGTAGGAGAGGGAGGCTCGCGTGGTCGGACGGCGCTCGCAGCGCTGGAGCGCCGAGGATCCGGACGCGCCGGGCGTCCCGGGCCCGCCGGACCCGGTCTGCCCCCTCTGCGAGCGCCCGATCCCGCGCCGCGCCCGCTCCAGCCTCCATCACCTCACGCCGAAGCTGAAGGGCGGGACCCATCGCGGCACGGTCCGGCTGCACCAGATCTGCCACTCGGCGATCCACGCCCGCTACAGCGAGGCGGAGATCGCCAAGCGCCTCGCCGACGTCGAGGCCCTGCGCGCCGATCCGGAGATCGCGCGCTTCCTCGTCTGGGTCCGCGGCAAGCCCGACGATTTCCACGCCGCCACGCGCATGACCCGCGAGCGGAAGTCGGCGCGCCGCAAGATCTGACACCTGCCCGGCCGGCGTTTACCGGGCGTTCGTCACATCCGCAGGTGGCCGCCGCCCCGTTCCTTGCCGTCAACCCGAACCGGTCCAGGATCGCCCCGATCGCGAGGGTTCGGACGATGGCCGGGGTCGGGGATACGGGGGATCGACTCGCCTGGGTCGATATCGCCAAGGGGATCTGCATCCTCCTGGTCGTCATGATGCATTCGGTCATCGGCACCGGCGAGGCCATGGGCGGCGAGGGCTTCCTCCACCCGATCGTCGCCTTCGCGAAGCCGTTCCGCATCCCGGACTTCTTCCTGCTCTCCGGACTGTTCGTCGGGCGGGTGATCGACCGCGACTGGCGCCTGTTCTCCGACCGCCGGGTCGTCCACTTCGCCTATTTCTACCTGCTCTGGCTGGTGATCCAGTCGGTCGCCAAGTACGGCAAGATCGTCGGCGATGCCGGTCCCGCGGCCTTCGCGGCGCATCTCGCCCACGCGCTGATCGAGCCCTATTCCAGCCTCTGGTTCATCTACCTGCTGGCGGTGTTCTCGGTGGTCACCAAGGCCCTGCGCCGCGTGCCCGGCGGCGTGCTCCTCGCCGGCGCCGCCCTGCTGCAGATCGCCGACATCCGCAGCGAGTCGACCCTGATCGAGGAGTTCTGCGCCCGCTACGTCTACTTCGTCGCGGGCTACCTGTTCGCCGGGCGGATCTTCGCGCTCGCCGACGCGGCGCGCCGCCGCGTCCCGCTCGCCCTCTGCGGCCTCGGCGCCTGGGCGGTCCTGGAAGGCTGGCTCGCGCTGACCCCGTCGGGCCTGCCGGATCATCCGACCCTCGCCAGCCTGCCGCTGGTGAGCCTCGCCCTCGGCGGGGCCGGTGCCCTCGCGATCTTGGTGGCGGCGGCTCTCATCGGCCGCGCCGGCGGTCCGGTCGCCGAGGCGGTCCGGACCTGCGGCCAGCGCTCGATCGTGATCTACCTCGCCTTCTCGCTGCCGATGGCGGCGACCCGGGAGATCCTCGTGCGCACCGGCGCGATCGCCGATATCGGCCTCGCCAGCCTGACCGTCATGGCGATGGCGGTTGTCCTGCCGCTCATGCTGGAGCGGCTGGTCCGCGGAACGGCGCTCGACCTGCTGTTCGTCCGGCCGCGCCGGTTCCGGCTGGCCGGGTCCGGGCCTAAGCCGAGCCCGGCCCTGCAGGCGACCTGAGGGACCTCAGCCGTCGAAGGCGATACCGATCCGCCGGCTGCGCCGCCACGCCACGGTGGCCGGGCGCGGTTCGGTGCCCGTGCTGACACGAAGCGCGAAGCGGTCCGGCACGGCCTGATCGTCCTCGACCTCGATCTGCGCGCCGACGTCGGTGGCGTCCCAGACCAGGCAGCTCACCTCGCCGCCGTCGAGCAGCACGGCGCCGAACGTGAAGGCGTTCTTCCGGAAGGTGCCGCGGCGATTCTCCGTCATCAGCTCCTCCGTCCCGTCTCGTGGCTCCGCGGAGCCGGACGATGCCGGATCGCGGTTAACAGGGCAAATACGTTCCCGTGCCTGCCCTGCTCGACCGAGATCAGTACTCGTCGGGATCACCCCGGTAGCGGCGTGGCCCCGGCCCGTAATCGTCGTCGTAGGAGCGGCGCGGCGGCGGGCGGTCGTAGTCGCGGCGGTCGCGGTAGGCGTCGCGCCGGTCGTCGTAGCCGTCATTCCGGTAGCCGCCCCCGCCGCCGTAGGCACCCCCGCCGCCACCGCCGTAGCCGCCGCCGTAGCCCCCACCGCCGCCCGCGTTGATCCGCGGAGCGTACCAGCAGCTCTTCGCCTGGCCCGGCGCCGGATCGCCGAAGGTCTGGGTGTTGCAGGGCACGACGCCGCCCTGCGGGAACGGCCGGCCGTTCGTCCGGCCGGGCACGCCGTAATAGACGTTGGTGGGATAGGGCATCCGGCAGACGCCGCCCTCCTGCGCGCAGCCGACCAGGTTCACCGTGTCGAGCTGGTAGGCCTGGGCCGGGGCGGGTGCCAGCGCGCCGCCTCCCAGCGTGATGGCCCCGAAGGCCAGAGCGATCCGAATCTGCACGTCCCCGATTCCCCCGTGGTTCGCGGTGCGGGTGCCGAATAATCCGGTCGGCGGCTTCCGGCCAGCGGCCGCGCTCGCTATGGCGTCGCACAAGGATGCGCGCGGGCCGGTCCGCGGCCGGCGCGACGGTGATCGGGCGGAACGCCCCGTCGTCGGACGGGAGACGGCGCCCCGGGAGGCCTTGATGAGGGATGCGTCCGCGCAGGAGCTTCTGCTGCTCAGCGCACTCCAGGAATGCCGGATCCAGCTCGACGCGGCGCGCAAGGACGAGGCGGCCCGCGCCGCCGTCCGGGAGGAGCTCGAAGCCGCGCTCCGGCGCGAGGCCGCTCTCGCGGCGGCGATCGTGGAGGAGCGCGAGCGGACCGAGGCGGTCCGCCTCGTGCTTCAGGCGCTGTTGATGAGCGTCCGCCGGTTCGGTCTGCGCCGGCGCCTGTTCGGGGCGCGCATCGCCCGGCTCGGCCGCGAGACGCCGGATTCCGGTCCGCAGGCGGCCCGCCATCCCGTGCTGCTCGCCGAGGCGCGACGGGTGCTGGGTAAGCCATCGCCCGAACCGCCGGCCGAGCGGTGACGGCGGTCGCCGCCCGAGCGCCGCGCGGCGCGGCTCCTCACGGCCCGGCGCCGGCGTCTCCTGGCGCCGCGGCCAGGACGATCAGGGCCGTCAGAACGCCGAGCGGCAGGACGATGCTGCCGAAGGCGAGATGGGCGATCCCGAAGGCGCCGAACAGCGCGCCCGCGGCGAAGGCCGCGATCGCCGGAAGCACGCGCAGGAACCTCTCCCGGGTCTGATCGCGCTGTGGGCCGCGTCCCAGGACGAGGTCGGTCGCGTCGATGACGGCCTGGCTGACGCTCACCGTCATGACCGTGGTGGGGGCGAGATGGCCGAGAGACAGGCGGCCGATGGCGTTCTGTAACCCCATGGCCGCGACCGCGAGCATGCCGACGGCGATGGAAGCGGCACTGTCCGCTCCGCCGAGGGGCGACCACACGGTGCCACACAGCCCGAATCCCGCGAGCAGGGTCACCTCCACGGCGAGGAGCCAGGGCAGGGGGTCGAAAGCCCGCCGCTCCAGCGCCAGGGCCAGGACCCGCGCCCCCGCCACCGCTCCGACGAAGACGGGCAGCGCCAGGAGCTTGGCCACCACGCCGCTGGAGCTCGCGACCAGCTCGGCGCCGATCAGGACGAAGTTGCCGGTGACATGAGCGGTGAAGAGGCCGGTCAGGGCGATGAAGGCCGCAGCGTCGACGAAGCCGGCGACGAACGCCAGGGCGGCGCCGGCGAAGGGATCGCTCCCCGGTCTCCGAGCTCGCGCGGGACGACTCATCGTCTCAGTCGGCGAAGGGCGTCGCCGTCAGGCCGACCGGCATCCGCGGATTGGCGAAGTAGTCGGGCCAGCGATCGCAGAGATACAGGATCGCGACCAGCACGGTGGCGATCGCCAGCAGGGAGGCGAGCACCTCTGTGACCTGCGTCGCCCATTTCCCGAGCGTCGGGATCGCCATGAGGCCGCCGACGAACAGCGTGGTCACGATAACGGGTGCGGACATCGGGCAAGGCTTCGCGGCGCGGCTCTGGGACGGGGTTGTCCCGAACCCTAACGCTGCGCGGCGCCCGCAGGTTACCGATATCGGTTATCGTGACTCATGATAGGCAACCCGAACATCGAGCTGCTGCGCTCGTTCCTGGCCGTCGTCGAGAGCCGCAGCTTCACCGCCGCGGCGCAGGCTCTCGGTCTGCGGCAATCCACGGTGAGCGGGCACATCGCCCGGCTAGAGCAGGCGCTCGGTCGCGCGCTCCTGACGCGGGACACCCACCGGGTCGCGCCCACGCCGGACGGTCAGGCCATGATCGGCTTCGCCCGCGACGTGGTGGACGCGCAGGACCGGCTGCGCGCCTTCTTCTCGCCGGAAGGCCTGCGCGGCCGCATCCGGCTCGGCGTCTCCGAGGACTACACCCTGTCGACCCTGGCACAGGTCCTGGCCCGCTTCGCCGATCGGCACGACGCGGTCGATCTGCAGATCACGGTCGGGCTGAGCCGCGCCCTCTACCAGGGCTACGATGCGGGCGAGCTCGACGTGATCTTCTGCAAGCGGCGGCGCGGCGACCCGCGCGGGACCTTGGCCTGGGCGGAGGATCTGATCTGGACGGGCCGGCCCGGCCTCGTGCCGGATCCGGCCAAGCCCTTGCCCCTCGTGCTCTACCCGCCACCGTCGATGACCCGCACCTTGGCGCTCGACGCCCTCGAGGCAGTGGGCCGGTCCTGGCGGGTGGCCTGCACCAGCGGAAGCCTGATGGGGCTGCGGGCCGCCGTCGAGGCGGGCCTGGGCATCGCGCCGCATTCGGCCAAGATCCTGCCGCCGGGCCTCGCCGCGATCTCCGAGGCGGCCGGCCTGCCGCCGCTCGGCGCGGTCGAGTTCGTCGTGCTCGGCCCGGGTCGCCACCACGCGGCGGCGACCGCGCTGCAGGAGACGATCCTGGCGAGCACGGGCGAGCTTCAGGGCGCCGCGCGCTAGGGCAGCGTCGTCCCAACACGCGGTGGCCGGGCTCGATCCCGACCGTCCGGCGCGGTCCTTAACGGATTGGCCAGCCTTTTTCCGCACCGTACCGCGAAGCGGTCACAAACGGTTTCGACAAGGATCGCCGGCGGTGCCGGCCCCGGTGTCGTTGCCGGACGGGGCGCGAAACCGCCGCATTTGGCGTGCGGAAACCGTCCTGCGGCGTGCCTGACGGTCGCGCATCGCGGCGGAACATTCGAGAACGGGATGCATGGCCAAGGGTCGGGGCAGGATTGAGCCGAACTTCGACGTGCCCGAAGGGCGCGCGCGGGATCGCGGCGAACTCGACCTGCGCCTGACCCGTGAGGACCGCCCCGGGGCAGGAGACGGCGTGGCGAAGCGATCGGGCGGCGGAGCGCGGCAGCCGAGCAAGGCGCCGGCGCGGACAACGGGGCGGGCGAAGGCCTCGGGTCGCGGCCGACGCCGGCGTTCCTGGCTCGGCCGCATCGTCTACGGCTGCGTCGTCCTCGGCCTCTGGGGGGTGATCGGGCTCGCGGGGCTCATCGCTTACCACGCCTCGCAGCTGCCACCGATCGACCAGCTCGCGGTGCCGAAGCGTCCGCCCAACATCGCGATCCTGGCGAGCGACGGCTCCCTGCTCGCCAACCGCGGCGAGACCGGCGGCCGCGTCGTGTCGATCAAGGAGCTGCCGCCCTACCTGCCGCGCGCCTTCGTGGCGATCGAGGATCGGCGCTTCTACCAGCATTTCGGCGTCGACCCGGTCGGTATCATGCGGGCCATCGGCCAGAACCTGACCCGGCGCGGCGTGGCGCAGGGCGGCTCGACCCTCACCCAGCAGCTCGCCAAGAACCTGTTCCTGACCCCGGAGCGCTCGGCCTCGCGCAAGATCCAGGAGGCGATCCTCGCGCTCTGGCTCGAGCACAAGTACACGAAGGACGAGATCCTCGAACTCTACCTGAACCGCGTCTATTTCGGCGCCGGCGCCTACGGCGTCGAGGCGGCGGCGCAGCGCTATTTCGGCAAGCCTGCCAAGGAGGTGAGCCTCGCGCAGGCCGCGATGCTCGGCGGCCTCGTGCAGGCGCCCTCGCGCCTTGCCCCGAACCGCAACCTCCCGGCCGCCCAGGCCCGCGCCGCGCAGGTGCTCGCCGCCATGCAGGAGCTGGGCTTCGCGTCGGCGCAGGACGTCAAGGTGGCGCTCGCCCAGCCGGCGAAGCCCGCCAACGCCCGCGGCGGCGGGTCGGCCAACTACGTCGCCGACCTCGTGATGGACGTGCTCGACGATTACGTCGGCAAGTTCGACACCGACATCACGGTCCAGACCACGGTCGATCCGAGCCTCCAGGCGGCGGCCGAGAAGGCGCTCACCGACGAGCTCAACGCCAAGGGCACGCGCTACAACGTCAGCCAGGGGGCGCTGGTCTCGATGCGGCCGGACGGCGCCATCCGCGCCCTGATCGGCGGCCGCGACTACGCGCAGAGCCAGTTCAACCGGGCCACGACCGCCAAGCGTCAGCCCGGCTCCTCGTTCAAGCCCTTCGTGTACCTCGCGGCCGTGGAGCACGGCGCCACGCCCGACACGGTCCGGGAGGACGCGCCGATCCGGATCGGCAACTGGGCGCCGGAGAACTACTCCCACCGCTACGAGGGTCCCGTCACCCTGCGGACGGCGCTCGCCCAGTCGCTCAACACCGTCGCGGTGCGCCTCGGCCAGGAGGTCGGGCCGAAGACCGTGGTCCAGACCGCCCAGCGGCTCGGCATCACCTCGCCGCTCCAGGCCAACGGCTCCATCGCCCTCGGCACGTCCGAGGTCACGCTCTTGGAGATGGTCGGCGCCTACGGGGCCTTCGCCAACGGTGGCATCGGCGTGATCCCCTACGTGGTCACCGCCGTGAAGAGCCAGGACGGGAAGGTCCTCTACAAGCGGTCCGACAACGGTCTGGGCCGGGTCATCGACGCCAACGCCGACGGCATGATGAACGCCATGATGCACGAGACCTTCGTCAGCGGCACCGGCAAGAAGGCCGACATTCCCGGCTGGGACCTCGCGGGCAAGAGCGGCACCACCCAGGATTACCGCGACGCGTGGTTCATGGGTTTCTCGGGCAGCCTCGTGACCGGCGTCTGGCTCGGCAACGACGACGGCGAGCTCACCAAGAAGGTCACCGGCGGCAACCTGCCGGCGGAGATCTGGAAGACCTATATGACCCAAGCCCTGAAGGGGCAGACGCCGGTCCCGCTCCCGGGCCTCAACCGCTGGCGCCGCCAGCCGGAGACGACCGCCTCGGTGGCGAGTGCCGCCCCGGCGGGCCCGGGCGGGCTCCTGGGCCAGATCCTCGGCGAGCCGGAGGCCCCGGCGCCGCGCCAGGCCGCACCGTCGCGGCGCGCACCGAAGGACGACCGCAACTTCATCGAGAAGCTGTTCGGCATCGGTGACTGACGCTCCGTGGTTTCCGCGTTCGTCGGGACCAGGCGGCGGCGCGCGTTGCGGGCGAGAGGCGGCCCGCGGCGCGCGCCTTCGTGCATCTGCGCGATCACACCCGGGCTCCGGCCCACGGTGAACGCGTCGAGGCGGGACTGACAGCCACGGCGGCCTGTATTTGTATTAGCGGTGATTCAGCGCTTCTTAGTGCCGCCAATAACCGCTTTTTCAATCTTCGTGGACGTAAGATCGGGTGAACAGTAAGCCCGTCAACCGCAATGGCGCGGTTCGTGGCAGCCCGATCGAGCCAATGCTCCTGCGCGCGACCGCTACAGCGATCAGAGCTCACCTGGACGATCGCGCCTCGCGCCTGATCGCGGCGGCCGGCACATGCCTACTGCTCTGCCTCGCGCTGCTCGGCGTCTATCTCTGCCTGGATCTGCGGGACGTCGCTTGGCACAACGCCCGCCGCAACGCCGGGAATCTCCTGGCGGTGATCGAGGAGGGCGTCGGCCATAGCCTGCGGGTCTACGACCTCTCGCTGCGGAACTCCGCACGGCTCGCGAGTCGCGCCGACATCGCGGCCTTGGACCCGGATATTCGGCGCCTGGCGCTGTTCGACACGGCTGTGGCGGGCTCCGGCCTCGGTCCGATCGCTGTCACGGACGCGGCCGGCGACGTCCGGCTGACGAGCGATCCCGGCGTGCGGACCCGGCCCAACATGCGCACGCTGCCGGAATTCGAGTTCCATCGGTCGAATCCCGAAGGCGGCCTGATCCTGTCCGGGCCGACCGTATCTCTCATGACCGGTGAGCCCATCATCCGCATGACCCGGCGGATCTGGACGCCCGACGGCTCATTCGCCGGGATCGTGTCGGGATCGATCAGGCTCGCGCATTTTCAGGCGCTGTTCGAGCGCCTGCATTTCGACGACGGCATCGCTCTGAACGTCTTCCACCGGGACGGGACGCTGCTGATCCGGGCGCCGGCACGGCCGGAGGCGCTCGGCCAGAACATCAGCGCGAGCCCCGGCTACAAGATGTACCGGGCCAAGGCGCGCGGCGAGTTCCAGGGGCGCTCGTTCCTCGACGGCGTCGAGCGGGTCTACAGCTTCGCCGACCTCGACGACCTGCCGCTGATCGTGACCGTGGCGACGGACGTCGACAGCATCCGCAGCGGCTGGATCTACAAGGCGGCGATCGTCGCCGTCCTGATCCTGTGCCTCTGCCTCCTCGCCTTCGGCCTGACGATCCTGCTGCACCGGGAGGTCGGGCGCCACGTGGCCGCGGAAGCCTCCAGCCGCGAGGCCAACGCCGCGCTCGCCGTGCTCGCGCGGACCGACGGCCTGACGGGCCTGCCGAACCGGCGCAGCTACGACGAGCACTTCGCCGTGGAGTGGAAGCGGGCCGCACAGCTGCGGACGCCCCTGGCGCTGTTGATCGTCGATGCTGACCACTTCAAGCAGTTCAACGACCGCTTCGGTCACCAGCGCGGCGACGAGGCGCTGAAAGCGGTGGCGGAGTGCCTGCAACGCACCCTCGATACCGCCGGCCTGAGCTTCCGGATCGGCGGCGAGGAGTTCGTCGCCCTGTTACCGAGCGTCGACGCGACGGCCGCCAGCGTCGCGGCGGAGCGCGTCCGCCGGGCCGTGGTGAACCTCCGCATCCCCCACGCCCCGGAGGTCGGTGGCATCGCGACGGTGAGCATCGGCGTCGCCTGTGCCGATCCGGCCGGCGGCGATCCGCCCGAAGGGCTGTTCACGGCGGCCGACGCCGCCCTCTACGCGGCCAAGAAGGCCGGGCGCAACCGCGTCCGCGCCGCCGCGCCGGCGGATCCCGTGGCCCTGGCGCTGCGGGCCTGAGCGGGCCCGCGGCTCACAGCATCGGCAGCATCCGGGGCCGCGGTCCGCGGGGGAAATGCGCGTCGATCAGGGCGATCTCGGCCGCGCCGAGGTGCAGGTCCGCCGCGCCGGCATTCTCGACGGCCCGGTCCGGGCGACCGGTCTTGGGGATCGTGAACGTGCCCGGCAGCCGGGTCAGGTAGGCGAGGGCCACCGCGTAGGGCGTCGTGCCGTGGTTCTGCGCGATGCCCGCCAGGACGCGGCCGCCCGCGCTGGCCGGATCGGGGAAGTCGCCGCTGCCGAAGGGCGAGTAGCCCACCATGGCGACGCCGTGCTTCTCGCACCAGGGCAGCACGGCGTGCTCGATGGCCCGCTCGTTCAGGTGGTAGAGGACCTGATTGCAGGCGATCCGGTCCGGCCCCGCGATGGCCCGGACGCGATCGAGATCCTCGACGTCGAAGTTGCTGACGCCCCAGGACAGGATCTTGCCGGCCCGGCGCAGATCCTCGAAGCCCGCGATCGTCTCCTCGAGCGGGTGCTGACCCGGCCAGTGCAGCAGGTAGCAGTCCAGCCGGTCCGTCCGCAGACGCTGGAGCGACGCCTCACAGGCCCGCGCGACGCCCCGGCGCGTAGCGTTGCCCGGCACCACCTTGGAGACGAGGAACACCTCCTCGCGGCAATCCGCGACGGCGGCGGCGACGATCGCCTCCGCGTCCCCGTACATCTCCGCGGTGTCGATATGGGTCATGCCGGCGTCGATCCCGGCCCGCAGCGCCCGGACCGCGTCCGTCCGGTCCGAACTGTCGATGTGCCACGTGCCCTGGCCGATCACCGGCACAGAGACGCGCGTCGCGCCGAAGCTCCTGGCGTACATGGCAGCGCTCCCTCTTCGCTGTCACAGGGGGTTGCTGGCGGCGGTCCGGTCGAGTCCCGGGCCGCCGGCGTATCACGGCTCGGCCGCGCAACAACCCGGCACGCCTTACTCGCGCCATCTTGGGGCGTTGAGCAATGGCATGCGGCCTCCCGCGGCGCTAAACTTTAGGCCCATGCCCGAAGTCCGGCGGCGCGGGCTCGCCGAGTCTGCGCCGCCGCGCGCAGCGCCGCCGCGCAGGGCCAAGCGACGCCCGGACCCGCGCACGGTCCGTCGGCTGGCCATGCTGGAGATGCCTCGATGCTGCCGGCCCACCGGATATTCTGGGGTCTGATCCTGCTGGCGGCGGCCGGCGCGGGGTTGCTCTACAACATCATCTTCGCGGCCGGCGCCTCGCCCCTCGCCGGCTTCACGTACGGCCTCTGCATGGGCGCCACGGTGCTGGCCTTCGACCGCGGGCTGATCCTGGCCGGCCTGCAGGCGAAGATCCGGCGGCTGCCGGCCTGGCTCTACGTGCTGGCCGCGGAACTCGCCTATGTCCTGATGATCATGGCGGGCAACGCCCTGGGCGGCCTGCTCGTCTGGGCGTTCGCCCTGACACCGGACGACCTCACGACCGCGACCCGCATGACCGCGCGGGTGCTCGCCTACGCCCTCGCCGTGTCGGGCCTGCTGGTCTTCGTCATACGGATGCGCGACCTGATCGGCGGCGAGGTGTTCGTGAACTTCATGATCGGCCGCTACCACAAGCCGGTGGCGGAGGAGCGGGTCTTCCTGTTCCTCGACGTGGTCGGCTCCACGGCCTTCGCGGAGACCCACGGCGACCTGCGCGCGCAGGAATATCTCAGCGCCGTGTTCGCCACGCTCGCCGAGCCGGTGCGGCGCAACGGCGGCTCGGTGGACGACTATATCGGTGATCTCGCCATGGTGACGTGGCCGATGGCCCGCGGCCTCAAGGACGCGCGCTGCGTGACCTGCGTGTTCGAGGTGCTCGACCGGATCGAGGCCGACGCCGCGGCCTGGACCGCCCGGTTCGGGACGGTCCCGCGGCTCCGGGCGGCGCTGCACGGCGGCTCGGTGGTCACGGCCGAAGTCGGGGTCGACCGCCACAAGATCGCGTATTTCGGCGACGCCGTGAACGTGACGTCGCGGATCGAGGCCCTGTGCCGCCCGCTGGGCGTCGGCATCCTGATCTCGCAGGATCTGCTCAACCGCCTCCCGCGCCTTCCGGCCGGCGTCCGGGCACGGTCCCTCGGCGCCCACGCGCTCCGCGGCCGCGGCGCGCCGCTGTCGGTGGCGACGCTCGAGCGCGGCCCCGCCGAGACCGCGCCCGTGGCGGATCTCGCGCCGCGCCGCGCCGCGGTCGCCCGCTGATGGCCGGGGCGAGCACCGCGCGGGCGAACACCCTGATCGCCGTGAAGATGGCGCTGCGCTTCGGGCTGCCGCTGATCGGGCTCGCGGTCTTCGGCCGCGCCGTCGTTCTGTCGGTGGGCGGCGATATCGAGCACGGCCAGTTCGCCCTGGGCGTGCTCCTGATCCTGGCGGGTTTCACCTCGAAGCTGGTGCCCCGGCCATGAGCGACGCGCCGGCGCGCCCGCCGATCTACCTCGACGCCGATGCCTGCCCGGTCAAAGACGAGACCTACCGGGTCGCCGAGCGCTACGGCCTGACCGTCCACGTCGTCGCCAACAGCGTGCTGAACCTACCGCGCGAGCCCTGGATCGAGCGCGTGGTCGTCGGCCCGGAACTCGACGCCGCCGACGACTGGATCGCCGCGCGGGCCGGACCCGGGAGCATCGTCCTCACCGCCGACGTTCCGCTGGCCGCGCGCTGCGTGAAGGCCGGCGCCACGGTCCTGGCGTTCACTGGGAAGCCGTTCAGCGAGGCCGGGATCGGTCTCGCCCTCGCGACGCGCGACTTGATGCAATCGTTGCGCGAGGCCGGGACCATCACGGGCGGGCCGAAACCGTTCTCGCGCGCCGACCGGTCGGCCTTTCTGTCCGCCCTCGACCGGGCGGTGAACCGGATCCTGCGCGAGCGGCCGAAGCCGGTCTGAGCACCGGTCCCAGGCGCGACGGCGTTCCCCGCGCGGGAGGTCTCAGGCCTCGGCCGCCGGTACGAGGGCCTTGAGCGCGTCGTTGATGCGGTCCTGCCAGCCCGGGCCGTCTTTCTGGAAATGCGCGAGCACGGCGCTGTCGAGGCGCAGGCTCACCACTTCCCGGGAGCCCGGGACCGTCGCCGGCCGCGGCGCGGCCTGCGGCGGCGGAGCGGCCGTCTTCGGGCTCGTGGCGGCCCGGAATGCCGCCTCGGCTGCCGCGCGCGGGTCGGTGAAGCGGCGGCGGTTGCGGTCTTCGGCCATCGACCCCTAGCCCTTCGCGGTCGTCTTCTTCGGCGCGGCCTTCTTCGCGCTGCCCTTGGCGGCCGCCTTGGCTCCCTTCTCGGCCGCCTTGGCCTGCGCGTCCGCGGCCTCCTTGGCGAGCCGGAGCGAGCGCAGCCGCACCGTCCGCTCGTCCATCGCCTTGATGGCCGCGTGGTGCTCCGCCATCGCCTGGGCGCCCTCGCGAGCCATGCGCTCCGCCCGTTCCGCGCGCTCGGCGCGGTTCTCCGCCCGGGTCTTGGCTTCCGCCTCCGCGTCGCGGGTGGCATTCACCTCGTCGAGGTCGTACTCAGTGTCGTCGTTCATCCTGTCCCTTTCACCCCGGCTCGACGGGTCCGACCCGGCGCAGCCTGCGCGGGACGGGGTCTGAGCGGGTCCGGCCTGTTCGAGGGGCGGGGGGCAAGGCCGGATCGGCGCCCTCCCGCATCGCCGTCAGGCGCGCGGGGAAGGCAGGTTCACGAAGGCTTTAGCATGCCCGCGCGGCCGATGGCGAATCCGGATCGCCGCGTGGGACTGACGGCGCACACCATTCGTACGCGTCCGCCGGACGATCCGGATCGGGCTCGCGGTCGGCCGGGCGGGATCCGGCCCGGATCGTCCTCCGATCAGCGCACGCGGAAGTTGAGCGGAATGGAGACCGACAGGCTGGACTGCGTCACGCCAGGGGGCGCCGCCGGCATCGAGCCGCGCACCGCCGCGAGGGCGGCGCTGTCGATCTGGCCGACGCCGCTGGACCGGGCCACGCCGGCGCCCGTCACCTGACCCGAGCGCATCACGGTGAAGCGCACCACCGCGGTCCCGCCGCCTGTGCCGACGGCCGCGTTCACGTTCATCCGGCTGTGGATCGCCGCGCTGATGGCGCCCTGCCACTGGCGCATGGCGCTCGGATCGTTGCCCGCGGCGGCCCGGCCGGCCGCGTTAGCCCGCGAGGCCGACGCCGAACTCCGCTCGGCGCCAGCCCGCGCCTTGGCCTCGCGCGCCTTCGCCTCGCGCGCAGCCTTGGCCTTCGCCTCGCGGATCTCCTCCAGGCGCTCCTGCCGCGCCTCCTCGCGCTTCTGCTCGCGGAGTTTCTCCTCCCGGATCTTGCGCAGCTTGGCCTCGCGCTCCGCCTTCAGCTTCGCCGGATCGGGCGTCGGCTTGGGCGGCTCCTCGGACTTGGCAACCTCGGTGGGCGGCGGCGCCAGCGGCTCGGCGGCCTCGGACGCGGAGGTGATCACCTGGCTCTGCGCCTCCACGGGTTGAGCCTCTTGCGGCATCTCGATTGCCTGGGTGTCCTCCGGCTTCACCTCGGTCATCTCGGTCGGCGGCGGCGGCTGGACGGCCTCGTCGGGCGGCGTGTCCACCGGCTTCGCCTCCGGCGGGGCTTCCTGGCTCATCTGCTGCTCCGCCGGGGCCTCGGTGGCCGCGTCGGTCATGAGCGGCGCGAGGTCGACGGTGATCTGCTGCTCGCCGGGCGGTGCGGGCGGGGAGAGCCGCAGGAACATCACGGCGGCGAGCACGCAGGCGTGCAGCCCGAGGGCGACCAGGAAAGCGGCGAGCAGCCCGGACGGGCGGCGCTCGCCGAGACCGGCCGGCATATCCGTCGACGTGTAGGTGCTCATCGGCTCAGCGCGCGGTCCCTGCGGGGGCGGCGGGGGCGGCCGGGGCGGCGCCAGGCGAGGCCGGAGCGGCGCCGCCGGGCGACTGCGCGATCAGCGACACCTTGGTGAAGCCGGCCTGCCCGACGAGGCCCATGACCTCCATGACCTTGCCGTAGGGCACGTCGCGGTCGCCGCGCACGAGGATCACCTGATCCTTGTCGGCCGCCGCCATCTCGCGCAGGCGCGGCACGATGCTCTCCATCGTGAACACCTCCTTGGCGATGGACGGGTTGCCGTCCTTGTCCACCGTCACCTCGGCGGGCTTCTTCGACTGCGCGACCTTGGGCGCCGCGGTCTTCGGCAGCTGGACCGGCACGCCGGTGGTCATCAGCGGCGCGGCGACCATGAAGATGATCAGCAGCACGAGCATCACGTCGACCATCGGGGTGACGTTGATGTCGGACATCGGCACGTCGTCGAGGTCGTCGTCGTCGTTCGCGCGAATGGATCCCATCGCCATGGGGCGTCTCCGGTACCTTTACGTTCGGCTCTCTGGGGGCTGGCGCCGGCCGCGCTACTCGGCGGCCGCGCGGTGGGCGCCGGCGCGGTCGCGCGCGAGGCGGTTGCCCAGGACCGAGATATAGGACGAGAAGGTGCTCTGGATGCCGCTCACGTCGCTCGAGAGCTTGTTGTAGGCCATCACCGCCGGGATCGCGACGACGAGACCGATCGCCGTGGCGAAAAGCGCCTCCGCGATGCCCGGCGCCACGACGGCGAGGGAGGTGTCCTGGCTCCGGGCGATGGACGAGAACGAGTTCATGATGCCCCAGACGGTGCCGAACAGGCCGACGAACGGGGCCGTGGAGCCGGAGGTCGCCAGCAGCGACAGGCCGGTGCGCAGGCGCTTCACCTCGATGGCGAGGGCGCCCTTCATCGCCCGCTCGATGCGGTCGCGGCGCTCGGCCCGGGTCTCGGAGGAATCCTGATCGCGCCACGCGTCGATCGCCGCCTTCACCACGTGGCCGGCGATGCCGCGATGCTCGCCGTCGAGGCTGCCCCCGGAGCGGACCAGATTCGCGAAGGCCTTGGCCTGGCGCCGCGCGGCGGCGAGCCGGATGACCTTCTCGAACACCACCGTCCAGCAGGCGATCGAGGCGATCACCAGCAGGATCATCACGCCCTTCACGATCGGGTCGGCCTGCAGGAACAGGCCGAGGAACGAGAAGTCGTGGGCCGCCTCGATCGGGGCTTGTGTCGGGTCCATCGCGGGCTCCTGGCGTCCTGGTCTCACGCGGCGTCGCGCCGCCATCGTCTCGGGGTGCGGCGAAAGCCGCAGGCCGCCCGGCGGCTCTCGCCGCCGGGCGGTTTGGTCTCGTCAGCCGTCACACCATCCGCATCAGCGGTCGAACGGCAGGCCGGCCTTGCTGTCGGTCTCGGTCCGCTCGAGGCAGGCCTCGCGGCCCGGATCGCCGCCGTCGCAGGTCAGGACGTCGTTCAGGAGGACGCGACCGACCTTGTTGCAGGCGATGCCGGGGAAATCGAAGATCTTCACGGTGGTCTTCTTCGGCGGCAGCGGCCCGAGTTCGACCGCCACGCGCTTCTGCGCGACGCCCTCGGGGTCGAAGGCGAAGAGATCCACCTTGTAGGACTTGAGGCCCGAACCCTTGTTGTCGATCACCATGGTGATCCGGCAGGCCTCGCCCGCGGTCTCGACCTTGTTGAGCTGCAACTTGATCGGCGCCTTCTCGGACGCGTCCTGCGCCAGGGCCGACACGACGAGCAGCGCCGAGAGCGCGAAGCAGGCCGCCGTGTCGAGGGCGACACGCCCGATCCGACGGCGGTACAGGGGAGCGCGCAGGGCAAGCACCGTGACAAAGTCCTCTTCGAGTTCGCGCCGGCCGGCGGCTCGGGCCGCGCGGTCCGGGGTGACGGGGAGCCGAATCAGTGCAGCACCGTTCCGGCGGGGCAGGAGGCCGGGGCGAGGCGCTCGGCCGCCGCGTCGAGCGGCCCGACCGCGGCGCGGACCGCCGCCACGAGGCGCGGCGCCGCGTCCTGGCCGGTGATCTCGGCCGCGGCGGCCTCGAGATCCGCCCAGAGGCGCTGCCGGCCCCGGTTGATCAGCTTCACCAGCGCGCATTCGTGACCGGTCACGCGGCAGCAGCTCGCCGGCATGAACGACCAGTCGCCGTCGCGTTCCGCGCGGAGCGCCCGGATGATCGCGACCACGCAGGCGACGAAGCGGCACCCTTCCGTCGGCCCGAGCAACTGCTCGGCCCCGTCGAAGGCCGCGTTCCAGCAGGCGACGTCGCTGGTCATGTAGCCGGCCGCCACGAAGCGGGCCACCGACAGGGCCAGGATGTCGGCCTCGTCGCCGCACACGTCTGCGACGCGCCGCATCGCCGCGTGGTCCGACGGGGTCATGGGCGTGCTCACGGCTCCGGCGCCTCGCGGAAATGGATCGCGGCGATCGAGCTCGGGAGCCGGATCGTCGCCTGCCGCGGCAGTATCCAGGCCCGCCGCCCGGATCAAGGCCCGGCGAGAAAATCAGAGCAGTTCCAAACTGTTAGAAGAAAGCGTGGCCGTTGCAGGCTTTGCCTATCGATCCCGCTTAAATTTGCCGAAACTTCCCGGAAATGCGCGACCACGGGTCGCCGTCGATTCCGGTCCCCTCCCTTGATGGCCCGGAAGGCCTTGGCCATATCTCCGAGTCGCCGGCGTCGTCGCGTCCGGCGGAGCGCTGCCCCGGGCGGGCTCCTGTCGACGAGGTGCTCGGGCATCCCGGGATTGCGGCAGATCCCGGGGTCGGAGGCTTCGCTTTCTGGATGATGGCCGCGATGACTCGATCCTCGCCCTTCGGGCACCCGTTCCTGCTCGGCTTCGACGAGATCGAGCAGGCCCTCGACCGGGTCTCCAAGGCCGCCAACGACGGCTACCCCCCCTACAACATCGAGCGCCTGCCCCGCACCGAGAGCGAGCCCGAGCGCCTGCGGATCACCCTGGCGGTGGCCGGCTTCACCCGCGATCAGCTGGACGTGATGCTGGAGGAGAGCCAGCTCGTCGTGCGCGGCCGGCAGGTCGACGAGCGCGAGCGCCACTTCCTGCACCGCGGCATCGCGGCGCGGCAGTTCCAGCGGGCCTTCCTGCTCGCGGACGGCATGGAGGTGCTCGGCGCCGACCTCGCCAACGGCCTCCTGTCGATCGATCTGGTCCGGCCGGAGCCGGACCGCATCGTGCGCAAGATCGATATCGGCGCCCGCGGCTGACGCCGACCGATTGATTGGCCGGCGCGGATCCCCACATCAGGGTGGAGCCGCCGATGCCTTCAGGATCGGCGGTGGACGCTCTGCCACCCCAGGAGGGCTTTATGACCGATCTGAATCCGTCTCCTCTGACCCCCGCCGATCTCGATCCGGCCGATTTCCAGCCGGCCGATCTCGCGGCGCTGGGCGAGGGGCACATCGCCTACGTCCGGCCGATCCGGTCCGACGAGGTCCGCCGCTTCTTCCCGCAGGCCCCCGAGCTGACGCCCGGCCTCGACCTGTTCGCCCTGCTCTCGGCGAGCGGCGCGCCGATCATGCTCGCCGATTCGCGGGACGTCGTGCTGGCCAACGCCGCCGCGCACGACCTGCAGCCCGTCAGCCTGCATTGACCCTGCACCCGACCCGCTGAGAGGCCTGGCCGGGAGACCGGTCAGGCGATCTCGGCCACCGCCGCCACGAGCCGCGCGATGTCCTGCGGCCGCGACAGGCGGTGGTCGCCGTCGGCGATCAGTGTCAGCACCGTCCCTTCGGCCGGCAGGCGGTCGAGGATTCGCAGGGCGTGCGTGTAGGGGACGTCGGTGTCCCGCATGCCCTGGAGGATGTGCACCGGGCAGCCCGGATCGACTTGGCCGCCCAGCATGCAGTGTCGGCGGCCGTCGTCGATCAGGGCCCGCGTGATCGGGTCCGGCTCCGGCGCGTAGTCGCTGGGCTTCCGGAGGACGCCGTCGCGGATTAGCATGGCGCGCGCCGCCTCGCTGAGGCGGTTCCAGATCAGCTCCTCGGTGAAGTCGAGGGCCGGCGCGATGAGCACCAGCCCCGCCGTGGCCTTCCCGCGCGCGGCCCGGTCGCGGGCCCCCAGGCAGGCGATCCAGCCGCCCATCGACGAGCCGACGAGCACCGGCGCCTCCGTCACGTAGGCCGCCAGGACCGCCTGCGCGTCCTCGAGCCACGACGAGATGGTGCAGTCCGTGAACGTGCCGCCCGAGGCACCGTGCGCGGCGTAGTCGAACCGCACGAGCGCCCGGCCCGTCCGTTCGGCCCAGGCATCGAGCGCCGTCGCCTTGGTCGCGGTCATGTCGGAGCGAAAGCCGCCGAGCCAGACCACCGGCGGCCCGCCGCCCGCGCGCACCCGCACGGCGATGCGGCGGGCCTCGTCGCCGATGCCGACGGTCAGGAACTCGGGGGCCGTATCCGTCATCGTTCTCTCCGGTATCCCTGTCTCGACATGGAAGAAGTCCGGTCCTGAACGGTTCGGCTTCAACTCTCGTTTACCGGACCGTAAAGCCCGGCGGCGATGCTGGATCAATGGCAGCGAGCATTTGGCAGATACCGGCCGGGGGCCTGCGCGTCCTCGCCGAGGGCCCGCGAACGGGCGACGGCCCCCACGCCCTGTCGGGGTTCCCGGCGGAGGTCGGGGCGCTGGCCGGCGCCCGCATCCTGCAGATCATCCCCGAACTCGATGCGGGCGGCGCCGAGCGTACCACCGTCGACGTCGCGGGCGGCCTCGCGGCCGTGGGCGCCCGCGCCCTGGTGGCGACCGAGGGCGGACGGCTCGTCGGCGAGTTGCAGGCCAAGGGCGGGCACTGGCTCCGATTCCCGGCCGCGTCGAAGAACCCGGCCTCGATGGCGGTGAACGTCCTGCGGCTGATGGCGCTCTGCCGCCGCGAGAAGGTGCAGATCATCCACGCCCGCTCCCGCGCGCCCGCCTGGGTCGCCCTCGGGGCGGCGCGCCGGCTCGGGCTCCCGTTCGTGACCACCTATCACGGCAGCTATTCCGGCCGGACCGGCGTGAAGGTCCTCTACAACTCGATCATGGCCCGCGGCGACGTGGTGATCGCCAACTCGCACTACACCGCGGACCTGATCCACCGGTTGCACGCCGAGCAGGCCGGCGACCGCGTGCGGGTCATCCACCGCGGCACCGACCTCGCGGTGTTCAACCCGGTGGCGGTCGGGGCCGCCCGGGTCGAGGCGCTGCGCCGGAGCTGGAACGTGGCGCCGCACGAGCGGGTGATCCTGCTGGCCGCCCGCCTCACGGCATGGAAGGGCCACCGCGTGCTGATCGAGGCCGCCGCGCGGATGCGCGATCGCGGCGTCCCGGACCTGGCCGTGGTCCTCGCGGGGGACCCGCAGGGCCGCGCCGCCTACGAGCGCGAGCTCGACGCGCTGATCGCCGCGCGCGGGCTCGAGGGCATCGTCCGCAGGGTCGGGCACTGCACCGACATGCCGGCGGCCTTCCGCGCCGCATCGGTGGTGGCGGTGCCGTCCGTGGAGCCCGAGGCCTTCGGCCGCTCGGCCGTCGAGGCGCAGGCGCTCGGCGCACCCGTGGTCGTCTCGGATCTCGGAGCGGTGCCGGAGACGGTGCTGGCACCGCCCGAGACCCCCGCCGGCCAGCGCACCGGATGGCGCGTGCCGCCCGGCGACCCGGCCGCGCTCGCCGCCGCTCTGACCGAGGCCCTCTCTCTCGGCGCGAGCGCCCGCGACGCCCTCGGTCGGCGCAGCCGCGCGCATGTCGAGGCGCACTTCTCCCTGGAGCGGATGGTCGGCGACACGCTGGCGGTCTACGCCGAGCTGCTCGGCCGTTCGACCTGAGGGCATCGGACTCGAATCGCGACGCGGCGGCCGATTATTTCCGGCGTCGCGATGGTAGCCGGTTGACTCTGGCCGCGGTTCCACCAACGTTGTATGTCCGGATGAGACCGGAGCGGCTGGCGGTCAGGAGATCTTCCTGAAGATCCGCCGTTTCGCCGTTGCAGCAGGAGACCTAAGCCATTCGTAGACCGATGAGAGCCATGCCGGCCCCGCAGAAGGACGGGCCGCGCGCCAACCGCGACATTCGCGGTGTGCGGGAAGTGCAGCTGATCGACGACACCGGGCAGAACCGCGGCGTCGTTCCCTTCTTCGACGCCCTCAATCTGGCCGAGGAGGCCGGTCTCGATCTCGTGGAGATCGCGCCGAACTCCGTGCCGCCCGTCTGCAAGCTGCTCGATTACGGGCGCTTCCGCTTCAACGAGCAGAAGAAGCAGAACGAGGCCCGCAAGCGGCAGAAGACCGTCGAGGTGAAGGAGATCAAGCTCCGCCCCGGCATCGACAAGCACGACTACGACACCAAGATGAAGTCGGTGCACCGCTTCTTCGAGGAGGGCGACAAGGTCAAGGTGACCCTGCGCTTCCGCGGTCGTGAGATGGCTCACCAGGACATCGGTCTGCGCCTCCTGGAGCGCGTGAAGAGCGAGACCGCCGAGATCGCCAAGGTCGAGAGCGAGCCGATGCTCGAAGGCCGGCAGATGATCATGATCCTCGCGCCGCGCTGAGCGGCCCGGATCCAGAGACGCGAGACCCGCGCCGCCTCCTCACCGGGGCGGCGTTTCGCGTACCGAGCCCTCGAACAGCGGATCTTGAGGGGGGCTAAATCGCTTCCTGCTGATCACCGCACCACCGTCTCTGCGAGCGGAGCGAAGCCACCCAGTGTTGCGCTGCGCTGAGAGACGTCCCGCTGACCTGGGTCGCTTCGCTACGCTCGCGATGACGAGGTCGAAGCGTCGGCCGAGATTCCGACGAGCCTTCGAGACGCGCCCGATCCTTCCATGCGCGGCCACGGCAGTCTATGGGCAGGCCATGGCTCTCGCTCCCGATGAGATCGAACGCTACGCCCGCCACCTCGTCCTCGCGGAGGTCGGCGGTCCCGGTCAGGCCCGGCTCAAGGCCGCCCGGATCCTCGTCGTCGGGGCGGGCGGCCTCGGCGCGCCGCTGATCCAGTACCTCGCCGCCGCGGGGATCGGCACGATCGGCCTCGTCGACGACGACACGGTCTCCCTGTCGAACCTGCAGCGGCAGGTGATCCACGGGACGTCGGATCTCGGTCGGCTGAAGGTCGAGAGCGCGGCCGACGCGGTGGCGCGCCTCAACCCGCACGTGTCGGTGGTCCCGCACCCGTTCCGGATCGACGCGGACAACGCCGTCGACCTGATCGCCGGCTATGACCTCGTGGCGGATGGGTCCGACAATTTCGCCACGCGCTACGCGGTGTCGGACGCCTGCTTCCGGGCGCGTCGGCCGCTGGTGACCGCGGCTCTGGGCCGCTTCGACGGCACGCTGACCACGATCCGGGCCCACGAGACGGGGCCCGACGGGACGCCGAACCCGACCTATCGCTGCCTCTTCCCGAACCCGCCGCCGCCCGGCAGTGTGCCCGCCTGCGCGGAGGCCGGCGTGCTCGGCGCGCTCGCCGGCGTCATGGGCTCGCTGATGGCCATGGAGGTGATCCGGGCCGTGGCGGGCTTCGGCGAGCCCCTCGTCGGGCGCCTCCTCATGGTCGACGCCCGCGCCATGCGGTTCGAGACCCTGAGCTACGGCTGGGATCCCGAGAACCCGCTCAGCGGCAGCGGCGCCTCAGCGGCCTAGGGGTTCCGGCGGCATCCAAGGCCCCTCCGCCTCCGCCTTGCCGAGGCAGCACTTCTTGAACTTCTTGCCCGAGCCGCAGGGGCAGGGATCGTTGCGGCCGACATCCTTGAACGGGTTGCGCTGCGGCTCGCCCGCGCCCTCCTCGGCCCAGTCGAGAGCCTCGACCGGATCGTCGAGGTAGCCGTACTGGTAGGGCCCGAGCCGGTCCCGGTCGTCCGGCTTGGTCTCGGCCTTGCGCAGGGCCTCCTTGAACCAGTCGGCGTCGCTGATCTCGTCGGTGAGCCGTCCGTCGGCGCGGGCCGCGGCCGCGCGGGGCGCGAGGTCCCGGAAGCCGAGATGCGCGATCGTCTCCTCCCAGCCGACCCAGGCCGGCCCGTCCTCCACGGCGGCCTGCGCGTCGTCGAAACGGACCAGCAGGTCGTGCATCGCGGCCCGGTCGATCCGTCCCTCCAGGGTCAGGAAGGTGCAGGCGCACATCAGCGCCATGCGCGCGTGATCGTCGACCGTGCTGTCCAGGATCAGGCGGAACAGCGGCTGCGGATCGCCGTCGAACAGGCTCGCCACGACCTTGGCCAGCGTCGCCGTGACGGCGTCCCCCAGCACCGCGTCGAGGGTCTCCTCATCGTGCCGGAGCAGCCTGAGGAGCGGCGCGAGGGCGCGCGTGTCCCGGGCATGGGCCATGACGTGCAGGCCCCAGAACAGGAGGTTCGTCTCCTCCGCTGCCAGCTCGCGCCCGTCGGCGGCCGCCTCCAGCAGCGGCAGCGTCGCCTCCGCGACGGCGGCGGGGTGGTTCAGGGCCTCCCGCAACGCCGCCTTCGGCCGGTACTCGGCCGCCGCGAGGTCGTCGATGAGCAGGGCGATCCGGTCCATGGCGGCGCCTCAGGCCCGGAGCGTCGCGCCCGTCTTGCGGGTGACCTCGGCGACGATCCTGGCGCTCACCGCCTCGATCTCCGCGTCGGTCAGGGTCCGCTCGACGGGCTGGAGACGCACCGCGATCGCCACCGACTTCGCGCCGTCCGGCACGCCCGGCCCCTCGTAGAGGTCGAACACATCGACACCCGTCACCAGCTTGCGCTCGGCGTTCTGGGCGGCCTTGACGATGTCACCCGCCGGCACGTCGCGGCCGACCACGAAGGCGAAGTCCCGCGACAGCGGCTGGAATTCCGACAGTGCCAGGGCGGCTTTGGCCTTGGTCGGCTTGAGCTTGGGCAGGGGCAGGGCGTCGAGGACGATCTCGAAGGCCACGAGCGTTCCCTTCAGGTCGAGGGCCTGTAGCGTTCGCGGATGCACCTCCCCGAACCAGCCGATCTCCGTCTTCGGACCGAAACGCAGCGTGCCGGAGCGGCCGGGATGCAGCCAGGACGGGCCGCCGGGCGTGATCTGGAGGCCGCCGGTCGGCACGACCAGGCTGCCGAGCAACGCGATGGCGTCCGCCTTGGCGTCGAACGCGTCGACGGTCGCCGCCGTGCCGTCCCAGTGCCGCCCGGCGCCGGCCAGGGTCGCGCCGCCGCGGCGGACCGCCGCCGCGCGGACGGTCTGGCCTTCCGGTACGTCCGAGGCGAAGCACTGGCCGACCTCGAACAGGGCGGCGTCCGGGTAGCCGCGGTCGGCATTGCGTTGCGCCGCGCGCAGGAGGCCCGGCACCAGGCTCGGCCGCATGTCGGACAGCTCCGAGGCGATCGGGTTGGCTAGCACCAGGTCGGCCCCGCCGCCGCCGAACAGGACGGCGTCGTCGTGCGGCACGAACGACCACGTGACCGCCTCCATGAGGCCGCGGCTCGCCAGGGCGCGCTTGGCGAGGCGGGTCCGCTTCTGCATCACGGTGAGCAGCGGGCGGCCGATCCCGGCGAGCGGCGGCAGGGGCTCGGCCGCGATCCGGTCGAGCCCGGCGATGCGGACGACCTCCTCGACGAGGTCGGCCTTGCCCTCGACGTCGGGCCGCCAGGACGGGGGCAGCACCGTCACCCGGTCCCCGGTGCCGGAGACGTGGAAGCCCAGCGTCTCGAGGATCTGCTGCATCTCGGTGCGTGGCACGTCCAGTCCGGCGAGGCGGCGGACCTCGGTCCAAGGGAAGTCGATGCTGCGCCGGGATTCGGGCGGCGCGCCGGCGACGTGCGCCTCGGTCGGCGTTCCGCCGCAGAGATCGACCACCAGCCGCGTCGCGAGGTCGAGGCCGGGAACCGTGAAGGCCGGGTCGACGCCCCGCTCGAAGCGGTAGCGCGCGTCGGTGATGATGCCGAGCCGTCGGCCCGACTGGGCGATGTTGGTCGGGTCCCACAGGGCCGACTCGATCAGCACGTCCACGGTGCCGGCGTCGCAGCCCGACGCCTCGCCGCCCATGATGCCGGCGATGGATTCGACGCCGTTCGCGTCGGCGATCACCACGGTGTCGTCGGTCAGCGTGTGGGTCCGGCCGTCGAGGGCGCGCAGGCTCTCGCCCGCCCGCGCCCGCCGCACGGTCAGCGTGCCGGCGACTTTGGCAGCGTCGAAGACGTGCAGTGGCCGCCCGCGGTCGAAGGTGACGTAGTTGGTGATGTCGACGAGACTGTTGATCGGCCGCAGGCCGATGGCGCGCAGCCGGGCCTGCATCCAGGCCGGCGACGGGCCGTTCCGGACGCCGCGCACGAGCCGCAGGGCGAACATCGGGGCGAGGTGCCGGTCGGCCGGATCGAGGGCGAGCTCGACCGCGACCGCGACCGGGCAGGGACCCTCGCCGCGCAGGCCCGGCAGCGTCTCGCCCTTGAGCGTGCCGAGGCCGGCCGCCGCGAGGTCGCGGGCGATGCCGTGGACGGAGGTGCAGTCCGGACGGTTCGGCGTCAGGTTGATCTCGATGACCGGATCGTCGAGCCCGGCGTAGAGCGCGTAGGCCTGGCCGACCGGCGCGTCGGTCGGGAGTTCCAGGATGCCGTCGTGGTCGTCGCCGAGGCCGAGCTCGGCGCCCGAGCACAGCATGCCGTGGCTCTCGACGCCGCGGATCGTGCCCACCGACAGGGTGATGTTCTTGCCCGGGACGTAGGTGCCGGGCGGCGCGAAGACCGAGACGAGGTCGGCCCGGGCGTTCGGGGCGCCGCACACCACCTGCACGGGGGTGCCCGTGCCGGTGTCGACCGTGCAGACCCGGAGCCGGTCGGCGTTCGGGTGCTGCTCGGCCGTCAGGATCCGGGCGATCACGTAGGGCCTGAGCGCGGCGGCCTTGTCCTCGACGCCCTCCACCTCAAGGCCGATCCGCGTGAGCGTCTCGGCGACGGTGTCGAGGGAGGCCTCGGTGTCGAGGTGGTCCTTGAGCCAGGAGAGGGTGAATTTCATGATGGACCTTCGAGAGCCCGGTATCGGCTCGACCGTCGGAGGAACAGGATCGCGGGGCCGGGGCGGCTCAGCTCGTGAGGCCGCCCACGAGGCTCGGCACGTCGAGCGGGCGGAAGCCGTAATGGTCGAGCCAGCGGACGTCGGCCTCGAAGAACGGGCGCAGGTCCGGCATGCCGTATTTCAGCATGGCGATGCGGTCGATGCCGACACCGAAGGCGAAGCCCTGCACGGCGTCCGGGTCGAGCCCGCAATTGCGCAGCACGTTCGGGTGGACCATCCCGCAGCCCAGGATCTCCAGCCAGTCGTCCCCCTCGCCGAAGCGGATCTCGCCGCCCTTGCGCGAGCACTGGATGTCGACCTCGGCGGAGGGCTCGGTGAAGGGGAAGAAGGACGGGCGGAAGCGCATCTTCACGCCGTCGACCTCGAAGAACGCCTTGCAGAACTCCTCCAGCACCCATTTCAGGTTGGCGATGTTGGCCGCCTTGTCGATCACCAGCCCCTCGACTTGGTGAAACATCGGCGTGTGGGTCTGGTCGGAATCGTGCCGGTAGGTCCGCCCCGGGATGATCACGCGGATCGGTGGCGTCTGCGCCCGCATGGTCCGGACCTGTACAGGCGAGGTGTGGGTGCGCAGCACCTTGCGCTGCCCGTCGCGGTCGGGCGCCAGGAAGAAGGTGTCGTGCATCTCGCGGGCCGGGTGGCCGGGCGGGAAGTTGAGCGCCGTGAAGTTCAGCTCGTCCGTCTCGATGTCCGGACCCTCGGCGACCGCGAAGCCCATGTCGGCGAAGATCGCGGTGATCTCGTCGATCACCTGGGAGATCGGGTGGATCCGGCCGCGCACCTCGGGGGCCTCGCGGACCGGCAGGGTCACGTCGACCCGCTCGGAGGCGAGGCGGGCCTCCAGGGCGGCCTCGGCGAGTTCGGTCTTGCGGGCGGTGACGGCGCCCTGGACCCGGTCGCGCAGCCCGTTGATCAGGGGCCCGCGCTCCTTGCGCTCGTCCGGCGTCATCGACCCGAGCGTCTTCAGCAGATCCGAGACGCTGCCCTTCTTGCCGAGCGCGGCGACGCGGACCGCGTCGAGGGTGGCCTCGTCGGAGGCCGCGCTCACCTGGGCCAGGAGGTCGCGTTCCAGGGTGTCGAGATCGGTCATCGCTGTCTTCGAGCAGGGTTGGCGGAGTCGGCCGTCGGGCCGTGCTCTCGCGCGTTGCGGGCGCCGGCGCAAGCGCGAGGCGCGGGACCTCGTAAACGACGAAGGCGCGGCTCCCTGGGGAACCGCGCCTTCCGTCCGTCTCGCCTCAGGCCTGGATCAGGCGGCCTTGGCGGTGTTCTGCGGCAGCGCGGCCTTCGCCTTCTCGACGACGGCGGCGAAGCTCGCCGGCTCGTGGATCGCCAGCTCCGACAGGGCCTTGCGGTCGACGACGATGCCCGACTTCGCCAGGCCGTCGATGAAGCGCGAGTATGTCAGGCCGTGCTCGCGGACCGCCGCGTTGAGGCGCTGGATCCAGAGGGCGCGGAACGTGCGCTTCTTGTTCTTGCGGTCGCGGTAGGCATACTGCATGCCCTTCTCGACCGCCTGCTTGGCGATGCGGATCGTATTTTTGCGCCGGCCGTAATAGCCCTTGGCGGCCTTCAGAACCTTCTTGTGCTTCGCGTGACTGGTCACGCCGCGCTTGACGCGGGCCATCGGTTATCTCCTGGATTCGACGAAAGACAGTGGCAACGGGTGTTGAAGGACTTACCGCGCGTTCGGCAGGAAGTACTTCTTCACGTTGGCGGCATCGCCCTCGAACAGGGTCGTGGTGCCGCGCAGGTTGCGGATCTGCTTGGTCGTCCGCTTGATCATCCCGTGGCGCTTGCCGGCCTGGGCGTACATCACCTTGCCGGTGCCGGTGATCTTGAAGCGCTTCTTCGCGCCCGATTTCGTCTTCAACTTGGGCATTTGGCTCTCCGTTGCGCGAAATGATCCCGGACCGACCCGGGAGGATCGGATGGGGTTCGCGCGCTGATGCTTCTGGTGGAGCAGCACGAGCCGCCACGGCAGCCCTATCGGCCGGGCGGTTCGACGCGGGGCGGCTTATGACAGAAAGCTGACGCGGCGGCAACGCCCGCGGATCGGAGCACGAGATCGAGATCCGGGGGAACGCGTCGCCGGGCTCCGGCGTATCGAGCCCTGGGACCGGGCCCCTCTGCACACACCCGCGCCGGCGAGCCGGCAACGGCGGGGCAGCGGCCGTTTCGCCCGTGCTGATTCGGAGGAATTCGGGGACGGCTTGCGCGCCGCACAAAACGGCGAGGGACAGCGGGTGCGCCAGGAACCATAACCTTAGCCGTCGGTTTCATTCATGTCCCGCTCAGGCCGGCAGGGTTAGACCCCCCGTCAAATTGGCCAACCAGGAGACACTTCGTGCGCATTGCCCAGATCGCTCCGTTGTCGGAGGCCGTCCCTCCGAAGTTCTACGGCGGCACCGAGCGCGTCGTCAGCTGGATTACAGAGGAACTGGTTCGCCAGGGCCACGAAGTCACGCTGTTCGCGAGCGGTGACTCCGAGACGACTGCCAAGCTCGCGGCCTGCACGCCCGAAGGCCTCCGCCTGCTCGGCTACCGGGATCACACGGCCAGCCACCTGGCGATGCTGCATCAGGTGCACCGCCGCGCGCACGAGTTCGACATCCTGCACTTCCACATCGACCTGCTTCAGTACCCGATGTTCGAGGATCTGAACCATAAGTGCATCACCACGATGCACGGTCGCCTGGACGTGCCGGACTTCATGCCGGTCTACCGCACCTTCACGGGCATGCCGCTGGTCTCGATCTCGGACAACCAGCGCCTGCCCATGCCGCCGACCTCGAACTGGCTGGCGACGATCCATCACGGCCTGCCGGCCGAGAACTGCCCGTACTACCCGGACGCCAAGGGCGGCTACCTAGCCTTCCTCGGCCGGATCTCGCCCGAGAAGCGGCCCGACCGCGCGATCGAGATGGCGATCCGTTCCGGCACGCCCCTTAAGATCGCCGCCAAGGTCGACAAGGCCGACCAGGATTACTGGGACGAAGTCATCGAGCCGATGATCCATCACCCGCTGATCGAGTACATCGGCGAGATCAACGAGGAGCAGAAGAAGGACTTTCTCGGCAATGCCCTGGCGCTCGCCTTCCCGATCGATTGGCCCGAGCCCTTCGGCCTCGTGATGATCGAGGCGATGTCGGCCGGCACCCCGGTGATCGCGTTCCGGAACGGCTCCGTGCCGGAGGTCATCAAGGACGGCGTGGGCGGCGTTCTCTGCGAGAACATGGACGACGCCGTGGCCGCGGTCGCCAAGGTCAAGACCATGAGCCGCGCCGGCGTGCGCCGCCACTTCGAGAGCGCCTTCACCGCCGAGTGCATGGTGAAGAAGTACGTCGCCGCCTACGAGGACCTGCTCGCCCGCGGCGCCGACGTGATCAAGCTGCCGAAGTCCGGCTTCATGCCGCAGTACGGCGAGGTCAACGGCTCCGCGCGTCCGGCGATCCCGGTCGCCGCCATGCCGGCCTGAAAGCAGGAACCGGGCTTGCGAGGCGGGGCCGGCTCGGCCTAGCGTCTTAAAGGCGACTCATCCGTAGGGTGAACAAGGGCTGCTGCATCGAAGGGATGCAGCAGCCCTCTCGATTCGCACCCCTCACTTGCACCCGGAGATGCCCTGCATGGCGGCGGACAACACGGCAGCGGCCCACGATGCGAAGGCCCGGACCGCGGCGAGCGCCGGAAGCGTGGCGCACGGATTCCAGGACGCGGACGACGTCCTCCCGACCTATCACATCGAGGCGCAGACCTCCCTGGTCGAGCGGCCGCTGCGCTCGCTGAAGTTCGGCGAGGCCTTCGGCGTCCTCGATTCCTACGGCGACATCGGCGTCCAGCCCGGGCCGGAAGGCCTCTATTTCCAGGACACGCGCTACCTCTCGCGCCTGGAGGTGACGGTCGAGGGCCAGCGCCCGCTGATGCTCTCCTCGGTGATGCAGGACGATAACGGCGCCCTCAGCGTCGACATGACGACGCCCGACATCCGCATCGACGCCCACGACGAGACCTCGATCCCCCGCGAGACGATCGCGATCGAGCGCACCAAGTTCCTGTTCCGCGGCGCCTGCTACGACCGGATCGGCCTCCGCTCCTACGATTCGAAGCACCGGCGCCTGCGCATCGCCGTCACCTTCGACGCGGATTTCCGCGACCTCTTCGAGGTTCGCGGGACAGATCGACAGGAGCGCGGCAAGCGCGGCGTGCTCGTGGCGAGCGACCGCGAGGTGCAGTTCCGCTACGTCGGCCTGGACGAGATCGTCCGGACGACCTCCCTGCATTTCGGCCCGAAGCCCGATTCGATCGAGCCCGGCAAGGTCGTGTTCGACGTGTCGCTCCCGCCGGAGGGCCGGACCTCCCTGTTCATCCGCGTCACCTTCGAGGCGCACCGGGCCTTCACCAAGCCCCCGACCGACACGATGGTCGGCGAGGACGCGGCCGCCAAGCTGACGCTCGCCGCCAATGCCGGCGGTGCCCGGCGCGAGCCGAAGGATCTCGGCGAGGGGACGATCTTCGCCCGCGCCTACCGCGATTCGCGGCGCGACCTGCGGGCGCTGACGGCGGGCATCACCACGATCATCTCGTCGAACGACCAGTTCAACGAGGGGCTGTGCCGGGCGACCGCCGACCTCTACATGCTCGCGAGCCGAACCCCGGAGGGCATCTACCCCTTCGCCGGCATCCCCTGGTACTCCACGGTGTTCGGGCGCGACGGCATCATCACCGCGATGATGGCGCTCTGGATCGACCCGAAATTCGCCCGGGGCGTGCTGCGCTACCTCGCCTCGACCCAGGCCAAGGCGGTCGATCCGGCCGCCGACGCGCAGCCCGGCAAGGTCCTCCACGAGACCCGGCGCGGCGAGATGGCGATGCTCGGCGAGGTGCCGTTCCGGCACTATTACGGCACCATCGACGGCACGCCGCTCTTCGTGATGCTGGCCTGGGAGTACTACGCCGTCACGGGCGACCTCGAGACCGTGCGGGCGATCTGGCCGGCCCTCGAACTCGCGCTCGAATGGATGGACCGCTACGGCGACCGCGACGGCGACGGCTTCGTCGAGTACGCCCGCGACACCGACAAGGGTCTCGAGAATCAGGGCTGGAAGGACAGCCACGACTCGATCTTCCACACCGACGGTCACCTGGCCAAGGGCCCGATCGCCCTCTGCGAGGTGCAGGGCTACGTCTACGCCGCCAAGAACGGCATGGCGAAGCTCGCGGCGCTCCTCGGCCACGACCCGATGGCGGAGCGCCTCACCCAGGAGGCGGCGAGCCTGCGCGAGCGGTTCGACGCGGCGTTCTGGAACGAGGAGATCGGCACCTACGCGCTGGCGCTCGACGGCGCCAAGAAGCAGTGCGCGGTGCGCTCCTCCAATGCCGGCCACGCCCTGTTCACCGGCATCGCCAAGCCGGAGCGGGCGGCGCGGGTCGCCGAGACGCTGCTGTGCAAGGACGGCTTCAACGGCTGGGGTGTGCGCACGATCGCCAAGGGCGAGGCGCGCTACAACCCGATGTCCTACCACAACGGCTCGATCTGGCCGCACGACAACGCGCTGATCGCGATGGGTCTGGCGCGCTACGACCGCAAGCACGAGGCCGCGCGCATCTTCCAGGGGATGTTCGACACCTCGCTCTACCAGGACCAGAAGCGGCTGCCAGAGCTGTTCTGCGGCTTCATGCGCCGCAAGCAGCGCGGCCCCGTCTCGTACCCGGTCGCCTGCAGCCCGCAGGCCTGGGCGGCGGCGGCGCCGTTCGCGTTCCTGGCGGCCTGCCTAGGCCTCGAACTGGACCACGAGCGCAACCGTGTCCGGCTCAAGAACCCGATCCTGCCGGGCTTCCTCGACGGGGTGACGCTCTACAACGTCAAGCTCGGCGGCTCGCGCCTGGACATCCGGTTCCAGCGCTATGACGACGACGTCACCGTGTCGGTGCAGCGCCGCCACGGCGACGTGCAGGTCGTGGTGACCAAGTAGGGCCCGGGACGGGAGTTCCGGGGCGGCCCGCTTCGGGTTAAGCGGGCCGCGCGGCACGTCGCGCCGCCGAGGACGGGTTCATGCCGGCAGATCATCACGCCCCCGACGCGGCCCTGCGCCTCGCGCAGGACCTGATCCGGTGCCGGTCCGTGACGCCGGAGGATCGGGGCGCCCTCGACGTCGTCGCCGACGCGCTCCGGCCGGCCGGCTTCGCGGTCGAGCGGCCGGTCTTCTCGGAGCCCGGCTACCCCGACACACCGAACCTCTACGCCCGCGTCGGGCGGGACGGTCCGTGCCTCGTCTTCGCCGGTCACACCGACGTCGTGCCGGAGGGCGAGGGCGCGTGGCGCCACGATCCCTTCGCGGGCGCCGTGGCCGACGGGATGCTGTACGGGCGGGGAGCGGCCGATATGAAGGGCGGCGTCGCCTGCATGCTCGCGGCGACCCTCGCCTTCCTCGACCGGCGCGGCGCCGATTTCGGCGGCTCCATCGCGTTCCTGATCACCGGCGACGAGGAGGGACCGGCGGTCAACGGCACCGTGAAGCTCCTCGACTGGGCGCGGCGCCGGGGCGAGCGGTTCGACCACTGTGTCCTCGGGGAGCCGACCAATCCGGGCCGGCTCGGCGAGATGATCAAGATCGGCCGGCGCGGGTCGCTGACCGGCAAGCTCACCGTTCTCGGCCGGCAGGGCCACGTCGCCTACCCGCACAAGGCCGAGAACCCGATCCCGGGCCTGCTGCGCCTCGCCTCGGCGCTGGTCGCCGAGCCGCTGGATCGCGGGACGGCGCATTTCGACGCCTCGAACCTCGAATTCACCACGATCGACGTCGGCAACCCGGCCACCAACGTGATCCCGGCGACCGCCCGGGCGACCTTCAACGTCCGCTTCAATGACGACTGGACGGCCGAGAGCCTGGGCGAAGAGATCCGTCGGCGCCTGGAGCAGGCGGCCGGGAACGCGGTGCGCTTCAGCCTGGATCTGCAGCCCTCGAACGCGCCGGCCTTCCTGACGCGGCCGGACGCCTTCGTGACGCTGGTCGCGGAGGCGATCCGGGCCGAGACCGGCCTGACCCCGACGCTCTCCACGACGGGCGGCACGTCGGATGCCCGCTTCATCAAGGATGCCTGCCCGGTGATCGAGTTCGGCCTCGTCGGCGAGACCATGCACCAGACCGACGAGTGCGTGGCGGTCGCCGACCTAGAGCGGCTGACGGCGATCTACGGGCGCGTGCTCGACGCCTACTTCCCCGGTTCGTAGTCGACGCCCACGAAGGTCAGCCCGGCGGCCGGGGCCAGCGGCCCGCACCGGCGCTTGTCGCCCGAGGCCAGGATAGCGGCGACCGCGTCCGCCGAGAGGCGGCGGCAGCCGGCGAGCATCAGCGTGCCGACCATCGCCCGCACCTGATGGTGCAGGAACGAGCGCGCCGACGTCGCGACAACGATCTCGTCGTGGAGCGCCATCGGCGTGCGGCCCACGTCGAGCTGCTCCAGCGTGCGGATCGGGCTGTTCGCCTGGCACTCGGCGGCCCGGAAGGCCGAGAAGTCGTGGCGGCCGACGAGGCGCTGGGCGGCTTCGTGCATGAGTGCCGCGTCGAGGGGCCACGGCACGTGCCAGACATGGGCGCGCGTCAGCGCCGCGGGGCTGCGCCGATTGAGGATGCGGTAGCGGTAGTGCCGGCGGATCGCCGAGTGGCGGGCGTCGAAGCTCTCCGGCACGGTCTCGGCGGACAGGATCGCCACCGGCTGCGGCCGCAGATGGGCGTTCAGGGCGTCCCGCACCGTGTCGGTCCGCCAGTCCTTGGCGAGGTCGAGATGGGCGACCTGATGGATCGCGTGCACGCCGGCATCGGTCCGGCCCGCGCAGGTGAGCCGGGCCTCCTCGCCGGAGAAGCGCGTGACCGCCGCCTCGATCGCGCCCTGGACCGTGGGATCGTCCGCCTGCCGCTGCCAGCCGCAGAACGGACCGCCGTCGTACTCGATGACGAGCTTGTAGCGGGGCATCAGCCGGCCCCCTCAAGGTCTCTCGATAGCGCTCCGATGTTCGATCTCGCGATACGGCACAGAGCTTCGGAAAGCTGCGCGCGCGATCGTTTCTGCGAGCGTGCCGAAGCGATCCGGCGTCGCGCCGAGCCTCGCCAGGGTGCGCTGCCCTGGGTCGCTTCGCTGCGCTCGCGATGACGGGTCGGGCCGCGCGCCGAATGCCGTGAACGGGCGACGCGCATCAGCCGAGGCGGGCGCCGGGCGTCAGGCGGGCGCCGCGGACGAACTCGGCCCCGCTGGCGCTGCCGCCCTTCCCGGCGCGGCGCAGCTCCAGGAGCCGGACGGCGCCGTCCCCGCAGGCGACGGTGCCTTCGGAATCGCGCAGCGTGCCCGGCGCGCCCGAACCCTCCGCCGGGGCGGCGCGGAGCACCTTCACGCGCTCGGAGCCCTTGCCGAGATCGACCTCGAAGAAGGCACCGGGGAACGGCGACAGCCCGTTGATCCGGTTGGCGACCTCGGCCGCCGGGCGGAACCAGTCGATCCGCGCCTCGTCGTTGGTGATCTTATGGGCGTAGACGATTCCGTCCTCCGGCTGCGGCGCGAAGGTCAGCGTGCCCGCGTCCAGCGCCGCGAGGGCCCGCGCCATCAGGTCGGCGCCGAGGGGCATGAGCGCGTCGTGCAGGGCGCCCGCCGTCATGCCCGGGGTGATCGGCAACCGCGCCTCGAGGGCGACCGGGCCTGTGTCGAGACCGGCCTCCATCCGCATGACGCCGACGCCGCTCTCGGCGTCGCCCGCCATCACGGCGCGCTGGATCGGCGCCGCGCCGCGCCAGCGCGGCAGCAGGGATCCGTGCAGGTTGAGACAGCCGTACCGCGGCGCGTCGAGGATCGCCTGCGGCAGCAGCATCCCGTAGGCCACGACGACCGCGACGTCCGCCCGGTGCGCCGCGAAGGTCTCGGCGGCTTCGGGCGTGCGGAGCGTCGCGGGCGTCAGGACCGGCGCGCCGAGCGTGTCGGCGAGCGCGTGGACCGGGGAGGGGCGCAGGCTCATGCCGCGGCCGGCCCTGGCGGGCGCGCGGGTGTAGACCGCCGCGATGTCGTGCCCGTCCTGCGCGAGCCGCGCGAGCGTCGGCACCGCGAAGTCCGGCGTGCCCATGAAGACGACGCGCATGGCCGGCTCAGGCCGCGTCGCGCTTGGCCGCCTTGGTGAACTTCTTGATCACCCGGTCGCGCTTCAGCTTCGACAGGTGATCGATGAACAGCACGCCGTTCAGGTGGTCGATCTCGTGCTGGATGCAGGTCGAGAGCAGGCCGTCGGCCTCGATCTCCTGCTCCTTGCCGTCGAGGTCTCGGAACTTCACGCGCACCCGGTCCGGGCGCTCGACCTCGGCGTAGTAGTCCGGGATCGACAGGCAGCCCTCGTCGTAGACCCGCTTCTCCTCGGACGACCAGACGATCTCGGGATTGATGAAGACTCGCGCGTCGCGGACGCCTTCCTCCTTCGACGTGTCGATCGTCACGACGCGCTTCGCCACGCCGATCTGGATCGCCGCCAGCCCGACGCCAGGAGCGTCGTACATCGTCTCGAACATGTCGGCGACGAGGGTCCGGATCTCGGCGGTAATCGGCCCGACCGGTTCGGAGCCCAGGCGCAGGACGGGATCGGGAAGGATGACGAGCGGGCGGATGGTCATGGCGGGAACCGGCAGGGAAGGCGCCGGCACGGGTCCGGGCTCACCGTCGAATAGGATGCGGCCGAGGACCGGTCAAATACCGGTTCGCGACCTGTCGCCGGCCCTCAGAACACCGTCCGGCTGCGGATCGCCGCCGAGAGCGTGCCCTCGTCGAGGTAGTCGAGCTCGCCGCCGACCGGCACGCCGTGGGCGAGGCGCGTGACCTTCACGTCGCAGTGCCGGATCGACTCCGTGACGTAGTGGGCGGTGGTCTGGCCGTCGACGGTGGCGTTGAGCGCCAGGATGACCTCGGTCACCTCGGGCCGGGCCACGCGCTCCACGAGGCTCGCGAGGTTCAGGTGCTCCGGACGGACGCCGTCGAGCGCCGAGAGGACGCCGCCGAGCACGTGGTAGCGCGCCTTCACGGCCCCGGACCGCTCCAGCGCCCAGAGGTCGGACACGTCCTCCACCACCACGAGCGTCGTCGGATCCCGCTCGGCGTCGCGGCAGATCGTGCACGGGTCGGAGGTGTCGACGTTCCCGCAGCTCGTGCACACGATGATGCGGTCGGCCGCCACCCGCATCGCGTCGGCGAGGGGCCCGAGCAGCGTGTCGCGCTTCTTGATGAGCTGCAGGGCAGCCCGCCGCGCCGAGCGCGGTCCGAGGCCCGGCATGCGGGCGAGGAGCTGGATCAGGCGCTCGATCTCGGGGCCGGCGACGGCTTGGGGCATCGTGCCTCTGGGGCGAGGAAGGGGCTGCGGATCGGGACGGGCATAGACGGCGCCGGGCGCCGCGCAAGGGTCCGCGCGCCGATGCGGTCCATCGTATGTGGTATATGGGTATTCCGACGCCGCTTCGCCGGTGGCATTATGCTGCACGACGAACGGAACTGCTTACAGACCTGGGTTCCTGAGTCCACGACTGTGGTCTAACCTGTTTGTACACGTTGCGGGCTCCCGGCGGAGCCCATTATGACAGCGAAGCTTCGCCGCCTACGCGTGAGTGGGATGGCGAGCGGCCGGGAACGGAGAACCTGCGTGCGGCGGTCCTGTACGACCGCACGGACGTCTCCCGGGCAAACCCGGACGGCGGTGCCGTCCGGCTCAGTCGCGTCGACGGTCGAACAGGGGCCCGGGAGATACGATCATGACCAACATCGGTGATCACAACGCGGCCCACGGCGCCGAGGCGGCGGGCTTCCGCGACCTCAAGGCCGTCCACTGGAATTTCGAGGCCCCGCGCCTCTACGAGGAGGCCCTGTCCCGCAAGGAGGCGCAGCTCGCCCGCGGCGGCGCCCTCGTCGCCACCACCGGCAGCCATACCGGCCGCTCGCCCAAGGACAAGTTCGTGGTGCGCGACGCCGGCACCGAGAACGAGGTCTGGTGGGACAACAACGGCGCCATCACGCCCGAGCAATTCGAGACCCTGCGCCAGGACTTCCTGAAGCACGCCGAGGGCAAGGAGCTGTTCGCCCAGGACCTCTACGGCGGCGCCGATCCGGCCTACCGGGTCAAGGCCCGGGTCTTCACCGAGTTCGCGTGGCACTCGCTGTTCATCCGCAACCTGCTGATCCGTCCGGACCGCTCCGAGATCGCGTCCTACGTGCCGGACATGACGATCATCGACCTGCCGAGCTTCCAGGCCGATCCCGCCCGGCACGGCTGCCGGTCGAAGACCGTGATCGCCATCGACTTCTCGAAGAAGCTCGTGCTGATCGGCGGCTCCGCCTACGCGGGCGAGATGAAGAAGTCGGTCTTCACCTACCTGAACTACATCCTGCCCGGCCAGGGCGTGATGCCGATGCACTGCTCCGCCAACGCGGCGCTCGATGCCGAGGGCGGCTCGGCGATCTTCTTCGGCCTCTCGGGCACCGGCAAGACGACGCTGTCGAACGACAGCTCCCGCCAGCTGCTGGGCGACGACGAGCATGGCTGGTCGAACGAGGGCATCTTCAACTTCGAGGGCGGCTGCTACGCCAAGACCATCCGCCTCTCGCGCAACGCCGAGCCGGAGATCTACGCCACCACCGAGCGCTTCGGCACGGTGATGGAGAACGTGATCATCGATCCGGTCACCCGCGCACCGGATTTCGACGACGCGTCGCTCACCGAGAACACCCGCTGTGCCTACCCGCTGGACTTCATCGCCAACGCCAGCGCCTCCGGCCGGGCCGGGCATCCGAAGAACATCGTCATGCTGACCTGCGACGCCTTCGGGGTGATGCCGCCGATCGCCAAGCTCACCGGCGCCGAGGCGATGTACCACTTCCTCTCGGGCTACACCGCCAAGGTGGCCGGCACCGAGCGCGGCCTGACCGGGCCCGAGGCGACCTTCTCGACCTGCTTCGGCGCGCCGTTCATGCCGCGGCATCCGAGCACCTACGGCAACCTGCTGCGCGACCTCATCGCCAAGCACAGCGTCGATTGCTGGCTGGTCAACACGGGCTGGACCGGCGGCGGCGTCGGCACCGGCCGGCGGATGCCGATCCGCGTGACGCGCCGCCTGCTGAGCGCCGCCCTCGACGGCTCGCTGGCGCAGGCCGAGTTCCGCCGCGACCCGTATTTCGGCTTCGCGGTGCCGGTCTCGGTTCCGGGCGTCGAGCCGCACATCCTGACGCCGGTGAAGACATGGGCCAACAAGGGCGCCTTCGTGGAGACGGCGGCGCGGCTCGTGAAGATGTTCGACGACAACTTCAAGCGATTCGAGGCCCATGTCGACGCCGACGTGCGCGCCGCCGGGCCGACCGCGCAGGCGATCGCGGCGTAAACAGAGAGCGGGCGGCCCGCGGGGCCGCCCGTCCCGTTCGTCTTAGCGAGCGCAGGGAAGCAGCCCGGTCGCGCTACGCTGGATTGCTTCGCTGCGCGCGCGAAGACGGTTCGGACGTCCTGTCCGGGATGCGTCCTAGAACGGCAGCTTCATGCCCGGCGGCAGGGGCAGGCCCTTGGTCAGCTCTGCCATGCGCTCCTGCATGGTCGCCTCGGCCTTCCCGCGGGCGTCGTTGCAGGCCGCGACGATCAGGTCCTCAAGGATCTCGCGCTCGTCCGCGACCATCAGCGAGGGGTCGATGCTGACCCCCTTCATCTGACCCTTGGCGCTCATGGTGACCCGGACGGAGCCGCCGCCGGAGGCGCCGGTCACCTCGATCTCGTCCATCTCGGACTGCAGGTTGGCCATCTTCTCCTGCATGGCCTGAGCCTGCTTCATGATGCCCATCAGGTCGCGCATGCGGCTCTCTTTCCGTTTCCTCGTCTGATCTGGGTATGGCGCGGCCCGGGCGCCACCATGCGTCAGGCGTCGTCGTCCTCGACCTCGCCGACCCGCGCGGCGTCACCTTCCCCGAGGATCTCCTGCTCGGCGGAGGGGAGGGCCTCGGAGATTGTCTCGCGCACGTCGACGATCTCGGCCCCGGGGAAGCGCGTCAGAACCTCGCGCACGAATGGGTCGGCGGCGGCGTTCTCCCGGCGTGTCTCGGTCGCGGCACGGGCGGCCGCGTCGAGGGTCGGGGCGCCCTCGTCCTTCGACAGGGCCACCACCCAGCGCCGCCCGGTCCAGCGCTCGATGGCGGCGGCGATGTCGTTGGCGAGGCTCGACCGGCCGCCGGAGGCGAGGCGGAACTCGATCCGGCCCTCCTCGAAGCGCACCAGGTGGACGTCGCGCTCCAGCGCGGTCCGCAGAAGGATGTCCCGGTTGGCGTCGGCCAGCGCGATCAGGTCCTCGAACCGACCGAGACGCGGCGTCGGCGGTGCCGCGGGCGCCGGCCTCGGCGCCGGCGCACCGACGGGCGCACTTGCGGGCGCGCTGATCGGGACGCTCGCCGGCGCGTTCAGCGCGACGGGCGCGGCCAGGGGCGCCGCGACCGGGACGGGCTCCGGCGCGACCGTGCGGGGTGCCGCGGCGAGCGCCGCGGAACCGCCGCCGCGCAGGTCGGGAATCGGCGGGAGGGGCGGCCGGGCTGACGCGGCCGGGGCCTCGTCCGCGGGCGCGGCGGCGGCCTCGGCCCGGAGCTGGCGCAGGGCCTCGTCGGGTGTGGGCAGGTCGGCCGCGTAGGCGAGGCGCACGATCGCCATCTCGGCGGCCGCGAGGGGCCGGGGCGCCGCCTGGACCTCGGGAATCGCCTTCAGCAGGATCTGCCACGCCCGCGACAGGGCGCGGATCGACAGCTTCTCGGCGAACGCGGCGCCGCGGACGCGCTCGGTCTCGCTGAGCGTCGGGTCGGCGGCGGCTTCCGGCACCACCTTGAGCCGGGTGACGAGGTGCGTGAAGGCCGCGAGATCCGAGAGTACGACCGACGGGTCCGCGCCGGAATCGTACTGCGCTCGCAGCTCCGCGAAGGCGGCCGGCACCGCGCCGCGCATCACCGCCTCGAACAGGGCGAGGATCCGGGCGCGGTCAGCGAGGCCCAGCATGTCGCGCACGCTCTGCGCCGTGATCGTGCCGGCGCCGTGGGCGATCGCCTGGTCGAGCAGCGAGAGCGCGTCGCGCACCGACCCTTCCGCGGCGCGCACGATGGCGCCCAGAGCCTCGTCCTCGACCGATACGCCCTCGGCCGCGCAGACCTTCGCGAGATGCGCGTGCAGGGTCGGCGCCTCGACCCGGCGCAGGTCGAATCGCTGGCAGCGGGACAGGATCGTCACCGGGACCTTGCGGATCTCCGTGGTGGCGAACACGAATTTCGCGTGCGGCGGCGGCTCCTCCAGCGTCTTCAGGAAGGCGTTGAACGCCTTCTCGGAGAGCATGTGGACCTCGTCCACGATGTAGACCTTGTAGCGCGCCGAGACCGGCCCGTAGCGGATGCCGTCGATGATCGCCCGGACGTCGTCGATGCCGGTATGCGAGGCGGCGTCCATCTCCAGCACGTCCATGTGCCGGGATTCCATGATCGCCGCGCAGTGGAGGCCGAGTTCCGGCATCGACACGGTCGGGCCGGTGTCGGGCTGTCCGGCGCGGGCGTAGTTGAGGCCGCGCGCCAGGATGCGGGCCGTCGTGGTCTTGCCGACTCCGCGGACGCCGGTGAGCATCCAGGCCTGCGGGATGCGGTTGGCCGCGAACCCGTTGGCGAGGGTCCGCACCATCGCGTCCTGGCCGATCAGGTCGCCGAAATTGGTGGGGCGGTACTTGCGCGCGAGCACCCGGTAGGGCGTCGCCGCGGCGGGGGGCGCTGGAAACCCGGGCAGGCCCGGCTCGTCGTCAGGCGTGCCGGTCGTAGCGTCCATGCCGTGTCTGGGTCCGGCTGCCGCGCGCCGTGGAATGAGGTGGGAGGCTGGACGAAGACCCGCTCGGTCTCGTTAGGGCTGCTTCCTTCCGGACCTGACCCGGTTGGCGAGTGAAACGTCCCTCGCCAACCCCCCGCCGGCTATATGGCCGGGCCTCGGCCCGAACGCAAGCGCTGCTGAAGCCGAGTCGAAGCGCAGCCGAAGCGCTGCCTCACTCGGCCTTGCGCTTCACGATGGCCAGGGTCTTCGGATCGAGCTTCAGGTCGAACTGCTTGCCGCTCGCGTCGATCGCGTCGTCGACCTCGATCATGCCGTCGTCGAGCTCGATCTCCTTCCACTTGGTGAAGCCCTCCTGCTTGAGCATGGCCTCGACCTTGGCCTGCTGATCGGGCGGAAGCTTCTCGTCGGCGCGGGCGGCGAGGCCGGTGCCCGCGATCAAGGTCAGGGCGAGAAGGGACGTGGTCACGCGCATGGCTGTCTCCGATCCGGCAATTGTTTCCGGCTGTGAACAGGCGTGCCGCGGCGGAGTTCCATGGCGACGATCCCCTTGAGCCGCCACCGAATCTGCCGCACATCTTGGCCGTACCGGAACGCGGCGGCGAGGACACTGCACGAATGGTCACCCGCGTCGCCACCGTGGCCTTCGAGGGCATCGAGGCGCGGGCGGTGGACGTGCAGGTCCAGATCGTGCCGGGCTCGGTGGTGTTCACCGTCGTCGGTCTGCCCGACAAGGCGGTGGCGGAATCGCGCGAGCGGGTCCGCGGAGCGCTGATCGCCTCGGGGCTGGCGCTGCCGGCCAAGCGCATCACGGTGAACCTCGCCCCGGCGGATCTTCCCAAGGAAGGCTCGCATTTCGACCTGCCGATCGCGCTGGGCGTCATGGCGGCCATCGGCGCGATCCCGGCGGACGCGCTCGCCGGCTACTGCGTCCTGGGCGAGCTCGCCCTCGACGGCAGCATCACGGCGGTGAGCGGCGTGCTGCCGGCCGCGATGGCGGCGGCCGATCGGGGGCTCGGGCTCATCTGCCCGGCGTCCACTGGGCCGGAGGCGGCCTGGGCGGGGGGCGACCTCGACGTGCTCGCGCCGCGCTCGCTGATCCAGCTCGCCAACCACTTCAAGGGCAGCCAGGTGATGGCGCGGCCGGAGCCCGCCGTCGCCGCGCCGGCCGGGCCGCTGCCGGACCTCGCCGACATCAAGGGGCAGGAGGGCGCCAAGCGCGCCCTGGAGATCGCGGCCGCCGGGGGCCACAACCTGTTGATGATGGGTGCGTACAGACCCGCCGAGATGATAACGGGAGTCCGTTTACCTAGATGCAGTACCGTTGTACGGTCACCTTCCAGAACACATCCCGATGCCAGAAATCGTCATGGACTTCGCCCCCCTCAACGACGATCATGCCATCGAAGAAATTCGATTCGCGTATCTTCTAGATCGTGAAATTACAACATCCGACCTTGATGCGCTCAAGTCTCGGCATCGTGAGATAAGATCTGATCTCCCGGCTGTCCTTCTGGTCGGAGAAGGGAAGGGCAGTTCTATTGAATTCGCGCATGTGAGGCCGGATGCAACTTCATCTTGGTCTGTCGAATTTAAAGAAGATCTGATTTCGGTAGTCTGCACTCGATACACTAGATGGGAGAAAGTATGGTCAAGTGCGGAGAGATTCCTTAATTTTGGGCTGTCGGTCGTGGCGGATGTCCAGAAATGTGCTGTGACTGGTCTCGCCATGAGGGTCACAGACAAGTTCCGGGTTGCCAAGATCGACTACGACTTACACACGCTCTTCCAACGCAACGAAATTCTTCCGGCCGACGTTTTTCAGCGCAGGCTTGTCTGGCATACCCATAACGGGTGGGTGGAGATCCTCGGAAAAGACATGATCGTGCACACCTTACGTGTGGATTGTCGACCGGATGAGCCCGACGTTGATCGAGCTGACGAGGACGGTCTGGAGTTGGCTATCGTGCTTCAGCACGCCCAGCGCTTCCAACCGAAAGACCCGATACCTGCTGAGGGACAGGTTGCCGCTACCCTTTCCCCAGCGATGGCGAGGATGCATATGAACAACAAGGCCACCATGAGCGCTCTTCTCACCGAGGCAATGAGTGGCAAGATCGGCCTGAGCATGGGCGCATGAGACAGACGTCGACGACCCGCACTCCTTTTGACGAGCCGGCCCAACCCAAGCGGCGCCCCCAGCGCGTCTTGCGCAGCCCACATCATGTGAATGTGTCTGCCGATTGGATTCTCCATGGGGTGCAGCTGCCCTTGTCCACCGGGGGTGGGCAGGTGGTGATGAATGGCCTTCACGTCCCTTGCAGCTCATATGAAGAGCTCTGGCCGCGCGACATCGTGGTGCTCGACAAGGTGGTGCTCGACAGGTGGCTCGTGCCATCGCCGGTCGCGCCAGCGGCGCAAGATGTGGTGCTTCTGCCAAGCGTCAGACTGGGCGCATTTGAAGTCGTTGCCGATCAGGGCTTGCTTGACCATCATCTCCTAGGGGATCTGGTTTCTGGCCCGTTTACGGTAGAAGCCCCAGTTGGGGGTGGCGAAGGGCCTTTGGACCGGGCTCAGCGTGAGTTAGCTCGCCTCCAAGACGGCTGGGCCGGCCCTGAATCCCTTGCTCCGCTGCCAAGGGTCCTGGCTGATCTCTCGTCGCTACTGCCTATCCTTCCGGTTCAAGCTGATCCTCCAGAGTTTGAGGTGGATGGCAGCGACGGGACGCTTGCTCTTGTCTGGAATTCTGGTCCTAAGAATTTTTCGTTGATCTTGGTGGGCAACGGGAAGGTTGTTGGGATCATGTCACCTTCCGAAGGCTACCGGGCGTGGACTTTGCCTATTGCCAAAGAAGTTGAGATCGCCGAGAAGCTTGAGGACTCAAGGTTGTCGAGCTTCCTCGGTCTTTAATGCCCCCGTGTGCAGCGATCTGCCCAATCGAAGCGGTTACTCGGGATCCGGGCGTCTCGCCCGGTCCTGTTCAGGACCATGAGGCTCTAAGCAGGGGCCTCTATGCGCCAAGCCATGGCAAGCCTGGCAACATCAAAAATTCCCACCTGCCGAAGAAGGATTTGGCAGCGAGAAAGCTCTCAGTTTGGAGGCTTTCCGATGTTTCCGGTCTAGATGTCGATCGGTTGCGGGAGATGTTGCTCACAAATCAGCAGTTCGGCACCCTCTTTGCCATAGCGTCGGTCAATACGAGGGCGGTCCGAGACTACAACAATGAGCATAAGGACGGTCGCATTCTATGCGTGCGTGATGAGTGTGATGTGGACCACGCTGGAAATAAGCATCCGGCGCACGCGCATATCGCTTTGTGTGATGTAAGCTTTCCGGATCCTGTATCTACTGAGGCAGAAGATTTTCTCCAGACCTGGCGAGATCTGTGTCGCGCGTTTAAAGAGGGGGTGGTATGGCCAGTGAGGCCGTAGCCCGTGTGGGCGGTCGTCGCTCCTAGGTAGCTCGCTGATGCGCCGTACCATCAATGTAGCGAGAACTCTTCGCTTAGCATTCTGTGTCCGGTAGGTGGTTAGGCCGCCCGTTTGGCGATTTTTGCCACGGTCGCGCGGCTGCACCCCGTAGCAGCCTGCACTTGGCTCCAAGACATCCCACGAGCGAGCATATCGGCGATGCTGGCATTGCGCTTGGTGTCCTCCGGACGTCCCTTGTAGCGGCCTTCGGCCTTAGCCTTCGATTGCCCCTCGGCCTGCCGGCGCCGTCGATCCTCAAAATCCTTCCGGGCGACCGCCGCAAGCATGTCGAGCATCATGCCGTTGATCGCTTCGAACATGCGGGCCGTGAAGGCGTCCGCGCCGGCCGTCGCCATCATCCACGATGTCGGCAAGTCAAGGGCGACCACCCGCATCTGACGGGTCGCTAGCTCGGCCTTGAGCTTGTCCCAGTCGGTCGCGGTGAGACGCGACAGCCGGTCCACCTGCTCAACGAGAAGCACGTCGCCAGCCCTTGAGTCCTTGAGCAGCCGGAACAGCTCCGGGCGGGCGAGTGTCGAACCGCTCTCGTTCTCTACGTACCACGCGGCTATGCGCAGGCCGCGTTCATCGGCAAACGTCTCTAGCGCTTCGCGGGCACGGCTCGCATCCTGCTCGCTAGTGGAAGCACGGAGGTAAGCCCGGATGAACATTGAAGCCGCCGTCGGTCTGTTTTGGATGGTTTGCCGATAGCCGGTCTGTTTTGAGCGGTCAAACGATATTTTCTGAACCAGACAGGACCCGGTGCCGGAAAGGCATACCCAAAGCGAACCAGGGCACGAGCCCCAACGACAAGAAACGAGATGACTCCTGATGATGCCCTCGTGGGCCTCGCGCCTTCGCGGCAGTTCGGCCCGTGGGCCCTCGACCTAGAACCGGGTGAACGCCTCGCGCGCCTCCGATCCTTTCGGGCCCTCGCCCGCGTCCTGGCTGGTCCCCGTGCCGCAGCGTTGTGCGAGCACCTGGCCCAGGCCGAGGCCGATCCGGCAGCCCTGGTGCCAGCCGCCGATGCTCTGGACCGTCTGCCGTCCGTAGACATGCGCCGCATCGTGGGAAGCTACGCCGGCCTGGCGCGACCGCTCCCGCCGGCCCGCGCCAGCAAGGCGAGCGGCCCGCAGCTCCGTGGTCGCGCGTGGGTGTCGCCGAGGAAACCCGCCGGCATGCCGTGGGCATGGGCCGCGGTGGCCTAGTCGCGCCGGGTGCTCGACCGCTCCACCCAGGCCAGCCGGTCGGCCAGGGCCATCACGGATTCGGCCACGTCCTGGGCCAGCATCTCGGTGCCCCGGTCGCCGGAGCGCCGGGCCCGTTCTGCCATCTCAAGCGCGGAGCCGTACCACAATACCAGATCATCGCCGGCCTGTAGTCGGCGCCCTGCAATCTCAGCTTCAGTCATCAGCTCGCCCTGTCTCGCAGGGCCTGTTGTGATGTGCGTAGCTCAGAGCTGCAAGAGCATACTCGAAAGTATAAATCGGGTACCCGATTTGGTGTTGCCGCTCGACAACTACGAGGTCAGTTTTTTGTAAGGGTATGTGGGCACCCATTGGGTAGCGCCGACACTAATCCACCCTGCAAAAGCATTTTAATCGGCACAAGAGGGCACGCCATCGAAACGGGGCGGGCACGTCCAGGGACCCGCTAAAATAATCCCTGACCCAAAAACAAGAATTCACGCAAAGTGAACACAACATGTCAGACCAGAACACACAAGCAAAACTTGAGCTAGAGGTGGAGGTGCGTGCGGCCGAGAAGGTCAAGGCGCTGAAATCCGACCTCGACAGCATCGTTTTGACCCTTAAAGACCTCGCCAAGTTGAAGGTGCCGGACAACCTAGCCGCCAAGCTCCAGCCGAACGCGGCCCGCGATGCCCTCAACACCATGAACGCCAAGGCCCAGGCCGCCAGCAAGATTGCCGGTATCGAAGCCCAGGCCTCCCGCCAGCGCCGCGCCGACGCCAGCGCCGAGGCCGCGAGCAGGCGCATGTTCGACGCCGCCGACGTAGCCGCCCTCAAAGCGAAGATGGGCTTTCAGGCCCGCATGGGCCGCCAGCGATACCAGGAGGACGCCGCGGCCGAGCGCCAGCGCCGCGCCTATGATGCCGCTGCCCTCCGGGATTTCCGGGAGCGGTTCGCCTTCGCCACCCGCATGGGCCGTCAACGGCAGGCCGAGGCCCGCGAGTCCGAACGCGCCGAGGCCGCGGCCACCCGCACTCGTATCGCCGGGGAGCGCCAGGTCCGGCAGGAACGTGAGCGGACCCACCGAGAGGCCATCCGCTACGGCCGGGACGCCTTCGGGAAGGGCCGGCAGGCTGTCCGCGAGATCGTCCGCCCGCCCGCCGCGGTAGCAGCCGCCGGAGCCGCTGGGGCCGTGGCAGGCACCCGCCGCGTGCTCCGGGCCGAGGGAGACGTAGACGCCGCCGAGATGAATGCCCGGATCTACGGGGGTCTCTCGTTCGACCTGGCCCGCAAGCTCCGGGACCAGTGGGCCGCCCCGCTGGCCGAGGCCCTTGGCGCCGGGACGGACTCGCTCCTAAACGCCTACACGGAGGCGACCAAGGTCGGCATTCCCGCGGCCGGCGCCCAGGCCTTCGCGGAGCTTGCCACCAAGACCTCGGAGGCGTGGTCCGTCTCCTTCGACGTGGTGACGGACACCCTGGGCACGGTGAACAGCATCCTCACATCCAAGGGCGCGGCCTATGACGGCAGGAAGCTCAAGAGCGTCGCGAACACGCTGCAGTACCTCGCAGCCAAGCAGTCCACGACCCCCGAGAAGCTCATCTCGTTCCTGAAGCGGGGCGCGGGCGGCGCCGACGTGCTCGGAATGAGCATGGAGTCGGCGTTGGCCTTCGGATCGGCCTCGACCTCCCTGGGCAACCAGGCGGGCCAGTCCGGCAGCTTGCTCGACTATATCGCCGGCCGCGTCGTGGAGATGCCGAAGATCACTAAGGGGCACGGGGACCAGGCGAAGCAGGCCCGGCAGCTCGTCGGCGCACTGGGTTTCGGCAGCGCCCAGGCTATGGATGCGAAGCGCCGGTCCAACCCGGATGCGTTCCTGCCGGACCTGATGGAGCGCTTTTCCAAGATTAAGGACCCGCGCAAGCAGGACCAGGCCATCCGGTTCTTCGCAGGCCGCGAATGGCTTGGCGAGTTCGGCCGGATGGTCAAAGGCGCCGACACCTACCGGGAGGCTGTGAAGCTCGCGAAGGAGTCGAAGGGTCTCGACGCCATCGGCCAGGTCTGGGAGCTCCACCGGCTGAAGCTAGCCTTCGTGTTCAAGCAGTTCCGGACCGGCTGGCTCAACATCCTCGGAGAGTTCGGCAAGGTGCTGTCCCCGATGGCGCGCCAGGCGGGGGACTACTTCCTCGAATGGACGGTCAAGCTTCGGGCTGGCGGTCTACAGGCGCGGTTCCGCGCCGCGCTCGACGGCCTGATAGAGGGCCTGGGCTTCCGCAACTTCCCGGCGCTCCTGCGGGGCATCTTCGGCACGCCCGGCGACGGCATGGCGGGGACCGTGGAGTCGTGGAAGGCCTTCGCCCGCGGGTTCGGAGAGGGCATCCGGAACGTTGCGGCCACGATCAAGCGCGTGTTCCAGGTGTTCACGGGCGGCGACATGCGGCCTGAGACGATTGGCCGGCTGGCCGCCGAGATCTTGGGCTTCTCGGTCGCGCTGGTGATCGCCGCGCCCGTGGTGTCGGTGCTCACCGGCCTCGCGACCGGCATCCTGGCGTTCGCCGCGGCGGCCCGCGGGGCCTGGGCCATCATCCAGGCGATGAAGCTCACGCCCGCTGCGCCTGGCCCTGGCGGTGCGCCTGGTGCCGCGGCCGGCGGCGGGTTCATGGGCTGGTTCCGCAACCTGCTCCGGCTCGCCCCGGCGGTCGCGATGCCGCTCACGATCGACCCCTCGAAAGAGGACTCGGACAAGCTGACGAAGCGCCTGGGCGACTGGGCGAAGGGCCAACGGCGTGACGAGCGCTCGACGTGGCAGGACCCGCCCGCACGGGTGCAGCGGCAGAGCGCAAACGAGGGATGGCGCGGACACATCGTGCCGGCGGCGTTCTCGCAAATGGGCGACTTGGCCCAGTCTGTCGGGCGCCTCGAGCGGGCGATGTCCGGCGACCGCGCCCGGTTGCAGCTCGCGAGCATCACCGGCTCGACGGTCTCGGCCCTGAGCCGGGCCACGGGCCTGGGTGGCGGCGCACTCGGCCAGGGCGCCCCCCGGACCGGCTCTGACGGCTGGGTCGGCCCACGCCTGCGGGTGCCAGGCGGCATGTTTGGCGCCGGCAACGCCGGGGGCGGATCGGCCACGAGCAATCCGGCCAACTCGGCGGCCTCGGCGGCCATGTTGGACGCCATTGCCGGCACGGAGTCGGGCAAGGCCGGATATGACGCTGTGCTGGGCAACGGGAAGTACGGCACCCCAAGCAAGCCGGTCTCGACCATGACGCTCGACGAGGCCTTCGCCTTTGGCCGGACCGTCCGGGCGCGGCACGGATCGTCGTCGGCGCTGGGCCGGTACCAGATCGTCGGCAACACCATGCGGGCCGCGCAACGGGCTCTCGGCCTGGACGGCTCGACGGTGTTCGACGCCGCCACTCAGGACCGCATGGCCCGGTGGATCGCCCGGAGCCAGGGTCTCGGCGCCTGGGAGGGTCTGAAGGGCAACCCCCGTGCGATGGCGGCGGCTCAGGCTGCTATGGCGCAGGGCGGGGCGAAGGATGTCCCGGCCGGTGCGGCTGGTGTGGCGAGTTCCGGGAGCGGAGGCCAGTTCGACGGCTTGCGGGTCAAGGGCGGCCAGGCCACGGCCGGCGGCGGCACGGCCGAAGGCGTCACAGACCTAGCGCGGGCAGCGCAAGCCGATCTCCCTGGCGGGGTGAAGCACTTCGGGGCGTTCAATGACCGGTACCATCAGGGGACCGGATCGAAGCACGCCCTTGGGTTGGCCTTCGACACCACCTTGCTCGACCCGTCGAAGTCCGCCGCGGCGGCTGAGGCGATGCGGGCAAAGCTCCGGGCGGCTGGCCTGTCGCCGGAGGCGTTCAAGGTCATTGACGAGTACCGGAACCCCTCGGCGCGCTCGACCGGCGGGCACCTGCACACGCAGTTCAACTCTCGGGAGGCCGCGGAGCGCTATCACCGCTTCGTGGAGGCCCAAGGCGGCGCGACGGTGGCGGGTACCGGGTTCCGGTCGACGGCATGGAAGAAGGCGGTCACGCCCTCGGAGGCCGCATCGGCGGTGGCGCCCAAGCCCACGGCTGACGAGCTCGCCAAGCAGGTGAAGCCGCTCACCGGGAAGTCGTTCGGGTCCGACAAGGGCGGCGCTGGCAGCAGCGGGGCCGGGACCACGATCCACGCCCCCGTGACGATCAATGCCGCCAACCAGTCGCCGGCCGAGCTGGCGGGGACCCTACAGCGGCACGTCGCCCAGGCGCGCAGCTGGCGGGCGCATGACATGGAACCGGAGCTGACCTGAGCGCCCTACCTGCCGGCCTCGACACAGCGCGGGGCCGGTAGCTGAAAGGGGATGAGACAGCCGCTGACGCTGGTGCGCCTGTAAAAAGAGACGCCGGAAAATGGGGTTGCGCCGGTTTCTATCGACTTACAGGGCAAAAACCCGAGCAAACTCAAGGTGTGGCGCTACAACTTATTGTAAAAAAATGCCCGCATTTCGCGATTTTCGGCATCCGTGCTAGACGTCACCCTGAAAAACGAAAAACCCCGCCGTTATGACCCTGGCAGGTCCGGCGGGGCAGCAGTGCAGTTACGTATCAAGCAGGCCTTTTCACTAGCATGGAACTCGCAATCGCGCAAGTCGCGCAGCCGGTAGAACTGCCGGCAATGCAGCATGACCACGACAACGACAATGAATGTCAGGCGATTGACAGGAATGCCTCGGCCGACCAGTTCTTGAACCGGTTCGCTTCCCTCGACCTCGACCTTCAGATCCTCAAGGGCGCCGAGGGTGAAGACCAAGAGGCTTACCAGAAGCGAGCCGACGCCATGCGCCGAAGGGGCAGCTTCGCCCGCGGACGCGCCCGAGATATCGGTCGCCTGCTATGGCACCGGCACGATGGGCCTTGCGAAACGGATGATGCCGAGCTGTGGCTCGCGACCGCGCTCCCGTTCGTCGCCGACGCCGCTGAGTTGATTGGCCTCAGCGCATATGCCGAAGGGCTGGCCTGGGCACGTACGCACTGCCCTGGCTATGTCCGGCGGGTCGGAATGCTCGCGGTCGCTGAGGCCATCGCCGAAATCCTCGAACGCCGCGACGCCGCGGAGAAGGACCGGCACGAGACCAACCGGACATGGGTGCGCTGGCTGCCGGACATGTCGGAGTTGGTAGCGGCCCTGCGCCCGACCTGGGTCGAGGTGACTGGGCTTGGCCTGCGAGGTTGGCGCTGTATCGACCGCCCGGACGAGCAAGAATTGAAAATCCGCGCCACGATGCAGAAGCAAGAGCGGCGGCGCGCTGAGGGCGTCCGGCCGCAGTCAGAGCGGACGAAAACCCGCGACCTCACCGCGCTCGCCACCGAGTTGGGCATGAGCCTCAGACAGGTCCGGCGTTGGGATAAGGCCGGCACCCTGGAAGCAAACGTCACCAAGCGCCGAAATGTCCAAAATCCGTCCGCCCCATATACCCCTCTATCGAGCGGACTGAAATTGGACATCGCCAGCAACGACAACATGGCATCCGTCAGAGAGCCTCTGGACGATGACGATTGGCGCGCCTGCTTCGCCTATCTCGGGACGATCCTGGGCGTGTTGCATGCCGAGGTGCCCCGCTATCAGGAGCGGTATCCGGGCCTCGACATCCTGGCCGTTCTGCCGGCCCTTGATGCTGAGATCGCGGCCATGTCAGATGTCGAGCCGCCCGAAGCGGACTCGATCCTTCAGGAGCTGCTAGAGCTCCGGTACGGGAGCACGGCGGTCGCGGCGTGACTTCCCCGAGGTGGCAACCTGGCAAACAGGTCGCCTCGCTTCGCTCGCATCAACAGCAGCTAGAATTTGATGATGGTGGTTGCCGCAGACGGCGCCGCAGGCGACGGCGAGGGAGCGCGAGCTCGCCGTCGAGCTGTCGAGGGTGGAAAAGCCCTACTGATTCCTAACCGGCTGCGGGCGGCGGCAAGCCTTCATTAACGCCGGGCATGCAGAGTCAATCCGGGCCCGCCACAAAGGAGGTGATCCGGTGTCCTATGAAGCAGTGACGGCCACCCTCGCGGTAGCGGGGGCGGTGGTTGCGGTGTTGCGCGCGGCCGGCAAGCTCTGAGCGCAACATCATACCAGGGGCGGCCTCAGCGGAAACGCTGGGGCCGTTTCCTTTTGTGGGGCCAGCAAGCCCTAGTGCCAACACACTTTACCGACTTCGGTTAAGGAGCGGTTAATATCGTTGCTCTCCTCGACGGATCGCCTTGGACTGCAAGAATTTCTCCTGAAAACTTGACAAAACCGGACGGTTAATATAAGGTAAACCGGTAAGCTGCAGAAGCTTTGACCGGCTCGCCCTCGCGCGGGCCGTTTACATGTCTGGCGCCCCCTGCGCCGTCCCCATCACCTTCTGCCGGCCATCCCGTGACGCTCCTAGTGCTCACGCGCTTCGCTGTGCCCAAGACCCTCAAGAGCCCAATGAAATCCCACGACGACCCCAACGGGGATCTGAACAGCAAGCCGCTGTCCGTGATCCTGCCGAGCCACATTGCCGAAGCGCTCGACGCCGCTGCCGGTGACGCCTTGTGCGGCCTCGCCACCCTGGCACGTCAGCTCATCGCCAGCGGGTTACGCGAGAGCGGACACCTTGCACCCCTCCAGGCGCCGCGCCGGTACCGCGGCAAGCGGAAGGCGGAAGCCGCATGAGCAGGAAGGGCAGAGTCATCAGCTTCACCGCCAGCGATGAGCTATTCGACGTGATCGAGACCATCGCCTTCGACAGCGACGAGACCATGGCCTCCACCGCGCGGACCATCGTCGTCGACTATCTGCGACAGGCCGGAGTGTTCAGCGTCAAGGATCCGGCGCTCAACAGCTCGACCCGCAACAGCTTCGTGCGCCGCTTCATCGCAGAGGGGGGCGCTGCGTGAACCTCGACCACGCCACCACCTTCCTAGAGTCGACTGCCAGGAGCTCCGGCCTCGCGTTCGAGCCGGATGCCTTAAAGGCCGCCGCCGCTGAGCTCGCCGCCACCGTCGACCGCGACGCTGCCGGAACCTTCTCCTACACGCCCGCCGGCTACTCGACCGCCTTCCGCCTCGACAAGGGCCAGCAAGTCGAGATCCCGGTAGGCGAGACCGTCGCCATTCTCATCCGGCGACATGCCCAGGCCGCGGCCCCAAAAGCCCAGGCCCAGACGCCTGCACCGCCCGCGCCATCTTCGGCCCCGGACTGGACCCGGTTCTCCCGCGGACCTGTGACGGACTTCGCCAAGGCCTTCGCCGCGGCTGAGGATGCCAAGATCCTCCGAGAAATCGCCACCTGGGCGAACCCCTGGGCCAAGGGCCAGGAGAACCGGACCCGGCAGGCCGTCATATCGAACCGCAACCCCGCCCTCGCGGCGCAATTCAAAGCCCAGGCCGGAGTCTGAAATGGCCATCACCACCCACCAACCCACGGAACTGGAGCTCCGGCTTGTCGCCGAACGCGAGGCTGCCGATGCCGCGGCGCGGGCTGCCATCGAGGGCCAACGCCAGAAGGCCTACGCCGCCCGCGAGGCCGCGATCCAAGCCGAACGCGAGCGCAAGGCCGAGCACGTTGTGGCTGTAGACCCGTCCCGGAACGCCGCCTCTCTGGTGCGTCGGGCCCTTGGCGCCGACTGGGCGCCCTTTGTCTCGTTCCTGCGGTCCGCTGATCCGGCCCGGCTCAAAGCGCTCCTCCTGAGTATCGAGGCGACCGAGGATGCCAACCGGCAGGCGGCCCAGGTCCGGGAAACGTACGCCGAGACCCGGACTGTGCAGATCGAGACCGCGGCCACCGCGCAAGCCGCTCTCGAACGGCGCGCCGAAGGCCTCGCGGTATGACGGACGCCATTCTGACCGTGGCCGAGATGCAGGCCGAGGCCGACACCCATCGGCAGATCATGGCCATCCGCAGGGCGGCCAGGATCGAGGCCAAGCGCCAAGCGCGCGAGACCGTCGCCGCCAGATTCACGCTAAAGCCGACCACACCCCCGGCCTCGGCCTCGGCCTCAAGCTGAGCCGTGACTTCATAAGGATGGCTCAGGACGCCTGTGAGGCTCTTTGAGCTACCGATGGCGCTCGTGAGCTGCTGCCGGTCTCTAGCAGACGCCTGGAACGCCAAAATCTCAGATCGGGCGCAAGATCTGCTCGCAGACCGGACGGCGGAAATCGCTTACGGAAGCTCGAGACCCACGATTGTGACCAAAAGCTATACGGTCGTGACGTGGGTCCTAATGCCGATCAGCATCCTTGTCATTCAACGAGATGCCGAGCACTGAAGCCGGCAGCGGACCTTCCTCGAAATTCACCCCCGTTAGGGCTGTGCGCCGCTCAGCGGTGCGGCGGATCACGGCCGGGTGAGCCTCAAGCTCAGCGCGAAGTTCCGGGGGAAGGGCTGCACCCCGGATAATCGGGGGATACGACCAGCCCAGCGCACGCTCAGCCCATTGCTCGGGCACCTTAGCCAAATCCTCGGGCTCCGCAAATTTGATTATGCTACGGCCGCCGCTCGACCAAGCAAATTCCAAGTACCCAGAGCCGTAGAGCACCCGCACGGAGGAGAAAAGGTGCCGCATCGCGGTGTTCATGCGCCCGATATCCAAGGGTTGAGCTTGCGCCGCCAGACGGAGTTCCGCCCGTCGATTCAACGATGACGCGTTCTTCGCGATGGCAATACGGCTTACAAGCGCTTTTTCCTTCTCGACTAGCTCCTCCAGCCACCGCTCAACTCGTGCTAAGCTGAGGCGAACGGCACGGGAATTTTGGCCCGCACCTATCGCCTCCACGAAGTTGTCGCGCCGTAGCTCCTCCTCGCGGATGATCTGCCGGACTTTCGACAACTCGGACTCAATTTTTTCTAGGTCGCTCCAAGGCGGCCCGGCCTCCGCAAGCCAGCCAGCGTTCTCGCGAATTCCGTTTTCGACTGCCTGGAGCGAGACTGCCCGATACCGGCACTCGCCTCCGCCCTTCGCAAGCGTGCAGACGAGGAACGGCTTGCCGGCCTTCGCCTTCGATCCCTTCGTAACCCTCGTCATTGTGTTGTTGCACATCGGGCAGCGAGCAAGGCCGCCGACGATGTTACGCACTGCCCTCGAAGCGTGTCGGCCCCGCTGCGGGTTGGCTGAGCCCGCCTTGAGCGCTTGGATCGAATCGCGCACTTCGGGCGAGATGATCGCCGGAAAATAGCCTTCGATGGGCTCTTGCCGGGTGCGGACCTTGCGCCCGTCAACATGCTCTTGTGTGTATGGGACCAGCGTCCCGCCGACCGCCGGGTTGGTTAGAATTTTGATGACCGAGGTCCGGTGCCAATGCGTCGCCTTCCGGGAACCGTTGCCGAAGGGCGGCACACCATCACGATTCAGCGTGGCCGCGATCGAGTGTTCTCCGATCCCCAGGTTCGCCAACCCATAGATGTGCCGGACTACTTCAGCCCGGTCTTCGCGGACGCGCCATTGGCGGTCAGCCGTCAGCTCCAGCCAGGCCGGGCCGCGGGCTGTGATGGGGCGGGTGTCCGCGGTGGCGCGCTTGTTTTCCCAGGCAGCCTTCAAGCGACGCGACTTGGTCGCGCTTTCCTCGTTGGAACGGATGAAGATCATCAGGGCGAGCATCAGCGACATGGGATCGTCGTCGATGCTCTCGGCGGTGTACGCCTTGCCATCACTCAGAGTGACGACGGTGATTCCGGCCTCCACAATGTTTTCGAGGGCTCGCAATGCCTTACGCGCCGCCTGACGCGAGATGCGGTCCAAGCTCTCCACCAGGAGGTAGGATCCCTGAGCGACGACGCCGTCTTTGACCGCGGTCAGGAACTCGCCCAGACGACCCGTTTCGGCGTTGCGCCCGCGGAAGGCCGAGACGCCCAGATCCGCGAAGGTCAACGCCTCATCAAGATCTAGGTCATGCCGAATCGCGTAGTCCCGTGCCAAAGCCGTCTGCCGCCGAGAGCTGTCGCCCTTAGCCTGCTCAGGCGTCGAAAACCGCAAATAGGAGTACGCCTTCGTCGTCATTGGGCCTCCCAACGCCGCGTTTCGCATGCGGGTCTTCACGTCGTCAACATGTTGATGAACGGGCCGCCCGGCTCGGGCAAGTCGATGCTGGCGGCGCGTCTTCCCTCGATCCTGCCGCCGCTCACGCCGCGCGAGCTGCTCGACATCTCCGTGATCCAGTCGGTGGCGGGCGCGCTGAAGGACGGGGCGCTCTCGAACCGCCGGCCGTTCCGGCAGCCGCACCATTCCGCCTCGATGGCGGCCCTGGTGGGGGGCGGCCTCGGGGCGCGGCCCGGTGAGGTCTCCCTGGCCCATGGCGGCGTGCTGTTCCTGGACGAGCTCCCCGAATTTTCCCCGCAGGTGCTCGACAGCCTGCGCCAGCCGATGGAATCCGGGGCGGTGATGATTGCCCGGGCCAACCACCGAATCACCTACCCGGCGCGGTTCCAGCTGGTCGCGGCGATGAACCCGTGCCGCTGCGGCCACGGTCTCGAACCGGGCTACGCCTGCCGGCGCGGGCCGAACGCGCGCTGCATGGCGCAGTATCAGGCGCGGATCTCCGGCCCGATGCTCGACCGAATCGACCTGCGCGTCGAGGTGGCGGCGGTGACGGCCGCTGACCTGATCCTGCCCGCGCCGGCCGAGGGCTCCCGCGAGGCGGCCGCGCGGGTGTCGGCGGCCCGCGCGCTCCAGGGCGCGCGCTACGCCGCGCGCGGCCTGCCGGAATCCACCACCAACGCGACCTGTCCCGCGACGCTGATCTCGGACGTCGCGAGCCCCGACGCCGACGGGACGGCGCTGATCCGCCAGGCGGCCCAGAGCATGCGCCTCTCCGCCCGCGGCTTCCACCGGACGCTGCGCGTCGCCAGGACCCTGGCCGACCTCGACGGCGAGGCGCAGGTCCGCCGGCTCCACCTCGCCGAGGCGCTGTCGTACCGCGGCCGGGGCGACAGCGCGGCGGCCGCCGCTTGAGCGCCGGACCGCGCGGCCCGGCCGACCTGACGGTCACGATCGGCCAGCACAGCAGCGCCGGCCGCAAGGCCGCCAACCAGGATTTCAACGGCGCGCTGGTTCCCGTCCAGCCGGCGCTGGGCCTGAAGGGGATCGCGGTCGCCCTCGCCGACGGGATCAGCAGCAGCGCGGCGGGCGCGGCGGCGAGCGAGACCGCGGTCAAGGGCTTCCTCAGCGACTACTACGCCACGCCGGACACGTGGTCGGTGAAGACCTCGGCGCAGCGCGTGATCGCGGCCACGAATTCCTGGCTCTACGCCGAGACGCGGCGCGGCGCCGATCCGAACGATGCCGACCGGGGCCACGTCACGACCTTCGACGCCCTCGTGCTGAAATCCCGCGTGGCCCACCTCTTCCACGTGGGCGATGCCCGGATCTGGCGGGTGTCCGGCCGGTCGCTCGAGCAGCTCACCGAGGACCACCGGGTCGTCGTCTCCGCGGCGGAATCGTATCTCGGCCGCGCCCTCGGAGCGCAGGGCCGCGTCGAGATCGACTACCACGCCGTGGGCGTCGAGGCCGGTGACACCTTCGTGCTGACGACGGACGGCATCCACGAGCATGTCCGGCCCCGCGACATGGTCGCGGAGATCGCGCGGGCCGGGACCCTGGATGCGGCCGCGCGGGCGATCGTCGAGATGGCCCTGGCGGCCGGCAGCCCGGACAACCTGACGATCCAGATCGTGCGGGTCGAGACCGTGCCGGAGGGCGAGCCGGCCGACCTCCTCGGCGAGGCCGACGGTCTGGACCCGGCGCCGCTCCTCGACCCGCCCGCGGAACTCGACGGCTTCCGGCTGCTGCGGATCCTCCACTCCGGTCCGCGAAGCCGCGTCTACCTGGCGCTCGAGGCGGAGACCGGTGCGCAGGTCGCGCTGAAGGTGCTGTCGCTGGACCTGCGGGACGATCCCGCCCAGCGGAAGCGCTTCGTCATGGAGGAGTGGATCGCGCGGCGGATCGACAATCCCCACGTGCTGAAGGCCCATCCCCAGGCCGGCCGCCGCAGCCACCTCTACACGGTGATGCGCTACGTCGAGGGCCAGACCCTGACCCAGTGGATGCGCGACCACGCGGCGCCCGAGCTGGAGGCGGTGCGGGGGCTCGTCGAGCAGCTCGCCCGGGGCGTGCAGGCCTTCCACCGGCGGGAGATGGTCCACCAGGACCTGCGGCCCGACAACGTCCTGATCGACGCGGCCGGCACCGTCCAGATCATCGATTTCGGCGCGACCCAGGTCGCCGGCGTCGTCGAGGGCGACCCGCGGATCGACCCGGCGGAGATCCTGGGCACGGTGCAGTACACGGCGCCGGAGTGCTTCCTCGGCGCCCCGGGGACCGCCCAGTCGGACGTCTTCGCGGTCGGCGTGATGACCTACCAGATGCTCACGGGGCGGCTGCCCTACGGCGACGCGGTGCCCCGGGCCCGGACGCGCGCGGCGCAGCGGCGGCTGCGCTACGCGTCGGCGCTGACCGTGCGCCCGCTGCTGCCGGTCTGGGTCGACGGCGCGCTGCGCAGGGCCGTCCATCCCGATCCGCAGCGGCGCTACGCGACCGTGTCGGCCTTCGTCCACGACCTGCGCCACCCCAACCCGGCCTTCACGGATGGCCGGCGGGCGTCGCTCCTGGAGCGCGACCCGCTGCTGTTCTGGCGCCTGCTGTCGCTGGTGCTCGGGCTCGTCGCGCTGGTGCTCGCGGCGATCCTGATCGCCGGCCCGCGTCGGTGAGCCCCGGCTCGCGTCTCAGGGATCCAGCTCCGGGTAGCGGCGGAAGATGCCGTCCTCGTTGAACGGGATCCGGCGCGCGCTGGCGAGGTAGGCGGCGAGCCGCGGGCGCCGCGCCACGGTCTCGTGGAGCCGCGCCACCTGCGGGGTTCTCCGGAGGGCCGCGGCGGTCGCCTTGGGGAAGGCGTAGAGCAGGCCGTCGACGAGCTGGAACAGCGACAGGTCGGCGTAGCAGAGATCCGCGCCGACGAGGCGGCGGCCGCCGTTGGCCGCAAGCACGCGCTCGAAATAGCCTAGATATTTCGGGATGCGCTCGCCCCGGAATTCGGCCGCCCGGCGCAGCGCCTCGGCCTTCTGATCCGCGTAGTACAGGCCGACGCCGACGGGATGGTGGGTGTCGTGCGCCTCGTCGACCGCGTCGGCGACGGTGAGCTGGAGCTGATGGGTCCAGATCCGGTCGCGCTCCGACGGGCCCACGAGCCCGAGGCGCGGTCCGAGATAGAGCAGGATCGCGGCGCTCTGCCCGACGACGACGTCGCCGTCGCGCAGGAAGGGCGGTGCCAGGGGCGGTCGCGGATCGGCGGGGTCGGACAGTCGGTCGAGCATCGGTCCGATGCCGCCGGAATCGTCGTCCTGGCGGGCCACGTCGACGTAGTCGGCGCCGGCCTCCTCGAGGGCGAGGCGGACGAACTCGCCGCGCCCCTGGATCATCGGCCAGTAATGGAGCTCGTAGGGCATCGCCGCCTCCGGGTCGGGGAAGGCGCGGCGACCCCGGACGGTTCCCGCTCAGTTGTTCTCGGCCGGCTCCTCCGCCGAGGCCTTCTCGAGCGGCGGCTCGGCGCTGGCGACGGCCTTGCGGGCGAACATCGGCTGAAGGCGCTCGGCGAGCTGCTGGTCCAGATGCTTGACGTACGCGCCCTTGAAGTAGCGCTCACCGGTCTTCGCGCCGTAGAGGTTGTCGTGGGTCCGGATCATCGCGGCGACCTCCGGGCGGCACAGGAAGCCCGTGATGCCGACGGCCTCGTACCAGCGGCCGGCGCGCGCCTCTGCCGTCGCCTTCGGGTTCGACAGCACCGTCTCGGCGAAGCACGCGGTGGCGGCCTGCCGCAGCGGCGCCAACAACTTCTCGGCCTCCGCCGCGTTCACCTTCGGGGCGGCCGGGTTCCGGTGAGGCCGCGCCTCGGCGGCCGAGACGAGCGCGAGGACGGCGAAGGTGGCGAGGATCGAAGTCTTCATACGGGCGGCCTCGTCGGGTGTCCGAACCGTGTTCAGCTCTCGCTCATGATTGCGTCGGGATCGGGGCTGGCGGTTCGGTCCGGGTGCCCGATTCCGGGCAAGATCCGGGCTGTTTCGCGACGGCCACAGCCGCGCTCAGCCGCGCCGCTCCGCGTTCCAGTGTCCCCGGCAGGCGAGGGCCCCGGTCGAGACCCAGGTTCCGGCACCGAAGCCGTCCGAGCCCAGGCGTCCCCGCACGTCGGCGGTGGCGGCGCCGTTGGAGATCGAGCCGCGGATCGCCCCGTTCCGCGCGACGCCACCCTCGACCACGAAGGCGGTCCCGATGAAGCGCGCTCGCCCGCGCTCGATCCGCACCGGGTAGCGGTAGGCGCGGTCGCAGTTCCCCGTCTCGGTGATGATCTCGACGCTCCAGGTGCCGTCGAACCAATCGGGCAGGGCGGCGCGGGGGGCGGACGCGGCGGGCAGCGTACCGGCGAGGAGCAGGGCGACGGCGATGCGGGGCGTCATGCGGATCCGGAGTGCCGTGGGCTTCGGGGAGACCGGCGCCCCGTCAGCGCGGCGCCTGCGGCGCGGGCGTCCGCATGGCCGCACGGAGTGCCGCGTTGAGGAGAGCGAGGAGGTCGCAACCGACATGCAGGAAGGCGGCCACGCCCGCCTGCTTCAGCGGCTCGGCCAGGTCCGTCGGCTTCCCGGCGAGGTAGACTGGTCCGGCGCCGGCCCCGGTGAGCGCCTCGGCGGTCGCGACCGCGCGCTCGGCGTAGATCCCGTCGGTCGAGCAGATGCAGGCGAGGCTGGCGCCGGATTCCCGGAACGCCTGCGCGGCCGCCTCGGCGTCGGGGAAGCCCTCGTTCGACAGCGCCTCGAGGCCGCCGGCCGCGAAGGCGTTGGCCGCGAAGGTCGCCCGGGCATTGAAGGCCGCCACCGGGCCGAGATTGGCCAGGAACACGACCGGCCTGCGCCCTGTCTTGGCGAGGAAGGCGTCCGAGGCGTCGCGCAGGGCCTCGTAGGGCTCGGCGAGGCGCTGGGACGGCAGCGCGTCGCAGGCGACCGCCGAGCCCGCGCCGAAATTGGATCCGAGCACCGCCGCCACGGGCTGCACGTCGAGCACCGTGACCGGCTTCTCGGGGAGGTTCGGGAACTCGCTCGCCCCGGTGAGCGGCTCGCGGCGGGTGGCCACCGCCTTGGCGCGGGCCTCGCGGGTCAGCTCGATCCGCCGCTGGAGCTTGCCGACGCTGAGCGAGGCGACGATCCCGCCCTCGGCCTCGATCGCCTGGAACGCCGCCCAGCCCGCCTCGGCGAGCTCGGCCGTCAGGGCCTCGAATCCGCCGGCCCCGGCCGCGGGGTCGCTGACCCGCGCGAGGTGCGATTCCTCGATGAGCACGATCTGGCTGTTGCGCGCCACGCGCCGGGCGAAGGCGTCGGGCAGGCCGAGGGCCTGCGTGTACGGCAGGACCGCGACGCTGTCGGCGCCGCCCATGCCGGCCGAGGCCGCCGCCATGCCGGTCCGGAGGATGTTCACGAACGGGTCGCGCTTGGTCATCATCCGCCACGCGGTCTCGGCGTGGAGGCGCAGCGGCTTCGGCTCGAGGCCGCAGGCCTGCTCGACGCGCGCCCAGAGGCGCCGCATCGCGCGGAACTTCGCGACAGTGACGAACTCGTCGGCATCGGCCGCGAGCAGCACGGCGACGCGGTCGCGCGCGCTCGCGAGATCGTGACCGGCCGCTTCCAGGGCGCGCAGGTAGGCGACGGCGGTGGCGAGCACCGCGCCGAGTTCCGCCGCCTCGCCGGCGCCGGCCTCGTGGTAGGGCCGGCCGTCGGCCAGGAAGGCCCGGCCGCGGAAACCCGCCGCCTCCAGCTCGGCCACGGCCTCGGCGAGGCGGGGCGCGATGTCGGTCCAGACGGCTCCGAGGCTGCCGGTGGCCGCCAGGACGCCGACGGGATCGAGCCCCAGATCGACGTCGTAGGTCGAGAGATCCTCGCCGCGGCGCTCCGCCAGCGCCTTGATTAGCCGGGCCACCTCCAGGCCGCGGCCGCCGGCATCGATCCGCAGGGCGATCAGCGGCAGCATCACGCCCTTCAGGGCGGCGTCGAGCTCCTCGACGCTCGCCGCGGTGAGACCGTAGCCGCGGGCGCCCGGCGCACCCGCGACGGCGAGCACGAGGGCATCGGCCCCGCCCTCGAGGTCGGTGAGCGCCTGCGTGTTCGCGGTTCCGATGTCGGGATGGTCGACCCGCTGGGCGATCCGCCAGGGTCCGGGCTCGCGCACCGGCTGCGCCGCCGGCTCGGCCGGTCCGTAGAGGGGCTCGATCCGCAGTCCGTCAGCCGTCCGCGACACCAGCCGCTTCTCGAAATCGGCGCCCTTCAGGACGCCTTCGACGAGGCCGAGCCAGCGCGCCCGGTCTGCGGGCTCGAAGAGGTCGGCGAGCGGTCTGTCTTCCATCGGTACGTCCCAGGGCGCGGCGTCTTCTGCACCGCTTTCATGCGTTTGCCTCGCACGCCGCTCCGCCGCTGGCAATCGCCCGATGGTTGAGGAAAGCTCAAGCCGCGGATCACCGATTTTTGAGTGATGCGGCGCAGGTGCGGTGAGGGGCACCTGCCGATCCGGATCGCGAGTCCGAGCCGCTGCCGGCGAGCCCGGGCCGACCGAACGGGGCGCGATCCCGCCCGCGTCAGCCGAGGATGATCAGGCCGGCGAAGCCGAGGGCGCCGACGATGATCCGCCACCACGCGAACAGCCAGAAACCGTGGCGGGAGACGTAGTCGAGGAGAAACCGCACCACGAACAGCGCCGAGACGAACGACACGATGAAGCCGATCGCGATCAGCCCGACATCGTTGCTCGAGAGGTATTTGTAGTTGTCGAGCAGGTCCTTGGCGAAAGCGCCCGCCATGGTCGGCATCGCGAGGTAGAACGAGAACTCGGTGGCCGAGCGCTTGTCGGCGCCCATCAGCATCGCGCCCACGATCGTGGCGCCCGAGCGCGAGACGCCGGGGATCATCGCCAGGCACTGGAAGATGCCGATCTTCAGGTCCATCGGCAGCGAGAAGTCGTAGACGTCGGTCTTCTTCACCTCGAGGTCGGTGTCGTCGATGACGAGGAGCACGAGCCCGCCGGCCACCAGGGTCGCGCAGACGATCCACGGGTTGAACAGGTAGGCCTTGATCAGCTTCGAGAAGAGGCCGCCGATGATCGCCGCCGGCAGGAACGCCACCAGGATGCCGAGGACGAAGCGGCGCGCCTTCGGATCGGACGGCAACGCGGTGGCGATCCCCAAGAGGCGGCGGAAATACACCAGCAGGATCGCCAGGATCGCGCCGAGCTGGATCAGCACCTCGAAGGTGTTGTTGGGCGAGTGGAAGCCGATGAAGTGCCCCACCAGCAGCTGGTGGCCGGTGGAGGAGACCGGGATGAATTCGGTCGCCCCCTCCACCAGGGCGAGCAGCACTGCCTTGCCGATGCTTGCCGGATCCATCGCGACGCCCTGTGCCGCGCGCGCGGAGGCCCCCGTCGGGCCACCGCCTGCCACGCGAAATGGTTGTACCCGAGGCTTCGCCGATCAGGGTTGACGGGCAGTTACCGGGCCGGGCCGCGCGTGTTAAGGGCTCGGCAACGGTCGGGCAATAACGCTCGGTCCGAAGTCCTCTGCGCCGAAGACCCGCGCTTCAGGACCCACGACGAGCGCGGGACCGGCCGCGCTGGCAGACCGAACGTCCCGCACGGCCTCGATGGCAACCCTCTACCATTTCCCCTTCTGCGCGAATTCCCGTTTCATCCGTCTCGTGCTCGCCGAGATGGGCATGGAGCCGACGCTGTTCGAAGAACGGCCCTGGGAACGGCGCGACGACTTCCTGCTGATCAACCCGGCGGGCGTCACGCCCGTGCTGCTGGAGCAGAACGGCCTCGTGGTTCCCGGCGCCGGCGTCATCGCCGAGTACCTCGACGAGACCCGCGGCCTGGGGCTCTCGGGGCGGCGCATGCTACCGGAGGACACCGTCGAGCGCGTGGAGGTACGGCGCCTGCTCGACTGGTTCCTGGTCAAGTTCGAGTCCGAGGTGACCGCCTACCTCGTCAACGAGAAGATCTCGAAGCGCTTCATGTCGGCCAACGAGGGCGGCGGCCCGCCCGACATGAACGCGATCCGCGCGGCGCGCTCCAACGTGCGCTACCACCTCAAATACATCGGCTACCTCATCGCGCGGCGGCGCTGGATCGCCGGCGACAACCTGACCTATGCCGATCTCGCGGCGGCCGCCCATCTCTCCTGCGTCGACTACCTGGGCGACGTGCCCTGGGACGAGGACGAGATGGCGCGGAACTGGTACGCCCGCGTCAAGTCGCGGCCCTCGTTCCGCGCCCTGCTCGCCGACCGGGTGGCCGGGATGGCACCGGCCGCCCACTATGCGGATCTGGATTTCTGAACGCCCGACGGACCTACCACGGCGCCCACCTGCGCCGCCTCGTCGAGACCCGGGCGCGGACGCTCGGGTTCTGCGGCCTGCGCGTGACCCGACCCGACCGGCTGCCCGACCTGCCCGGCCGCCTGTCCGCCTGGCTCGCCGAGGGCGCGCAGGGCACCATGGACTGGATGGCGGAGCGGGCCGACCAGCGCGCCAGCCCGATCGCGCTGTGGCCCGGTCTGCGCAGCATCCTGGTCCTGGCGATGAGCTACCGGCCGGAGCACGATCCCCTCGACCTCGTGGCGCGTCGCGACCGCGGTGCCGTCGCCGCCTACGCGCAGCGGCGGGACTATCACGAGGTTTTGAAGGGCCGCCTGAAAGAATTGGGTGGGTATCTGTCGGCCAAGGGCGACGTGCGGGTGAAGGTCTTCTGCGACACCGCCCCCGTCATGGAGAAGACCCTGGCGGAGGCGGCCGGCCTCGGCTGGCAGGGCAAGCACACGGTGCTGATCTCTCGCGGGCACGGCAACTGGCTGCTCCTCGGCGCGATCTACACGAGCGCGGAATTCGAGCCCGACCCGCCGGAGCCCGACCGTTGCGGCTCGTGCCGCGCCTGCCTGGACGTCTGCCCCACCGACGCGTTTCCGGCGCCTTACCGGCTCGATGCCCGCCGCTGCATCTCGTACCTGACGATCGAGCATGCCGGGCCGATCCCCCCGGCGTTCCGGGAAGCGATCGGCAACCGGGTGTTCGGCTGCGACGATTGCTTGGCCGTCTGCCCCTGGAACAAGTTCGCCCGCACCGCGGCGGAGAGCCGCCTCGCCGCGCGGGCGGACCTAGCGGCCCCGGCGCTCGCGGATCTCGCGGGCCTCGACGACGCGGCGTTCCGCACCTTCTTCGCCGGCACGCCGGTGAAGCGCACTGGGCGCGACCGCTTCCTCCGCAACGTCATGATCGCGATCGGGAATTCCGAAGACCCGTCGCTCGCGGAGGCGGCCCTCGCGCGCCTGCGCGACCCGTCTCCACTGGTGCGCGGCATGGCGGTCTGGGCCTGCGGCCGGCTGCTGGCGCCCGAGGCCGTGCGCGCGCTCGGGCGCCAGCACGGCGATTCCGAGACCGACGCCCACGTGCGGGACGAGTGGCGGGCCGCCACCGGCTTGACGGAACCGCGGACGGACGAGACATCCGCGGCATGAACCTCTTCGTCTTCGGGCTCGGCTTCACCGGCCGCCACTTCGCCGAGCGGGCACGGGCGCGCTTCGGGACCGTCCGCGCCACCGTCACCGACCCCGCGGCCGCCGACCGCATCGCGGCGGAGACCGGTTTCGCGATGCGCGCCTTCGGGCCGGAGGCCGACGATCCCCGGATCGCGGCGGATCTCGCCGACACGGACGTGCTCCTGGTCTCGGCGCCCCCCGGCGAGGCCGGCGACCCGGTGCTGGCCCGCTACGCCGACGCCGTCGCGGCGAGCCGGATCCGGTGGATCGGCTACCTGTCGACCATCGGCGTCTACGGCGACCAGGGCGGCGCCTGGATCGACGAGACTGCGCCGGCGACCCCGCGCAGCGCCCGGTCCAAGGTGCGCGTCGACGCCGAGGCGGCGTGGCTGGCGCTCGGCGCCGCGACCGGCAAGGCCGTGCAGGTGTTCCGGCTCTCGGGCATCTACGGACCCGGGCGCAACCCGATCGTGAAGCTGCGGGAGGGGCGCTCGCAGCGCATCGTGAAGGCCGGGCAGGTCTTCAACCGCATCCACGTCGACGACATTGCCACGACGCTGCTCGCCTCGATCGACCGGCCGCGGCCGGGGGCGATCTACAACGTCACCGACGACGAGCCGACCGCGCCCCAGACCGTGACCGAGCACGCGGCCGCCCTCACAGGCCTGCCGCTGCCGCCCGAGATCGATTTCGAGACCGCCGACCTGTCGCCGATGGCGCGCAGCTTCTACGGCGAGAACAAGCGCGTCCGGAACCGCCTGATCCGCGACGAACTCGGCGTCGCGCTCGCCTATCCGACCTACCGCGAGGGGCTCGCGGCGCTCAAGGATCAGCCCTGATCAGGCCTCGAGGTGGCGCGGCCGGACGAGGCGGCGGAGCAGGCCGTCGCGCGGGCCGACCATCATCGAGGCGACGTAGAGGGCACCGGCCGCCAGCACGATGGCCGGCCCGCTCGGCACGTCGTACCGGTACGACAGGCTGAGCCCCGACACGCTCGCCAGGGCCGCGATCAGCATCGAGACCGGGATCAGGCCGGCGAGGTCGCGGGCCCAGAACCGGGCCGCCACCGCCGGCAGCAGCATCAGCCCCACCGCCAGCAGCGTGCCGAGGGCCTGGAACCCGCCGACGAGGTTCACCACCACCAGCGCCAGGAAGGCGAGGTGAACCGGGCCGCCGCTGCGGCTGACGCTCCGCAGGAACAGGGGATCGACGCATTCCATCACGAGCGGCCGGTAGATCAGGGCCAGGGCCAGCAGGGTCAGCGTGCTGATGCCACCGAGCAGCCACAGCGCGGCGTCGTCGAGCGCCAGGACCGAGCCGAACAGGAAATGCATGAGGTCGATCTGCGAGCCGCGCAGGGAGACCAGCAGCACGCCGGCCGCGAGCGAGATGAGGTAGAAGGCCGCGAGATTCGCGTCCTCCCGGACGACCGTCGCGCGGGTGACGGCGCCGGCCAGGAGGGCGACCGCGAGCCCGGCGACGAGGCCGCCCAGCGTCATCGCCGGCAGCGACAGGCCGGCGACGAGGAAGCCGACCGCGGCGCCGGGCAGGATCGCGTGGCTCATCGCGTCGCTCATCAGGCTCATGCGGCGCAGCGTCAGGAACACGCCGATGGGTGGCGCCGAGACCGACAGGGCGAGGCAGCCCGCCAGGGCCCGGCGCATGAAGCCGAACTCCACGAACGGCGCGAACAGGGATCCGAGCGGATCGGTCACGCGGCGTCCTCGTGGTGGTGATGGTCCGCGCCGCCGTGGTCGTGCGCCGCCGCGACGGCTCGCGGCCCGGCGCAGATCGCCGCGCCCTCGTCCCAGGCCTCGGACAGGTTGCGGGCGCGCGCGAGGTTCTCGGCCGCCAGGACCCGCGCGGTCGGACCCCAGGCCACGGGCTCTCGGGCGAGCAGCAGCGTCGTCGGGAAATGCGCGCGGACCTGCTGGAGGTCGTGGAGGGCCGCGACCACGGTCCGCCCCTCGGCGTGCCACGTGCGGATGAGTGCCAGGAGATCGTCGACCGTCCGCGAGTCGATGCCGGTGAACGGCTCGTCGAGGAGCACGACCGGGCAGTCCTGCAGGATCAGACGGGCGAACAGGGCGCGCCGGAACTGTCCGCCCGACAGAGTGCCGATCGGGCGCGCCGCGAAGCCGTCGAGGCCGACCGTGGCCAGCGCCGCCTCGATCGCCGGACGCCGCCGGGTGAGGCTGCGCCACGCCCCCGCGCGCCGCCAGAGGCCCATGCCGGCGAGATCCATGACGGTGAGCGGGAAGCTCCGGTCGATCTCGTCGACCTGCGGCATGTAGGCGAGGGCGCCGGCGCGCTCGATGCGCCCGTCCAGGCAGCGGATCTCTCCGGCCATGCCCTTGAGGAGCGTCGACTTGCCGGCTCCGTTCGGGCCGACGAGGGCGAGCAGGTCGCCGGCCCGCACGGACCCGTCGAGGTGGTGGACCGCCGGATGCCGGTCGTAACCGAGGGTGAGACCGACGAGGCGGATCGGATCCGGGCGCGCGCCGCTCATGTCGCCAGCGCCCAGGCGATGGTCAGCCAGACCAGCGCCGAGAGCAGCGCGGCGAGCGCCAGCCGCAGGCCGATCCCGCTCTGGAACAGCGATCGCCGCGCCGCGTGTCTCGGGCTGGGAATGGTCGGCACGGGGTCCTCGTCGCGCGCTCACGCCGGCGCGGGTACCGCGCGGGGCTACTGGTGCGCTGCTGGGCGGCGGTGATACACTGTAACAAACCCGTGGGACAACCTGCGGATCACGTCTGGAGCGATCATGCACCGTCACGAGGGTCACGACGCGTGCCACGCCGGCACCGGTGACATGCTCGCGCGGGCCGAGGCCCTGTGTCGCGAGCGTGGTCTTCAGTTCACGCCCCTGCGCCGGGAGGTGCTCGAGGCCGTGGCCGAGTCCGCCAAGGCTCAGGGCGCCTACGATATCGCGGAGCGGCTGAGCGCGCCGGGCAAGCGCGTGGCCCCGGTCTCGGTCTACCGCGCCCTCGACTTCCTCATGGAGCAGGGGCTGGTCCACCGGATCGCGAGCCGCAACGCCTTCATCCCCTGCGCGCACGGCCACGCCCCCGGGGAGGGGGTCATCTTCCTGATCTGCCGCACCTGCGGCGGCGTCGACGAGGCCTCGTCGGAGGAAGTCGAGGGCAGCCTGGGGCGGACGCTGGAGCGGGCTGGCTTCACCCCGACCCACAGTATCCTGGAGGTCGAGGGCGATTGCGGCGCCTGCCGGGAGCGGAAGCAGGCCCCCTGAGGCGCCACTTCCAGGGCGGACGGCCGCCGGGTGCCGGTCAGAAGGCGTTCTGGTAGGCGCGGCGCGAGACGACCGTCTGGATCATGATCTGGATGTCGAACCAGATCGACCAGTTGTCGATGTAGTGCAGGTCGCAGGCGACGCGCCGCTCCATGGCGAGGTCGGTCTGCGTCTCGCCGCGGTAGCCGTTGACCTGGGCCCAGCCGGTGATCCCGGGCTTCACGTTGTGCCGGCGGGCGTAGAGGGCGATCCGGCGCTCGAAGCTCCGATCGTGCGCCAAAGCGTGCGGACGGGGGCCGACCAGCGACATCTCTCCGCGCAGGACGTTGATCAGCTGGGGCAGCTCGTCGAGGTTCGTCCGGCGCAGGATCGCGCCGATCCGGGTGATGCGGCTGTCGTTGCGGGTCGCCTGCCGGAAGGCGGCGTTCGGATCCGCCCGCATCGACCGGAACTTGAAGACGCCGAACGGCTGCTGGTTAAAGCCGTAGCGCTTCTGCCGGAAGAAGACCGGGCCGGGGCTGTCGAGCTTGATCGCCACCGCGATCGCGGCGAGCAGCGGCGACAGCGACACGAGGGCGATGGTCGCCACCGTCAGGTCGAGGGCGCGCTTCAGCATGACCTCGCCGACGTTGAGCGGACGGCGGCCGATGTTGATCCCCGAGACGCCGCCGACCCGGGCGACCTGCAGGTCCGGGAACCGGTCGAGGACCGCGCCGGGACGCAGGTGGAGGGCCGAGGGCACCCGCAGGAAGGCGTCGATGCAGCGCTCGACCTCCGCGGTGTCGGCCCAGGGCACCAGCACGAAGACGTCGTCCGGCCGCAGGAAGCGGACGACGGAGACGGCGAGGTCGAGATCCTCCTGCAACTGGTCGTGGCGCGTGGCCGCGTCGGCGCCGGGATCGACCCGCCGCAGGTAGCTCGTCCCGATGATCCGCGAGCCGAGCTGGTCGACCTCCTTGCCGGCGTAGAAGCGCGCGATGTCCTCCTCGTAGCCCACGAGGTGGATCCGGCTGGCGGTGGCCGATCCGGCGCTCAGCCGCTCGCGCACGAGCCGGCGCACCGCGGCCCGCGCCGCGATGAGCACCGGCAGGCCGGCGGCGAAGATCCCGAGCGAGACGAGCCGCGAGTAATCGTTGGTCGTCTTCGTCATGAAGCTGACGACGAGCACGGCGGCCCAGGCGATCAGCCAGAGCGAGGCCACCCGCTGGACGCCCGGCTTCTGCGCCATCACGTTCTCGAGGCTGTACTCCTCGCGCAGGACGTTCGTGGCGACGATCACCAGCGCCAGCAGCGCCGACAGCCGCGAGCCGCGGACGAGACCCGCCCACACCGTGCCGTCCTGCGCGAGGACTTGGTAGGCGCATTCGAGGCCCAGCGTGACCGCCACGATCGCCGCGATGTCGGTGGCGGCGAGAGTCATGGACAGGGCGATGCGTGCCAGCGCACGGCCGCGGCGCGGCAGCAGGGCCGACCACACATTGCGGCGGCGCTCCGCCGAGGTCGGCAGCGCCTGAAACGTCTCCGGAAGCCGATCGTGAAACATCTGACCCGCAACGTCCCGTCTTAGTCGGACTCTGTACCAGTCTGAGACACGAAAGGTTTCAGCGCCGCCTGGTGACGGTCACGGAGCAAGCCGCGGGCCCGGCGGGTTCACGATCGCAGTCGCGGATGAGCGCTGCGACTTAGGGCCTGCTTCCGGAGGAGGCAATACATAGTTAATGCTGAGTGACTGTTCGGCGCAGCCGGCCGTCGCGAGGTTTGACGGGGGACCGTTTTCGCCGGAGCTATTTCAATTCACGCGAGTTTCTTTCATCGCGGTTTCAACCGGATCGGCGCCTCGAATGACCCCGGCCGAAGGGCGGCCGGGGTCCGCCGCGTTCAGACGGCGTCCGCGTCCTGGCGCGCATCGGCCGTCCCGCCGACCGTCTGGATCGTCTCGAAACCCTCGAATTGGGGGTGGCCGAGATACAGGGGCTTGGTCGAGGGCACGCGGCCATGCGCCTTGCGGAACTGCTCGGACCGGGTCCAGGCCTCGAAATCGGCACGCGATCGCCAGATCGTGTGCGAGGCGTAGAGCACGTGGTCCTCGTGCTCGGGGCCGCGCAGCAGGTGAAACTCGACGAAGCCCGGCATCTCGCCGAGGTGGCTGTCGCGCCCGAGCCAGACGGCCTCGAAATCCGCCGTCGCGTCCTTAACGACCTTGAAGCGATTCATCGCGATGAACATGCGTGCCTCCTGCGCGGTACCGAACCTACATGCCCCTGTGGTCCTAAGGGGTACCGCCGCGCGGCGACAAGGCGCACCTCGAAAGCAGCCCTGACCTCCACGTCGACATTTGAGCAACAATGTTGCAAAGATGTGTGGGCTTAAACTAGAAGATGTAACCTTCGACTTGCGAAGCTTGACAACTTGGTGTCCTACTGCGCCCCGGTTCACCTGTGTCGGGATCAGGGCTATAGCCGGACATCGGCACGGAGTACCGGCAACCTGGCGTGCAGGACATGCGACTAAGGGGCGGACGGTGAAGCGGCGCGACAGCGAGGCGAAGACACCCCGTCCGCAGGAGGATGCAGCCCACGCCATGGACAAGGATTCCTCCGGCCAGACGATGCCGAAGCAGACGACGGACGTCGATCGCCTCGTCGGCATCCGGATCACAGCGCTGCGCAAGGCTCGCGGCATGAGCCAGACCGCGCTGGGCAACGCGGTCGGCGTGACCTTCCAGCAGGTTCAGAAATACGAGAAGGGCCAGAACCGGGTCGGGGCCGGCCGGCTGCGCGAGATCGCGCGCCTCCTCGAGGTTCCGGTCTCCGCGTTCTTCGAGGAGAACGAGCCGCGCGAGAACGCGCAGGAGGACGTGTTCGGCTTCCTCAGCGCCCACGGCGCCATCGAGCTGCTGCGCGCCTACGCCCAGATCGAGGACGAGCAGATGCGCCGCGACGTGCTCGCGCTGGTCCGCAGCGCCGCGCGACTCGCGCAGAACCGCGGCGCAACCGCGCCGACGACGGATCCGGCCTGACCGGCGCGCGAAACAGGCTTCACCTCGGGGACCTTCGAAGCGGCTGCGCCGAGCCCGGCGTCACGGCGGATCGGTCGCGATCAGGTGGAAGAAGCTGCCGGTGACGGGTCCGACCCGGTGGCCGGCCAGTCCCAGATCGACACCTTCGGCATCCGTCACGCGGGCGAGCGCCGTTTCCTCCGGCGCGATCGGCGAGAGCTCGCTGGCGTAGTGGAATTCGTGGCCGACAAGGCGCGTGCCCGCGGCGCCGAGCAGGCCGGATTCGCAGAGCCGCGCGACGCGATAGCCGAGATGCAGCTTGCGCCGGTGATACGAGGTCGCGACCGGCAGCAGTCCGGCCATGGCATGGGTCGCTCCGTCGGCATCCTGCAACGTCTCGCCCAGGACCATGTAGCCGCCGCACTCCCCGTGGACCGGCCGGGTCCGCGCGAAGCGGCGCAGCCTGTCCAGGAAGCGGGTCGCGCCGGCGATCGGGCCCGCGTGCAGTTCCGGATAGCCGCCCGGCAGCCAGCAGACGTCGCAATCCTCGGGCGGTCCCTCGTCGGCCAAGGGCGAGAACGGCACGAGCTCGGCGCCGGCCATCCGCCACCCGGTCTCAAGATGCGGGTAGAGGAAGCTGAACGCCGCGTCCCGGGCGACCGCCACGCGCTGTCCGGGCGGCCGGGGCAGGCGGCCACCGGAGGGCGGTACGGTGCCGCTCGCGCAGGCCGTCACGGCGTCGAGGTCGATGCCCGCCTCCGCGAGGTCGGCGAGCCTGTCGAGGCGCGCGGCGAGATCCGCGGTCTCGCCGGCCTGCACGAGCCCCAGGTGGCGCTCGGGCAGGACGAGCTGCGCGTCGCGCATCAGCGCGCCGAGCACCGGCAGCCCCGCGCGCTCCATGCCGGCTTCGACGAGGCGCCGGTGACGGGCGCTCGCCACCTTGTTGAGGATCACGCCGGCGATCCGGATGCGGGGATCGTAGAGCTTGCAGCCGAGCGCCACGGCGGCCGCCGATTGCGCCGCGCCCGACACGTCCACCACGAGCACCACCGGCCAGCCGTAGCGCGCGGCGATGTCGGCATTCGCCCCGGTGCGGTTCTCGGCCGCCCGGACGCCGTCGAACAGGCCCATGGACCCCTCGGCGATCAGCAGATCGGCCGCCGCCGCCGTCGCGCCCGCCAGCGCGTCGAGGAGCGGCGGCGCCATGGCGAAGCTGTCGAGGTTGAAGCTCGGATGGCCGGTCGCGGCCTGGTGGAAGGCCGGATCGATGTAGTCCGGGCCGCACTTCGCGCCGCGCACCCGCAGGCCGCGCCGGGTGAGGGCGCGCATGAGCGCGAGGGCGACGGTCGTCTTGCCGGAGCTGGAGCGCGGCGCCGCGACGAGGAGGCCGGGGGCACTCACGACCGCGACCCCACCGTGCCGCCCGGCCGGTAGCGCCGGTCGTAGTCGGGCGCGTAGAGGGCGCTCTCGCGGAACTCCGCGGCGCCCAGCGCCGGTCCGACCAGGATCAGGGCGGTGCGCTCCAGACCGGCCTCCGCGACGAGCCCGGGCAGCGCGGCGAGATCGCCCACGAGCGCCCGCTCGTCCGGCCAGGAGGCTCGGAACACCGCCGCCGCCGGGCAAGACGGGCCGTAGAAGGGGATCAGCTCGGCGGCGACGGCCTCGACGACGTGGATCGACAGGTGAATCGCCAGGGTCGCGCCGGTGGCCGCGTAGGCCGCCAGCGTCTCCCGCTCGGGCATGGCGCTCGCCCGCCCGGAGGTGCGGGTCAGGACCACGGTCTGGGCCACGCCCGGGACCGTCAGCTCCCGGCGCAGCAGCGCGGCCGCGGCCGCGAAGGCGGGGACACCCGGCGTCACCGTGTAGGGAATGGCCAGCGCGTCGAGCCGGCGCATCTGCTCGGCCAGGGCGCTCCAGATCGACAGGTCGCCGGAATGCAGGCGCGCCACGTCCTGGCCGGCCGCGTGCGCCGAACGGATCTCCGCCAGGATGGCGTCGAGGTCGAGGGGCGCCGTGTCGACGATCCGGGCACCGGGCGGGCACCAGCCCAGGATCTCGGGTGCGACGAGCGACCCGGCGTAGAGGCAGACGGGACAGGCGGCGATGCGGTCGCGCCCGCGCACCGTGATCAGGTCGGCCGCGCCGGGGCCGGCGCCGATGAAGTGGACGGTCATGGTTCCCGTGTCGTGTCGTATCGGACAGCCAGGGCGCAAGTGGCGCCGCCGCTCGCGATCCGGGGTAGGGCGAGGCGGCTCCGGGGCCCGGCGCCGGCGAGGGCCGCCGCCTCGGCCAGCGAGCCGACGCCGCGCAGGCGCTCGATCCGCGCCGAGCGGGTGACGACCTCGGCGTCGCGGGCCTCCAGCGCGGCGGCGGCGATGGAATGCGGTGCCAGGCCGAACCGGGCCGTCGCCGCGCGGATCGCCGGGTCCGACGCCCGGTCGTCAGCCGTGGCCACGGCCGCGAGGCTCGACCGCGCGGCGCCGACCAGGACGAGAGCGCGCTCGATCAACTCCGCGATCTCCTCGGCCTCGGTGCCCCGGCGGAACCCGATGCCGGCGACCAGCGCTCCGGTCACGGCTTGGTCCAGGCCCACTGGATCACCGTCATGGCCGGGCGCCAGCCGTGCATTCCCCCGACCGGGCTCGCCCGCTCCACGCCGTAGCGGCGCAGGCTCCCGCCATGCGCCGCGAAGGCCGCGAGCAGCGCGGCCTCGCCCTCGAGGGTCACGGCGTTGGCGACGCAGCGACCGCCGCCCGGCAGCGCTGCCAGCACGGTCGCGAGGACCCCCGGCTCCGAGACGCCGCCGCCGATGAAAACCGCGTTCGGCGCGGGCAGGCCGGCGAGCGCGCCCGGCGCCGTGCCGGCGACGACGGCGAGGTCCGGGGCGCCGAGCGCGACGGCGTTGCGGCGGATCCGCTCGACGCGGTCCGGCCTTCCCTCGATCGCGGTGGCGCGCAGGCTCGGGTGGCGCAGCATCCACTCGATCGCGATCGAGCCGGCGCCCGCACCGACATCCCAGAGATGCTGTCCCGGATGCGGGCGCAGCGCCGACAGGGTCAGGGCCCGGATCTCGGACTTGGTCAGCTGCCCGTCATTCTCGAACAGGTCGTCGTCGAGGCCTGGCGCGAGGGGCAGGGCGCGGCCGGCACCCGCCACCGCGAGCGCCACCGTGTTCAGCGGATCGAAGTCGGCGCCGTCGAACGCGTCGGCGCGGAGCGGGCGGACGCGCTCGCGCGGCCCGCCCATCGCCTCCAGCACCGTCAGCGTCGACGCGCCGAAGCCCCGGTCGCGCAGCAGGGCGGCAAGGGCGCCGGGCGTCGTGCCGTCCCACGACAGGACGAGGAGCCGCGCACCCGGCTGGAGATGCGGAACGATCCGGGTCAGTGCGCGACCGTGGAGCGTGACCAGGGCGCACTCGGCGAGCGGCCAGCCGAGCCGGGCGCAGGCGAGGCTGAAGGCCGAAGGCTGCGGGAAGGCGCGGATCTCGTCCGCCGGCACCAGCCGGGCGATCTCGGCGCCGATGCCGTAGTGGAACGGGTCGCCCGTGGCGAGGATGCAGGTCGGCCGGCCACGCCGCGCCAGGATCTCTGGATAGGCCTCGTGGATCGGGCTCGGCCAGGGCTGCGTCTCCGCGTCGAGCGGCCCGGCGAGGGCGAGGTGGCGCCGGCCTCCGTAGACCACGCGGGCGGCGTCGAGCGCGGCGGCGGCGGACGGCGTCAGTCCGGCCCGGCCGTCCTCGCCGATCCCGACGATCGACAGCCACGGGACGCTCGACAGCGGGTCAGCGCTCATGGACAAGGCGCTTATGAACACGCCGCTCCCGATCACCGGCACGATGCGGATCCTGATCCTCGGCGGGACCGGCGAGGCGAGCGCCCTGGTGCGGTCGCTCGCGGGGCAGGCGGATCGCGCCGTGACCCTCTCGCTGGCGGGACGGACGGCGGCGCCGAAGCCCGAGCCGGTCCCGACCCGGATCGGCGGGTTCGGCGGCGCCGAGGGCCTCGCCCGCTACCTGGAGGCCGAGGCGATCACCCGCCTGATCGACGCGACCCACCCGTTCGCCGCGCGGATCTCGGCCAACGCCGCGCGCGCGGCGGCCCTGACGGGCGTGCCGCTCCTCGCGATCCGCAGGCCGGCCTGGAGCCGGGAGCCCGGCGACGACTGGGTCGAGGTCGACGGGATGGAGGAGGCGGTCGCCGCCCTTGGCCCCGAGCCCCGGCGCGTGTTCCTGACGATCGGTCGACAGGAGGCCGGGGCCTTCGCGGCGGCGCCCCAGCACAGCTACTTGGCGCGGACGGTCGAGCCGCTGGGCGGCATCCTGCCGGTGCCGCATCTGACCGCCCTGGAGGCGCGCGGACCGTTCGACGCCGCGTCCGAGACGGCCCTGATGCGGGCGAGCCGGATCGAGATCGTGGTCAGCAAGAACGCGGGCGGCGCGGCGACCTACGGCAAGATCGCGGCGGCGCGCGGCCTCGGAATCCCGGTCGTGATGGTGCGTCGGCCGGGCAAGCCCGACGTGCCGAGCGTCGCGGACGCCGCCGGCGCGCGCGACTGGCTGGACGCGGGCGATCACGCCGATCCCTCGACCTTGCGGGCCGTGTAGACGAAGGGCGCCCGGCCCGCGCGCGGGATCAGCCGCGTCGTCGAGGCGCCCAGGATCACCATCGTGGCCATGTCGGCCGGCACCGCGGGCGCCTCGGCGAGGGTCGCGACGCGGATCGCCTCGTCCGGCCGGCTGACGGCGCGGGCGAACATCACCGGCGTCTCGGGCGCGCGGATCCCGGCCGCGATCTCCAGCGCCGCCCCGAGCTGCCAGGGCCGGGCGGTGGAGATCGGGTTGTAGAGCGCCACCACGAAATCCGCGCGCAGCACCGCCTCCAGCCGCGCGGTCACGACCGGCCAGGGTTTCAGGTTGTCCGAGAGCGAGAGCGCGCAGAAGTCGCCGCCGAGCGGTGCCCCGAGCCGGGCCGCGGCGGCGAGCATCGCGGTGATGCCCGGCTCCACCGTGATGGCGAGGTCGCGCCAGCCGGGCTCGCCGTACTCGACCGCCTCGAACACCGCCGCCGCCATGGCGAAGACGCCGGGATCGCCGCCGGAGACGACCGCGACCCGGCGGCCGGAGGCGGCGAGCTGCAGCGCGTGGCGCGCCCGGTCGACCTCCACCCGGTTGTCACTGGCGTGCCGGACGAGGCCGGGCCGCTCGGGCACGCGGGCCACGTAGGGGAAGTAGCCGACGACGTCCTCCGCCGCGTCCAGCGCCCGGCGGGCCGACTCGGTCAGCAGGGCCGCGTCGCCCGGCCCGAGGCCGACGACGGTGAGGCTTCCGCTCACGGTCGCCGGCCCTCTCCGGGCAGGAGCACCATCGAGAAGTAGGGCGCGTCGTCGTCGGCCTTGTCGGCCAGCATCACGACCCGCTCGCCCGCCATCGTGCCGCGCTCCACGTAGACCGCGCGCGCGAGCAGCCCGGCGGCCGACAGGGCGGCCCGGACCTTCGGCAGGTGCCGCCCGAGCTTCATCACCACGGCCGCGTCCGTGCCGCGCAGGCGCTCGGTCAGCGCGTCGAGCGACAGGGTCGCCGGCAGGACGGTGAGGACGTCGTCGCCCCACGTGATCGGCGTGCCGGCCCGGGTCCAGCAGCCCGACATGCCGGTGACGCCCGGAACCACCTCCACGGGGAACCGGTCCTTCAGGCGCCGCCAGAGGTGCATGAACGAGCCGTAGAAGAACGGATCGCCCTCCGACAGGATCGCGACGTCGCGCCCGGCGCCCAGGTGATCGGCGAGCTGCCCGGCCGCCTCGTCGTAGAATCCGGCCAGCGCCGCGACGTAGTCCGGGTGCTCGGGATGGATCTCGGTCGTGTAGGGATAGGCGAGGGCCATCTCGCGGGCCGGGTCGCGCAGGATCGCGTCCGCGATGGTGCGGGCGTTGCCCCGCCGGCCGCGCTTGCAGAAATGCACCAGCACGGGCGCGCGCATCAGGATGCGCTGCGCCTTCACGGTCAGCAGCTCCGGATCGCCCGGGCCCATCCCGACGCCGTAGAGCGTGCCCGTCACCGCGGCCGCGGGGATCTCCTCGGTCGGGCCGTCGAGGCGCTCGAAACCGTCCATCACTCGACCTCGCTGGCGAGCGCGTTGACCGCCGCGGCCGTCATGGCGCTGCCGCCGCGCCGTCCGTGCACGACTACGAACGGCACGCGGCCGTCCCGCGCCAGGGCCTCCTTCGACTCCGCCGCGCCGACGAAGCCGACCGGAATGCCGATCACCGCGGCGGGCGGTGCCACGCCGGCATCGAGCAGCTCCAAGAGGCGGAACAGGGCGGTCGGGGCGTTGCCCACCGCCACGACGCTGCCCGGGAGATGCTCCCGCCACAGCTCCATGGCGGCCGCGGAGCGGGTCGTGCCGAGGCTCTTGGCGAGGTCCGGCACGCGCGGGTCGCCCAGGGTGCAGATCACCTCGTTGCCGGCCGGCAGCCGCGCCCGGGTGACGCCGTCGGCGACCATGCGGACGTCGCACAGGATCGGTGCGCCGGCCTTCAAGGCCGCGACGCCGGCCTCGGCGAAACCGGGCGCCATCTCCACGTCGGCCGGCAGGTCGGTCATGCCGCAGGCATGGATCATGCGGACGACGACGCGCTCGGCGGCGCCCGACCAGCGCCCGAGAGCGGACTCGGCGCGGATCATTGCGAAGGAGCGCGCGTAGATCGCGCCGCCGTCGCGGATGTAGTCGTAGCGGGACGGGGACTCGTGGGCCGCGGCTGGCTCCGATCCTGTCTGGCGCAGGGCGTTCTGGCTCGCGCTCATGCCGGTCTCCTGGTCCTCCCGCATTCCGAAGGGGTGATCTCCGGCGCGAAGGCGGCGGAGAGCCCGTCGATCTCGGCCCTTCCTAGCCGCTCCAGCACGGCCTCGATAGGGAGATCCATCGCCGGCTCATCGCCGGGCGCACCCCCGATCACAACGCCGTAGAGGCCGTCGCGGCCGACGAGGGTCAGGTCCGCCGCACCCGGCCGCGCGCAGCCCTTGGCGCAGCCCGAGACGTGCGCGGCATGGCCCGCGGCCGCCAGGGTGCCGAACGCCGCCGCGAGGCGGGCCGCGTCCGCGAGCGTGGGGGTCGATCCGGAGGCGCAGCCCGGCGCCCCCGTGCAGGCCGCGATCGCGCGCCGCGGATCGTCGGGGACGACGATGAACTCGGCCGCGAGCGCCGCAATCGCGGCCGCCGCTTCGGCAGCGGCCGGCGCCAGCATCACGAAGCCGCGCGTGGGGGAGAGGCGGATCTCGTCGGAGCCGATCGCCGCTGCCGTAGCCGCGATCCGGTCGAGGGCGTCGGCAGTGCAGCGCCCGAAGGGCGCGTCGGCGGCGACGCTCCGAAGGTCGCGTCCGCCCGCCGGACGCGCCGGCTCCCGTTGCGGTGCGAAGCCCCGATGCGCCTGTGCCGGTCCGGCGGGGGACTCTCCTGACGGAAGCGCCTCGGTCAGCGCGGTCCGCTCGTCGTCCGACAGGTCGCGCATCCGGCGCCGGCCAGTCCGCGCGAAGGCTCCGAGCAGGGCCGCCACGTGGCCCGGCGCCGCGTCCTCCGCGCAGGTCAGGAGCGTCCGCTGGGTCTCACCGTGCGCGACCGTGATCGCGACGCGGCCCGGCCCCTCGGCGACGACGCAGAGATCCGCCTCCGGCAGCGCCCGGCCGGGGCGGCCCTCGACAGCGACCAGGGTCTTGGCCGGCAACCCCGGGATCGCGAGCCCCGCGGTCTCGATCGCCCGGGCGAGGGCCGGCACGTCGATCGTCTCGTCCGGGTCGTGGCCGGCCAGGGGGCTCGTGAGCGTCAGGCGCTGGGGGCCGCCGTCGGCGCGCACGTCGCCGAGGCCCCGGGCCGCGAGCCAAGTGGCCAGCGGCGCGCGCGTCGCCTCGGAGACGCCGCGTATCTGGAGATTGGCCCGGGCGGTGAGATCCAGGTGCCCGTTCCCGAAGCGCCGCGCACCCTCCGCCACGGCGCGGGCCTGATCGAGGGTCAGGATCCCGAGCGGCGGATGCACGCGCGCGAGCAACCCGTCGCCCGTCGGCATGGGCCGCGCCAGACCGGGACACCAGCCCCGGCGGGCCGGTGCCTCGGGCAGGACGCGCCGATGCGGGGCGGCACTCACTCGGCGGCCTCGCGCATCAGGGCGTCGGCCGGGAGGGCGTTGCGCCGGCTGTGCCAGAGGCCGCGGTCCCGCGCCTCGTCGAACCGCTCCAGGATCGCCCGGGCCGCGGCGGGATTGGCGGCGCGCAGGCGCTCGAACACCTCGGCGTCGGCGATCCAGGCCGCGTAGAGCGCCTCGAAGCCCGCATTTGTCACCGCGTCGCTCGCGGCGGCCAGGACGAAGACCGCGTCGAGCCCCTGGGCGAGCTCCTGCGCGCCCCGGTAGCCGTGGCGCAGCTGGGCCGCGATCCAGCGGGGGTCGGCGAGGCGCCCGCGGATCAGGCGGGCCGCGTCTTCGCGGGCCGTCCGCGCCTTCGGCCGTTCCGGGACCGACACGTCGAGGCTGTAGAGGGCGGGGCTCGCCCCCTCCAGGGCCGCGGCCGCCGCGAAACCGCCCATCGCGTCGACGGCGGCGTCGCCGTCGAACAGGTCGCGCTCGGCCACGTCGAAGGCGTGGAGATAGGCGTCGGCCGCCGCGACGCGGGCGGCGAAATCGGCGTCGGGCCCCTCGCGGTCGCCGTAGGCGTGGCCGCTCGCGGCCAAGTAGGCGCGGCCGAGGTCGGCGCGGCCGTCCCAGGCGCCGTCGAGGGCTGTGGCGGCGGTGCCGGCGCCGTAGCGGCCGGGCGCGGCCCCGTAGACGCGCACCGACGCGTCGCCCCGCCGGCGCGCCGCCGCGAGGGGATTCTCGTCGTCGGCCTCGTCCCGGTCCGCCACGGCGCGGGCGGCGCGGTCGAGCAGCGCCAGCGTGTCGGGGAAGGTGTCGCGGAACGCGCCGGAGACGCGGACGGTGACGTCGATCCGCGGCCGGTCCAGCATGGCGAGGGGCAGGATCTCGAAGCCGGTGACGCGGGTGCTGGCATGGTCCCAGACTGGCCGGACGCCCATCAGGGCCAGGGCGTGGGCCACGTCCTCGCCACCGGTGCGCAGGGTCGGCGAGGCCCAGAGATCCATGACGATCCGGGCCGGATAGGCGCCCTCGTCCTGGAGGTAGCGGGTCACCACGGCGGCGGCGGCCTTCTCGCCGAGGAGTGCGGCGGCGCGGCTCGGGATGGCCCGCGGGTCGAGGGTCGCGAGGTTGCGCCCGGTCGGGAGCACGTCGGCCCGCCCGCGCGACGGCGAGCCCGAGGGGCCCGGCCGGACGAACCGCCCGTCGAGGGCCGCGAGCAGGCCGGTCCGCTCGGAGTCCGCGCTCGCCGCGACGGCGTCCGCGGCCCCGTCCGGGGCGCGGGCGAAGACGTGCAGGCCGTCCCGGAAGACGGTCTCGCCGAGATCGCAGAGATGGGCGTCGAGCCGCGTCAGCGCCTCGTCCATCGGCGTGTCCGGGCCGATCCCGGCACCGTCCAGCAGTCCGGACGCCGCAGCCTCCTCCAGGATGGCGCGGGCGATGAGGTCGGCGCGGCGGGGGTCGAGCACGCTGGCGGCGGAATACTCCTCCACCAGCTCGCGGAGGCGGGCCGCCTCGGGCGTCAGCGCGTGAACGGCGGTGTCGGGCGTGAGGTGCCCGAGCGCGACCCCGCCCAGGCGGCGCTTGAGCGGCGCGGCCTCACCCGGGTCGTCGACGATGAACGGGTAGATCACCGGCAGCCCGCCGACGCAGAGCGCCGGGAAGCAGTCGGGTGACAGGGCGACGGCCTTGCCCGGCAGCCACTCCGCGGTGCCGTGCGTGCCGAGCTGCACCAGGGCGTCGAATTGCTGCCGCAGGCCGAGATGGAAGGCTAGGTAGGCGTGGGTCGGGGCGCGGTCGAGGTCGTGGTAGCCGGTCTTGCGATCGGGGTCGCGGCCGCGGTCGGGCTGGAGGAAGACCGCGAGGCCGCCGTCCCGGACCATTCGGAACCGGAAGGCGCCGTCGACGCAGGCCGGGTCCGCCTCGGCCTCGCCCCAGCTGTCGGTCACGGCGGCGCGGACGTCCTCGGAGAGCGTGCGCCACCACGCCGCGTAGGCCGCGAGCGGCACCCGGAACGCGGGCGGCCCCTCCGTGAGCGCCGCCATCAGCGCTCCGGGCTCCGGAAGCGCGCCGGCCGCGTAGCCCGCGGCCGCGAGGTCGGCGGCGATCGCGCGGGCGCTCGCGGGCGTGTCGAGGCCGACCGCGAAGCCGGCCCGGCCGCCGCGGGCAGGGTAGTCGGACAGGACCAGGGCGACGCGCCGGGCCGCCCGGGGCAGGGCGGCCAGCCGCAGCCATCCCGCGGCCCGGTCGGCGAGCGCGGCGATGCCGGCCTCGTAGGGCACGGCGCGCCGCTCGGCGAAGCCGGCGATCTCGGCGCTCTCCTCCTTGAACGAGATCGGGAAGCCCGAGAGCCGGCCGTCGAATTCCGGCAGCGCGACCTGCATGGCGAGATCGGCCGCGCCGAGACCGCGGGCGGAGGCCTCCCAGGCCGCGCGGGGCGACCCCACCGTGAAGGCCTGGAGAACCGGGCAATCGGCGCCGTCGAGCACGAAGCCGGTCTCGTCCTCGCGGGCCGAGAAGGCGGTGGCGGCGATCACGAGATCGGGCCTGCGCGCGCGCACGGCAGCGGCGACCGCGGCGGCGGCCTGCGGCTCCTTCAGGCTCGACACGGCCATCGGCAGCACGCCGATCCCGCGCGCCCGCAGGGCGGCGGCGAGGGCGACGAACGGGCCGGTGTCGCCGCCGAGCACGGCGGAGCGGTAGATCAGCAGGAGCGCGACGGGCTCCGCCGCGCTGCGCGCTCCGGCGAGCGGGATCGCGGTTGCGGCCGCGGAGAGGGCTGCCTCGAGGGGAAGAACTCCGCAGCCGGGGCACCAGGGAAAGCCGCGCGGGAGCGGCACGGGCGGCTCGACCGGTCCGTCGGCGCCCAGGCGAATCGCCAGGCGCCGCAGCATCCGCCGCAAATTGTCGGGGCCGCCAGCCCGGAAATAGGCGTCGAGCTGCCCGGCGAGGTCGGGATCGGTGGAGAAGGCGGCGAGGCGCGGGTCCGGCCGGTCGTCGCCCGGCAGGACCGCGAGGACGACGCCGTGCGCCCGCGCGGCCTCGGCGCAGCGCTCGATCCCGTAGCGCCAGTAATCGAGGCCGCCCAGGCAGCGAATCACCACGACCTTGGCGCGCGCCACGACGCGCTCGACGTAGAGGTCAACCGAGAGCGGGTGCCGCAGCCTGGCGAGCTTCGCGAGCCGCAGGCTCGGCAGGCCGGGCTCCGCGGCGTGGGCCTGCCCGACCGACGCGAGGTCGCTGTCGGTGAAGGACAGCACCACGAGGTCGCCGGGCTCCTGCCCGAGATCCACGGCCGCCTCGCCCTCGTCGAGGGAGACGGAATCGATGCGCACGAGGTGCACCGCGGCGACCCCTAGAGCGAGTCCGGGCGGGCGTGCGCGACCGGCCTCATCCCGCGAGGGCCGCCGCGACGGCGTCCTTGTCGAAGCCCTTGAGGCCGATCACCACCAGCGTCCCGTCGCGGGCTTCCCCGGCCCGCCAGGGGCGGTCGAAATGATGGGTCACGCGTCGGCCGACACCCTGCACCACGAGGCGCATCGGCTTGCCCGCGACCTCGGCGAAGCCCTTGATGCGCAGGACGCCGGCGGCCTCGGCCGCCGCCTCGACCCGGGCCGCGAGATCCCCCGCGGTCACCGCCGGGCGCACCGGAAGCGCGACGGTCTCGAAATCGTCGTGGTCGTGGTCCTCGCCCTCGCCGTGATGCGAGGGGCGGGCGTCGAGGTCGTCCTCGGCGGCCGCGCCGAGACCGAGCAGCACCCGCGGGTCGATGGCGCCGTTCTCGGTCTCGACCACCTTCACGGCGCGGGGCAGGTGCCCCTCGACCTCGGCGCGGACCCGCGCCCGCGTCGCGGCGTCGATCAGGTCGGCCTTGTTGACGACCACGAGGTCGGCGCAGAGGAGCTGGTCCTCGAACACCTCCTCCAGGGGGTTGTCGTGGTCGACCGACTGGTCGGCGGCGCGCTGGGCCGCGAGGGCCTCCGGATCCTCCGCGAAGGCGCCCGAGGCCACCGCCGGGCCGTCGACCACCGCGACCACTCCGTCGACGGTCACCCGCGAGCGGATCGCCGGCCACTGGAACGCCTGGACCAGCGGCTTCGGCAGGGCGAGGCCGGAGGTCTCGATCAGGATGTGCTCCGGCGGCTCGGCGCGGCCGAGAAGGGTCTCCAGCGCCGGCACGAAATCGTCCGCGACCGTGCAGCAGATGCAGCCGTTCGGCAGCTCGACGATGGCGTCCTCGGTGCAGCCCTCGACGCCGCAGGCGGCCAGGAAGGACTTGTCGAAGCCGATATCACCGAACTCGTTCACCAGGATCGCGAGGCGGCGCCCCTTGGCGTTCTCGACCACGTGGCGGACGAGGGTCGTCTTGCCGGCCCCGAGGAATCCGGTGACGATGGTGCAGGGGATCTTGTTCACGAGGGTCATTCCGCGGGCTCCAGGGTGCCGGCGGGGACCGGGCGGGGTTCTGGGAAAGGGGGAATGCGGGCGATCACGCCCTTGCGGAACGCCTCCGGACGCTCGCGCCAGGGCACGATGCCGTCCGGGGTCGCCGCGTAGGCCGCGAGCCCGCCGAGGATGATCTCGGCCGAGGCGGCCGGATCCATGTCGCCGTAGACGTAGGTCCAGCGGTCGGCCGCGGCGACCGCCACGGTGCAGGGCCGCTTGCAGACCGAAAGGCACTCCACCGCCTCGACCCGCAGGTCCGGCGTGGCGCCGCTCCGCGCTCGAAGCGCCTCCAGCAGGCGGGCCCCGGCGCGGGGCCCGTCGGGGTCGTCGTCCGGCCGGCGGCAGGTGGTGCAGACGTAGAGAACGGTCTCAGGCACGGGCCGCTCCCCGATCCGCGCCGCGGGCGAAGGCCTGCCACGCCCAGCCGAGCCCCAGCCCGATCAGGATCCAGAACACGAAGCTGATGGCGAGCGACCGCGCGGCGAATTGCGCGGCGAGCGCGGCCGGAAGTTCGGACGCGGCCTCGGGCGCCTGCGGGGCACCGACGACGTGCGGCGCGATGATCAGGACGAGCCCCCCGAGGATCGTGATCAGCGCGCGGCGTATCGTGATCAGGTAGAGCCCCATCCCGGTCGCCGCGGCGGTCATCACCCACCACGCCTGCCGCGTCGCGAGCGGGGCCGCCGCGCTGCCGGGCAGTTCCGGCGGCAGGCCGAGACCCGGCGCGAGCGCGACGCTGGCGAAGGCGGCCACCGCGAAGGCGAGGCCGACCTGCGGCGTGGGTTCGCGGCTGCAGGCGAGCATCACCGCGCCGAGCAGCAGCGCGTAGCCGACGCCGCCCACGAGGGTCGCGAGCCCGGTGAAGGCCATCCGCGGCAGGCCGGGCGCGGGCTGCCATTCCGGCGCGGCGTCGGGCGCGGCGTGGTCGTGCCCGGCATGGGCGAGCACGATCGGGAACGCCTTGATCGGGAGCGCCTTGGCAGCCCGGTTCGGCGCCTCCTGCTGCTCGTAGCGCTCGGCCGCGACGATCAGCGGCGAGGTCAGCGTGAGTTCGAGGCCCGTTACGATGGCAGCCGCGAAGAAGCCGGCGGCGAGGGCCGCCGACAGGAGCCGGATGATCATCCCTGGTCCGGGGACGTCAGTGGCAGGGGAAGTTCTGGGTGTGCCGGAAATCGTGCGCCGCGTTGTGGAGCGCGATCGCCGGCGAGAAGCCCGCCATGAACAGCAGGCCGAGGCCCAGCACGGCCGCGAGTGCGACGGCGATCGGGCGCTCCGACGCGCGGGTGCCGGCGGCGATGGGGGCGAGGGTTTGCGTCGTCATCAGAAGCGTCTCCAGCCGCCCCACCGGCGGCATTGCGGGATCCTGTCGCGACGGCAGGTCTCCTGGCTCGCGGCTCGGCGCGCCCACCGCCTTCCCGGATCGCTCCGGTGGCGCTTGGCGGGCGCTCGCCGCTCACAGTTGCGGGGGCAGCCGCGGAATCGGGGCTTCAAACCCCTCACCGCATTCCCTTTTCACCCCGTCTCCGGGGCACCGTCGCCCGGCCGTTGTAGACGCATGACCGCCGGGACACAACGGAGCGGCGCCGGATCGCGGCCGTTTCCCGCGCCCGCCCCGCGATCGGGGCGGGCTTGACGGCCGCGCCCCGGAGCGGGCACCGCCGCACCCGATACCCGCCCGGCCCCGGCGCGGGCGCTGAACTCCCGGAGACCCGATGGCCCCGACAGACGATCCGACCCCGGTTCTCGTCGATCTCGCGGCAGGCCGTGAGCCGCGGATCGTCTCCGATGTGGGCACGGGAACGACGTGGCTCGAGGTCGACCTCGGCGGCCGCTTCCCGATCCATTCCGTCGCCCTGCGGCCGGGGGAGGGGGCGGTTCCCGCGGAGCCCGGCGACGTCGCGGTGGCGGTCTCGCAGGACGGCGTGACGTGGGCCGAGCCGGACCTCGCCGTCTGGACCGCGACCCCGGACGCCCTCGTCGCCGCGATCGTCCCCGACGAGCGGGCCTGGGCGCGCGCGGTCCGGATCGCCGCGCCCGAACCGGCCCGGATCGCCGGCATCGGCATCCGCGCCGACGAGGCCGCGGTCGACCTGATCGCGCTGCGGGCGATGCTCGGCCTCGACGTGACGCTCCTGAACGAGAAGCCCGGCGCCAACGTCTACGTCACCTACGCGCTCCAGTCGGCGCCCGACCGCGCCAGCCATGCCCTGGTCGGCCTGTCGCTGTTCGAGAACGGCGCCTTCGGCAACTGCCTCGTCCAGTACATCATCGCGGTGACCATCGCGAAGTCGCTCAACCTGAAATACATCAAGGTGCCCAAGGTCGACCGCAGCAAGGTGATCTTCCTGACCGAGCGGCTGACCTGCGACGGCATCACCTTCATCCCGCCGGACGAGCCGCTGCCGGCGGACGGCTACTTTTTGTCGGGCCTGTATTTCGACCCGACGCAGTTCGAGCGCGTGACCGCGCTGCGGGGACCGGCGGATTCGCGCGCGATCGTGCAGAGCGTGATCCGGCCGCTGTTCAACGGTCTGCCGAAGAACTTCCCGGTGAAGCCCGACGACCAGCTCCTGATCCACATCCGGTCGGGCGACATCTTCAGCACCTGGGTCGATCCGCACTACCCGCAGCCGCCCTTCGCGTTCTACCGGATGGTCATCGACCGGCTCCTGGCCGAGGGCCGGATCCGCTCGGTCAAGCTCGTCTTCGAGAACAGGCTGAACCCGGTCATCGCCGAGGTGGAGGCGTACGCGGAGCGGCGCGGATTGCCGGTGGAGATCCAGAGCGAGTCGCTGATCTCCGACGTCGCGGCGCTGGTGAACGGCCGCTACCTCGTCTTCGGGCTGGGGACGTTCGGGCCGGGGATCTGCCACCTCTCGGACCACGTCGAGCAGGTCTTCTACTTCGCGTCGAACTGGCCGCAGGGCTTCCAGTCGATCCCCACAATCGGGAAGGTGGTCGAGGTCCGCGATCTCGAGGGCCGCTACATGAAGGTCGGCGAGTGGCAGAACACCGACGCGCAGCGCCGGACGATGGTGGATTACCCGGCCGAGGCCCTCGCCTTCGACGACGCGTGACCGGCTTGGCGGGCCGGAGGCGCTACGGCGCCGTCCGGAGATGCTCGGCGGGGGCTCCGGCCGGACGGGTCGAGCCGGCGTCGCGCACCTTCAGGGCGTCCGTGTACATCCGCTCCACGTCCGTCCGGAAGGCGGCGCGCGAGTCCGGTCGCGTGTAGAACATGTGCCCGCCCGGATAGACCGCGAGGCTCAGGCGGCCGGCGGCGTAGGCGGGGACCTGCGCCAGCAGGAGCTTCGAGGCGAAGTAGGGCGTCACCAGGTCGGTGAAGCCGTGCGCCACGAGGACGCGCAGGTGCCCGTCGAGCGCCAGATCGCCCTTCAGGTTCGACAGGACCTCGGGTGCCTGCCGGCCCGAGCCCCAGTTCCAGCCGCGATTGACGGCGTTGTTCAGGAGCTCGTAGCGCATGTTGGTCACCGGCCATTTCAGCGTCCGCGCGTAGAGGTCGAGCATCGCGCTCGTCAGCGGTGCCTGGAGGGCGGTGAGCTGGGGATCCTCGAAGCTCGACTGGGCGGCGTCCGGGTTCGGGTCCCAGCCGGTGATGCCGGTGTCGTAGGCGCTGGTCACGCGGCCCTCGGCGCGGTCGATCTCGCGCTGGACGCTCCGGGTCGAGAGGCGCGCCGCCTGGGCACGCACCAGGGCGGGGTCGAGACCGACGAGGGGCGCGACCTTCTCGGTCATCCGGGCGACGGCGGCCGTGTCGCTCGGCCCCTTGAGCAGGTCGCTCAGGTACGGGCCCGAGGCGTAGGCCTCCGCGTCGCCGAGCAGGGTTGGCGTCGGCACCGTGCCGGCCCGCTCGAGCGCGCCCGCCGCCAGCGAGGGCAGCTTCAGCACGTAGCCCCACGGGTTGGCCCGCGGCGTCTCCAGCCACGCGAAATCGAGCACCGGCGAGAGCAGCACCATGCCGGACAGGCCGACGCCGATCTCCTCCTGGAGCTTCTCGGCGATCAGCGGGCCGCGGAAGCCGCCGTAGCTCTCGCCGACGAAGAATTTCGGGCTCGCCATGCGGTCGTTGACGCGCAGGTAGCGCGCGATGGTCGCCGCCAGAGTCGAGGCGTCGGAATCGATCGACCAGTAGGCCTTGCCGTTCCCGTCCGCGGCCCGGCTGTACCCGGTCCCCACGGGATCGAGGAAGATGAGGTCGGTGAAGCCGAGCCACGTCCCGTCGTTGGGCGTCAGCGTCACCGGCTGCGACGGGCTGATGCTGTCGCCGCCGACCGGCAGCCGCCAGGGCCCGATCGCCCCGATATTGAGATAGGCCGAGGCGGCGCCCGGGCCGCCATTGACCGCGAAAGTGACGGGACGCTCCCGGCCGGCCTGCGGCGCCATCGTGTAGGCGACGTAGGCGATCTCGGCCTGCAGCTTGCCCGCCTCGTCGACGAGGGGCAGGCTGCCGGCGGTGGCGGTGAAGTCGAGGGTCCGGCCGTCCGGCAGCGTCACGCTCTGCTTGGTCGTCGAATCGGGCGGCAGGCGGCGCCCCTCCGGGCCGCGCTGCGCCGGTTTGCTCTCCGCGGGATGGCCGTGCGGCGCGTCCTGGGCGAGGGCCACTGTGGGCGCTGCGAGGGCCAGGGCGAGGGCGAGCGCGGCGCGCCCGAGACGTGCGTGGGGGGCCATTATCAAGCCTTCTTGTTCCAGCGTCCGGACTCGTCCTGCTGCCAGTAGGCCACCGCGTGGCCGGCGTCCTTGGCCTGCTTCCACTGCTCGCGGGCGCGCAGCAGCGCGTCCTGGTCAGTCCCGTCGAACAGGATGCAGATCCGCTCGTACTGCCCGGCGTCGGGCGGCAGGTCGGCGCCCTCCACCAGGAAGCGGATCGAGGCGGTGTTGGGATTCACGTCCCGGAGCGTGAGCACCACCGGCTGGCTCGCGGCGTCGGGCTCGCGGTCGGTGCCGTGCGGCAGGAAGCTCTCGTCGGAATAGGTCCAGAGGTGGTCGTCGAGCGCCTGCAGGCGCTCCTCGCTCGCCGCCTGGATCGCGGCCTGCCAGCCGCGGTCCAGCGAGCGCTCGACGAGGTTCGGCAGCACCTTCTCCAGGGGCTGCCGCTGCATGTGGTAGAAGAGGATCTCGGTCACGGCACCGAGGATATAGGGCCGCGGGCCGCCGCGCGAGCAGCGGCGCGCCGCCGCGGCCTCAGACCAGGCGGCTCTGCTCGATCGCGGCGCCGACGAAGCCCTTGAACAGCGGGTGCGGCTCGAACGGGCGCGACTTCAGCTCCGGATGGAACTGCACGCCGATGAACCACGGGTGCCCGACATGCTCCACCGTCTCGGGCAACAGGCCGTCGGGGGACACGCCCGAGAAGCGCAGGCCCTTGGCCTCCAGCCGCTCGCGATAGGCCATGTTGACCTCGTAGCGGTGGCGGTGGCGCTCCGAGATCTGATCGGACCCGTAAATCTGGGCGATCTTGGACTCGGGGTCGAGCTTCGCCTCGTAGGCGCCGAGCCGCATCGTGCCGCCGAGATCGCCGGCCGCCGCGCGCCGCTCCAGCTCGTTGCCGCGCAGCCACTCGGTGAGCAGGCCGACCACCGGCTCGGCGGTGTCGCCGAACTCCGTGGAGTTGGCCTCCGGCATCCCGGCCAGCGAGCGGGCCGCCTCGATCACCGCCATCTGCATGCCGAAGCAGATGCCGAGATAGGGGATGCGCTTCTCGCGGGCGTAGCGGGCCGCGCGGATCTTGCCCTCGGCCCCGCGCTGGCCGAAGCCGCCCGGCACGAGGATCCCGTTGAGGCCTTCGAGGAAAGGCGCCGGATCCTCGCGCTCGAACACCTCGGCCTCGATCCACTCGAGATTGACCTTCACCCGGTGGCTGATGCCCCCGTGGGTCAGCGCCTCGGTCAGCGACTTGTAGGCGTCCTTCAGCCCCGTGTACTTACCCACGATGGCGATCGAGACCTCGCCCTCGGGATTGCGCACGCGCTCGGCGATGGTCTGCCAGCGGCCGAGATCCGGCTCCTCGCCGTGCTCCAGGCCGAAATGGCCGAGCACCTCCCGGTCGAGGCCCGCGGTCCGATAGGAGAGCGGCACCTCGTAGATCGAGGCCACGTCGAGGGCCTCGATGACCGCGGTCTGGCGGACGTTGCAGAACAGCGCGAGCTTGCGCCGCTCGTCCATCGGGATCGGCCGGTCGCAGCGGCAGAGCAGGATGTCGGGCTGGATGCCGATCGAGCGCAGCTCCTTCACGGAGTGCTGGGTCGGCTTGGTCTTCAGCTCGCCGGCGGACGGGATGTAGGGCAGCAGCGTCAGGTGGACGTAGCAGCAGGTGCCCCGCGGCAGCTCCTGCCCGAGCTGCCGGATCGCCTCGAAGAACGGCAGGCCCTCGATGTCGCCGACCGTGCCGCCGATCTCCACCAGCACGAAGTCGAAGCTGTCGTTGCCGTCGAGGACGAAGTCCTTGATCGCGTTGGTGACGTGCGGGATCACCTGGATCGTGGCGCCGAGGTAGTCGCCGCGGCGCTCCTTGGCGATGATGTCCTGGTAGATCCGGCCCGTCGTGATGTTGTCGGCCCGGCTCGCCGGAACGCCGGTGAAGCGCTCGTAATGCCCGAGGTCGAGGTCGGTCTCGGCACCGTCGTCGGTGACGAACACCTCGCCGTGCTGCGTCGGGCTCATCGTGCCCGGATCGACGTTCAGGTAGGGGTCGAGCTTGCGCATCCGGACCCGGTAGCCGCGGGCCTGGAGGACCGCCGCCAGGGCCGCCGAGGCGAGGCCCTTGCCGAGGGAGGAGACCACGCCGCCGGTGATGAAAACGTACCGCGTCATGGGCCTCGGTCCATAAAGAAGCTGCTGGCATTTGCCAAACGAAGCGGGCCCCGGCCCGCGCATGGGCTGGGGATCGCGGAACGCATGGCGTGGACCGGCCAAGCGCCGGTCCGTCGGGACAAGGGTCGGACGCTGCGCCGCCGGCGGCGCGCGCCGTCAGCGCGACTGCGGCGCTTCCGGAACCGCCGGCTGCGCGGGAGACGACGGAGCCGGTGCCGGCTGAGCCGGGGCGTTCGCGGGCGCCCGGTCCTGCTGCTGACGCAGCGTGTCGAGCAGGTTGTCGGCACCGGTCGGCTGCTTGGCCGGCTGGCCGGAGGTCTGCGGCGCGCCGGTGTCGAGGATCGACTTCGGCGCCGCCGAGCGGTGCGACAGGATCGCGAGGGTCAGGCTGGTGGCGAAGAACAGGGCCGCCAGGATCGCGGTGGCCCGCGTCAGGGCGTTGGCCTGGCCGCGGCCGGTCATGAACCCGCCGACGCCGCCACCGCCGCCACCGCCGCCGAGCCCGAGTCCGCCCTCGGAGCGCTGGAGCAGCACGACGCCGATCAGCGCGAGCACGATGATGAGGTGGACGACGATCAGGACGGTCTGCATCGGTGTTCCGGGATCTTCTTCAGCGCCGCGCGCCGGCAGCGGGCACCGGAAGACGAACGCACGAGGGCCGGGGCCCGCGATCGTCCACGAACCACCCCGACGCACGGGCGTGCGGCGGGGGCTTCGGGGGACGCTTCGGGCGGACCGGCCGGAATTCGGCGACGGCATACACCACCGGTCGCCCGCCGCCAACCTGACGCGCGCGGCCGACTGTCCGCTCCGACCCTCGCCTTCGTCGGCGCACCGTGCTCTCTGCCGGGGCAGGGCGGCCGACCGAACGCGCCGCCCGGTCCGGGAGGCAAGCCATGTCCGTGTCACGCCGTGCGGCGCTCGCCGCCGCCATCGCCGCACCCGTCCTGATCCGCCCGGGCTTCGGCTCCGCGGCCGGAACCGATCCCTCCGCCCGGGGCGCCACGGTCGAGCTGGCGGTCGACGCCCTCACCAAGGCTCTCCTTGCCGCCGACGGTCCGGCCCTCGACGCCCTGACCCTCGACGGGCTGAGCTACGGCCATTCCAGCGGTCAGGTGCAGGACAAGGCGGCCTTCATCGAGACGCTGACCAGCAAGCGCTCGACATTCCCGAGCATCACCCTGTCGGACCGCTCCGTCTCGGTGGTCGGCGACGACGCCATCGCGCGCCACGTCTTCACCGGCGAGGTGGTCTCGGGCGGCAAGACGTCGCCGGTCCATATCGGCGTGATGCAGGTCTGGCACAGCGACGGCGGCCGCTGGCGGCTGCTCGCCCGGCAGGCCTTCAAGATCTGACGGTCGCGCGGCGCCTCTGTCGCGCCGCGCGCAGCCAGGCTTCGCGGGCCCGCGCTCAGGCGTAGGCGGCGCAGATCCCCAGGAAGTCTCCCGCCACGAGGCTCGCGCCGCCCACGAGCGCGCCGTCGACGTTGTCCACCGACAGGAGTTCCTTGGCGTTCCCGGGCTTCACCGAGCCGCCGTAGAGGATGCGGATCTTCTGCGCCTCGTCGCCGACGAGCTTGTCGAGCATCTCCCGCAGGGAAGCGTGGACCTCGGCGATGTCGCGCGGCGTCGGCGTCCGCCCGGAGCCGATCGCCCAGACCGGCTCGTAGGCGATCACCGTGTCGGCCGCCGTCGCGCCCTTCGGCAGGCCGATGGCGAGCTGGGCGCGGACGATGTCGAGGGCGCGGCCCTGCTCGCGCTCCTCGATGGTCTCGCCGACGCAGACGATGCCGCACAGGCCGGCGCGGCGGGCGCCCAGCGCCTTGGCGTGGACCCCGTCGTCGGTCTCGTGGTGGTAGGCCCGGCGCTCGGAATGGCCGACGATCACGTACTTGGCGCCGAGATCGGCGAGCATCTCGGCCGAGATCGAGCCCGTGAAGGCGCCGCTCGGCCGGGCGTGCAGGTTCTGGCCGCCGATCGCGATCGGCGATCCGGCCGCCGCCGCCACGCAGGATCCGATCAGCGTCGCAGGCGGGCAGATCAGCACGTCGATGCGCGACGCGAGGTCCGGCGAGAGCCCGTCGCGAATCGCCTCGACAACCTGGATGGATGCCCGGGTCCCGTTCATCTTCCAGTTGCCAGCGACAAGCGGCTTGCGCCCAGACTGCGTCATTCCTGCCCTCGCTCCGCCGCGGCTTTCTCGAAGTCGCCGGGGCCTACCAGAGCGAGCTTGAGCGTGCAAACGGCCGGGACCGCCCGAGCCTTTGCCTGTGGACGCGAATGGTCTATCGCGGTCGGCTCTCAGGGACAGCGCCGGCCCGGTGACGGGGCGGCTGCCGAAGGTACTCGATCACAGACCATGCTTCAGGGCATCCGCAACGCCAGCCAGCACTGGCTCGGCAAGATCGTCTTGACGATCATCTTCACGCTGCTGATCGCCGGTGTCGGCATCTTCGGGGTGGAGGAGTTCTTCCGCGGCGGCGCGAGCAACAAGGTGGCCACGGTCGGCAGCACGCCGATCACGGCCGAGCAGGTGCGCCAAGCCTACCAGAACCAGCTGCAGCGCTATCAGACCCAGCTGAAGCGTCCGCTGACGCCCGACCAGGCGCGGATGCTCGGCCTGGACCGGCAGGTGATGTCCCAGCTGATCACCGAGGCCGCCCTCGATCAGAAGACCCACGATCTCGGCCTCACGGTGCCGGATTCCTCGGTGATCAAGGCGATCCACGAGGAGAAGAGCTTCCAGAACCAGCAGGGTCAGTTCGAGCCGCAACTCTTCTACCAGACCCTGCAGCGCGCCGGCCTCAACGAGGCCCTGTTCGTGCGCGAGCAGCGCTCTGTGATCGCCCGCCTCCAGCTGGCCGAGGCAGTGTCGTCGGACCTGCACGTGCCGCTCGCCATGCGGGAGGCCGTCCATCGCTACACCACCGAGCGCCGCGCGGCCGCCTACCTGATGCTGACGCCCTCGGTGGCCGGCCAGATCCCCGAGCCGACGGACGACGAGCTGAAGACCTGGTACGAGGCCAACAAGTCCGGCTTCCGGGCGCCGGAGTTCCGGGCGGCCAACCTCCTCGTTGTCGAGCCCGAGGCGATGGCGAAGCCCGACGCGATCACCGAGGCCGACGCCCGCGCCGCCTACGCGCTGAACAAGGACCGCTACGGCACGCCCGAGAAGCGCACGATCCAGCAGATCGTGTTCCCCGACGCGGCCGCCGCCGAGGCGGCCCGCAAGGCGATCACGGACGGCTCCAAGACCTTCGACGCGGCAGCGGCCGAGCGCGGCACCGACGAGAAGGACCTGACCCTCGGCACGCTGACCAAGAGCGAGCTGTTCGACAAGGCCGTCGCCGACGCCGCCTTCGCGCTGCCCGAGGGCGGCGTGAGCCAGCCGGTCCAGGGCCGGTTCGGCACCGTGCTGCTGCGCGTGACCAAGATCGAGGCCGGGACGGTGAAGCCGTTCGAGGCGGTGGACGGCGAGATCCGCAAGGCCCTCGCCCTGGCCCGCGCCCGCGACGCCATGGAGACCACCCGCGACGCGATCGAGGACCAGCGGGCCGGCGCCAAGCCGCTGGCCGACATCGCGGCCGAGCGCGGCCTCAAGGTCGTCGCCGTGAAGGCGGTGGACGTGAACGGCAAGGGGCCTGACGGGCAGCGCATCGCCGACATCCCGGACCCCGAGACCACCCTGCCGGCCCTGTTCCGCGCCGAGATCGGCGGCGACAACGAGCCCCTGCGGACCAAGACCGGCGGTTACGTCTGGTACGACGTCACGGGTATCGACGCCGCCCACGACAAGCCCCTCGACGAGGTCAAGGACGGCGTGAAGGCCGGCTGGACCGCGACCGAGATCGCCAAGCGCCTCCAGGCCAAGGGCCGCGAGCTCGTCGAGAAGATCAACAAGGGCGAGACCATGGAGGCCGCCGCCCAGGAGGTCGGCGTCAACCTGCAGGAGGCGCAGGATCTCGCCCGCAACCAGGCCAAGGACATGCTCACGGCCGACGTCGTGAACCTGATCTTCGCGACCCCGGTGGGTAAGGCCGGCACGGCGGCCGCGGGCGATTCGCGGGCGGTCTTCAAGGTCACGGCGGCGACGGTGCCGGCCTTCGTGGCCGACAGCCCGAGCGACAAGCAGATCACGCAGAGCTTCCAGGCGGCGCTCGCCGACGACGTGCTGTCCGAGTACATCAGCGAGGTCCAGAAGAACGCCGGCGTGAAGGTCGATCCGGCGGCCCTGCGGCGCGCCATCGGCGGCGAGTACTGAGGCATGGCCGACGCGCCCGATTACGCGGCCTTCGCGGCGCGCTACGAGGCCGGGCAGCCGAGCCTCGTGGCGGTGAGCCTCGTCGCCGATCTCGAGACGCCGGTGGCGGCGTTCCTCAAGCTGCGCGCCGGCCATGCCGGGCCGGCCTTCCTGCTCGAATCGGTCGAGGGCGGCGCCGTCCGCGGCCGGTACTCGATGATCGGCCTCGATCCGGACCTGATCTGGCGCTGCCGGGCGGGCGCGCCCGCGATCGCGCGCGGGGCCGATCTCACGCGGTTCGAGCCGGATTCGCGGGCGCCGCTGACGAGCCTGCGGGCCCTGATCGCCGAGAGCGCCATCGGCGAGTCGGACGGCCAGGACCTGCCGCCGATGGCCGCCGGCCTGTTCGGTTACCTCGGCTACGACATGGTCCGCGCCATGGAGCGGCTGCCGGAGCCGAACCCGGATCCGCTGGGCGTGCCGGACGCGATCCTGGTGCGCCCCCGGGTGATGGTGGTGTTCGATTCGATCCGCGACATCATCACGGTCGTCTCGCCGATCCGGCCCGCCCCCGGCACCGCGGCCCGGGCCGCCTACGAGGACGCGCTGCAGCGCGTCGACCGGGTCGCCGCCGCCCTCGAGGGCCCGCTGCCGATCGAGGCGCGGGTGGACCTGTCGGCGGTCGCCCCGCCCGAGCCGGTCTCGAACACGCCGCCGGACGATTTCTTCGCCATGGTGGCGCGCGCCAAAGAGTACATCGTCGCGGGCGACGTCTTCCAGGTGGTGCTCTCCCAGCGGTTCTCGGCGCCGTTCACGCTGCCGGCCTTCAGCCTGTACCGCTCGCTCCGGCGGACCAACCCGGCGCCGTTCCTCTGCTACCTCGATTTCGAGGGCTTCCAGATCGTCTGCTCCTCGCCGGAGATCCTGGTGCGAGTGCGCGACGGCGTGGTCACGGTCCGCCCGATCGCGGGCACGCGTCGCCGCGGCGCGACCCCGGCCGAGGATTCCGCCCTCGCCGAGGAGCTGCTCGCCGACCCGAAGGAGCGGGCCGAGCACCTGATGCTGCTCGACCTCGGCCGCAACGACGCCGGCCGGGTCTCGCGGATCGGCAGCGTCCGCGTGACCGACTCGTTCTTCATCGAGCGCTACAGCCAGGTCATGCACATCGTGTCGAACGTCGAGGGCGACCTCGACCCGCGCCACGATCCCCTGGACGCCCTGGCGGCGGGATTCCCGGCCGGCACGGTCTCGGGCGCCCCGAAGGTGCGGGCCATGGAGATCATCGACGAGCTGGAGCGCGAGAAGCGCGGGCCGTACGCGGGCTGCATCGGCTATTTCGGCGCGCGGGGCGAGATGGACACCTGCATCGTCCTGCGCACCGCGGTGGTGAAGGACGGGACCATGCACGTCCAGGCCGGGGCCGGTATCGTCTACGATTCCGATCCCGCCTCCGAGCAGCAGGAATGCGTCAACAAGGCCAAGGCGCTGTTCCGGGCCGCCGAGGAGGCGGTGCGCTTCGCCGCCCAGGCGAAGCGCGGCCAGTAGCGCGGACGCGCGGCTGCGCCGCCGTCCGACGCCGACGGTTGACCGCGCGGGTGCGAGCGGTCACATCGCCTGCATGCCCGAGCGTGCCGCCGCGATGCCCAACGTCCTCGTCATCGACAACTACGATTCCTTCACGTGGAATCTCGTGCACCTGATCGGGTCGCTCTGCGGCGCGGTCGAGGTCGCGCGCAACGACGCGCTCACGATCGCCGACATCCGCGCCAAGGCGCCCGACGCGATCGTGCTGTCGCCGGGGCCGTGCACGCCCACGGAGGCGGGGATCTGCCTCGACGTGGTCCGCGACCTGTCCGAGGAGATCCCGATCTTCGGCGTGTGCCTCGGCCTCCAGGCGATCGGCCAGGCCTTCGGCGGCGACGTCGTGCGCGCGCCGCTGCCGCTCCACGGCAAGGTTTCGACCATCCGGCACGGCGCGCGCGGCCTGTTCCGCGGCCTGAACGACAGTTTCGAGGCGACGCGCTACCACTCCCTGGTGGTCGACCGCGCGACCTGTCCGACGGCCCTGCGGGTCACCGCCGAGGCCGACGGCCTGATCATGGGCCTGGAGCACGCCGACCGGCCGCTCCACGGCGTCCAGTTCCATCCCGAGAGCATCCGGTCGCAGCACGGCACGGAGATCGTGAAGAACTTTCTCGATCTCGCCGCCGCCTGGAACACGGCGCGTGACAGGACGCGTGCCGACGTGCATTGACGCCGGGGGCCGGGGCGGCCCTCCGTAAGAACCCATGGACAGCTTCAGACCCCATCTCGCGAAGGTCGCCGGGGGCCTCGCCCTCGACCGCGCCGAGGCCCGCGCCGCCTTCGACGACCTGCTGTCGGGCGAGGTCACGCCGGTCCAGGCCGGCGCCTTCCTGACCGCCCTCAAGGTGCGCGGCGAGACCGTCGAGGAGATCGTCGGCGCCGCCGAGGCCATGCGGGCGCGCATGACCCGCGTCGCGGCGCCCGCGAACGCCGTCGACGTCGTCGGCACCGGCGGCGACCATTCCGGCAGCGTCAACGTCTCCACTCTGGCGGCGATCGTCGTGGCCGCCTGCGGCGTGCCGGTGGCCAAGCACGGGAACCGGGCGGCGACCTCGCGCTCCGGCGCCGCCGACGTGCTCGCGGCCCTGGGCGTGCGGCTCGGGCTCGACCCCGCCGCGCAGGCCCGCTGCCTCGCCGAGGCGGGCCTCTGCTTCCTGTTCGCGCAGGCCCACCACCCGGCCATGCGCCACGTCGCGGCGGTCCGGTCCGAACTGCCCGTGCGGACGATCTTCAACCTGCTGGGGCCGCTGAGCAACCCGGCCGGCGTCGGCTATCAGCTCTTCGGCGTCGCCCAGGAGGCCCTCGCGGAGCCGCTGACGCGGGTCCTGGCCGAGCTCGGCAGCCGCCGGGTCTGGACCGTCCACGGGTCCGACGGGCTCGACGAGATCACCGTCACGGGCCCGACGCGGGTGGTCGCCCTCGACGAGGGGCGGCTGTCCCACTTCACCATCGACCCGCGCGACCTCGGTCTGGCGCTGCGCGCGCCCGAGGAGCTGCGCGGCGGCGACCCGGCCGACAACGCGCGGTCCCTGGAGGCCGTGCTGGCGGGTGCGCGGAACGCCTACCGGGACATCGCGGTCCTCAACGCGGGGGCGGCGCTCGTGGTCGCGGGGGCCGCGCAGGCCCTGGCGGACGGCGTCGCGCAGGCGCAGGATGCCGTCGATTCCGGGGCCGCCCGGGCGACGCTCGCCCGCCTCGTCCGGGCCTCGAACGACCACTCCAACGGGCAGGAGGGCCGATGAGCTCGCTGACGCACGAGGCGACCCCGGAGACCGGCGCCGGGACGCCGACCGAGCGGCCGAACGTCCTCGCCCGCATCGAGGCCTACAAGCGCCGCGAGATCGCCGAGGCGAAGCTGCGGGTGCCGCTCGCCAAGCTGGAGCGGAAGGTCGCGCAGGCGGAGCCGGTGCGCGGCTTCGCGGCGGCGATCCGGAGCCATCTCGGCGCGGACCGCCCGGCGCTCATCGCCGAGGTGAAGAAGGCCTCGCCCTCGAAGGGCCTGATCCGCGCCGATTTCGACCCGGCAAGCCTCGCCGCCGCCTACGAGGCCGGCGGCGCCACCTGCCTGTCGGTGCTGACCGACGAGCCCTCGTTCCAGGGGCGGCCGGAGTACCTGACGGCGGCGCGCGCCGCCTGCGCGTTGCCCGTCCTGCGCAAGGATTTCCTGTTCGAGCCCTATCAGGTCTACGAGGCCCGGGCCTGGGGTGCCGACTGCATCCTGGTCATCATGGCCTGCCTCGACGACGACGAGGCCGTCGCCCTGGTCGAGACGGCGCACCTCCTCGGGATGGACGTCCTGGTCGAGGTGCACGACGAGGCCGAGCTGGCGCGGGCCATCCCCCTCGGCACGGCGCTGATCGGCATCAACAACCGCAATCTCAAGACCTTCGAGGTCTCGTTCGAGACCGCGATCCGACTGGCGCCGGGGATCCCGGCGGACCGGATCGCCGTGGCCGAGAGCGGGATCGGCGACCACGCCGACGTGGTCCGGCTGCGGGACAACGGCCTCGGCGTGGTGCTGGTCGGCGAGAGCCTGATGCGGCAGCCGGACGTCGCGGAGGCGGCCCACGCCCTGCTGTTCGGCGCCGCGGAGGCCAAGGGCGGCAAGCCGCGGAAGAAGGCGTAAGGCATGCGGCCGGGCTCGACGCTGACCCATCTCGACACCAGCGGCGCGGCCAACATGGTCGACGTCACCGACAAGCCCGCCACCGACCGGACGGCCCGGGCGGAAGGCCAGATCGTGATGAAGCCGGAGACCCTGGCCCTGATCCGCGAGGGCGACGCCAAGAAGGGCGACGTGATCGGCACGGCCCGGCTCGCCGGCATCATGGCGGCCAAGCGCACCCACGAGCTGATCCCGCTCTGCCACCCGCTGCTGCTGTCGAAGGTGCGGGTCGAGTGCGAGCCCGACGACGCGCTCCCGGGCCTGCGCATCGCCGCCGAGGTCCGGGTCCAGGGCCCGACCGGCGTCGAGATGGAGGCGCTGACCGCCGTCTCGGTGGCCTGCCTGACGGTCTACGACATGGTGAAGGCGGTCGATCGCGGCATGCGGATCGAGGGGATCCGGCTGACCGCCAAGGACGGGGGCCGCTCGGGCACCTACCGGGCCCCGGCGGAATGAGCGGCCTGATCCCGGTCGCCGAGGCGCTGGCGCGGGTGCTCGCGAGCGTCACCGCGCCGGTCGAGCCGGAGACCGTCCCGCTGGCGCAGGCCTGCGGCCGGACGCTCGCCGCGGACGTCGTCGCCTCACGGACCCAGCCGCCGTTCCCGGCCTCCGCCATGGACGGCTACGCCGTGCGCGGCGCCGACGCCGGGGAGGTCGGGGCGATCCTGCGGCTGATCGGCGCCAGCGCGGCCGGTCACGGCTTCTCCGGCCGCATCGGCCCGGGCGAGGCGGTCCGGATCTTCACCGGGGCGCCGGTGCCGGAGGGCGCGGACGCGATCCTGATCCAGGAGAACGCCGCCGCCGAGGCGGGCGCGGTGCGCGTCCTGGAGCCCGTGGAGCCGGCGCGGTTCATCCGCCGGGCCGGCCTCGACTTCACCGCCGGCGAGACCCTGATCCCGGCCGGCATGAGCCTCGATGCGCGGCGGCTGGCGCTTGCCGCGGCGGCCGGTCACCCGCGCCTCCCGGTCCGCCGCCGGCCGCGCGTCGCGATCCTCGCCACCGGTGACGAGCTGGTGGAGGCGGGCGCGACGCCCGGCTGGGACCAGATCGTCGCCTCCAACAGCCTCGCGCTCGGTGCCCTCGCCGCCGAGGCGGGCGCCGACATCGTCGATCTCGGCATCGCGGGGGACGACCACGACGCCCTGGCGGACGCGTTCCGTCGCGCCCGCGCGGCGCGCGCCGACCTGCTGATCACCCTCGGAGGCGCCTCCGTCGGCGACCACGATCTGGTTCAGGCCGCGCTCGCCAAGGAGGGGTTGGAGCTCGGCTTCTGGCGGGTCGCCCTCCGGCCGGGCAAGCCGCTGATGCACGGCCGCCTCGGCGACATGCTGGTCATCGGGCTGCCGGGCAACCCGGTCTCGTCCATCGTGTGCGGGCTCCTGTTCGTGGTGCCCGCCATCCGCGCGCTCCAGGGTGATCCGCGGGCCGGTGCCGACCGGAGCGAGCCGGCGACGCTCGGCCGCGACATGCCGGAGAATGACGGCCGGGCCGACTACATGCGGGCGAGCCTCGCCCTCGAGCCCGACCGTCTACCGGTCGCGACCGCCGAGCGGCGTCAGGACTCGTCGATGCTCGCCGTCCTCGGACGGTCCGAAGCCCTGCTGATCCGCGCCCCGCACGCGCCGGCCGCGCGCGCCGGCGATCCCTGCCGGATCATCCGCCTCGATCGGCGCCTGCTCTGATCGTCAGGGCGCGACGCGCCAGACCTTGAGGGGACCGGGCACGTCCAGCGGCACGAGGCGCGCGCTCCCGGCCGTGCCCGCGGCGAGCCGCGTGGCGAACGCCGTCTCCGCCTGAAGGTCCTCGGCCGGCCGGGCCGGGCAGGCGACGAGGTAGCGGACGTCGAACGCCGTCAGCACCCGGTCGAGGTCGGCCTCGGTGCCGCCCAGCCCCTCGATCGCCGCCGTGAGGCCGGGAATGGCCCGGTGATAGGGCGCGGCGACGATGCTGTGCGGGGTGCGGAGGAGGATCGACGGCCCCATGAAGATCGGGGCGAGCACGGTGCCTTCCGGCAGGTGCGCCAGGGGGCGGACCGCGGTGTCGCCGAGGCAGGCATTGGTCTCGGCCGCGTCGGGCGCGGTGCGCAGGCCGGGCGCGAGGGTCTCCGCCAGGAGCGCCGGGATCATCCAGAGGCTGCTGACCATCGCGGCGCCGAGGAGCGCGACGGGCCAGCGCCGCGCCCCGGCCGGCAGGGCTGCCCGTGCCAGCGCGCGGTCGAGGACCACGCCCGCCACCAGCGGCACGAAGCCGGAGACGATGTAGAGTCCGCGGAACTGCGCGACGCCGAGGATCAGCCCCGGCCACAGGAACAGCGCGACCACCGACCAGGCCCGGCGTTCGGGGCCGCGCCACGCCATCCCGGCGGCCGTGAGGCTCGCGAGGATCACGACCGGGTAGAAGACCAGCGCCTCCCACTGGCCGCGGGCCACGAACTTCGCCAGCGGCGCCATCTCGTTGACCGTGAGCAGCCAGTGGATCCGCACCAGCGGCGGCATGTCGGGGAACGGGCCGCCGAGGCAGGACGGGAAGGCGGCGGCGAACCCGGCCAGCAGGACGCTGCCCGCGAGGCCCGCCAGGGCGAGGCGCGCCGGGACCGTCGCGAGGCGCTCGCCCGCGGCGGCGGCGATCGCGGCGAGGGCGAGGCCGCCCAGGGTGAGCCAGAGCCAGGGTGGCGAGAGCGCGTCGCAGTGGGAGACACCCCAGAGCGAGGGGGCCGTCTGGACGGCGAACAGCGCGGGGGCGGCGAGGCCGAGACCCAGGCCGAAGCCCGCGAGCGACGCCAGCGCGGGCCGTCCGCGCAGGCACCAGTCGCCCGTGAGGAAGAGGGCCGCCAGCGCGACGAAGGGCAGGCCCTCGAGCCCGATCGCCAGCGACACGGCCGCCAGGATCCCGCCGATCAGGCCGGGTCGCAGGCCGCCGCGGATCATGCAGAAGGCGAGACCGAGGATCGAGAGAATCTGCAGATTGTGGTGGTCCACCCGCCCCGCCTGGAACTGGATCGTCACACCGAAGGTCTGCGTGGCCGCGATCAGGGCCAGGAGCGCGGCACGGCTGCCGAAGCTGTGCCGGACGCCGCGATACAGGAGCCAGCCGTAGAGCCCGAAGAGCAGCACGGGCCAGAGTGCCGCCGTCAGGCCCTCGGCGAGCGCGGAGCCCGTCAGGGGCGTGAGCGCCAGGATCAGGCCGGCGATCGGCGCGTCGACGAGGCGCGACCAGTGGCTCGGCACGCCGCCCGGGGGCAGGAATCGGTACTGGACGTTGTCGTACCAGCCCTGGCCGGCCAGCAGGTCGCGGACTTCCACGAGGCGCATCGCGTCGTCGGTATCCGGGACGCGCAGGTGCTGGACGGTTTCCCAAACCGCGTGGGGCGCGTTCATCGTCGCGATGCACAGGGCGGCGAGGATCCACAGCAGCGTGCGGGCCTCGATCCGCCCGCGCGGTCGGGAGAGGGGTAGCGCCGGAGCCGGCATGTTTGGTGGATCACCCGGGCGGGCGGTCGATGCCCTCGCCGGCATGCTCGCGCGGTTCCGCTTAACGCGCGGTCAAAGGGCACCGGACGCGCGGCCCGGCCGTCGATCCGGCCCCGCGGCGCCAGCGATTCCTTAACCACGACCGGGCATCCTGGCGACCGGTCGGCGTCCTGCGCGTCGCGCGCCGCACCAATCGCCGGAGCATGGGATGAGCCACCACACCGAGACGCTGGTGATCGGCGCCGGGCCTGCGGGTCTGACTGCCGCCTACCTGCTGTCGAAGAAGGGCCGCTCCGTCACCGTCCTGGAGCGGGATCCGGCGCAGGTCGGCGGGATCTCGCGCACCGTCTCGCACAACGGCTACCTGTTCGACATCGGCGGCCACCGGTTCTTCTCGAAGTCCCAGGCCGTGGTCGATCTCTGGGACGAGATCCTCCCCGACGACTTCATCGAGCGCCCGCGCCTGTCGCGGATCTACTATCGCGGGCGCTACTACGCCTACCCGCTGAAGGCCTTCGAGGCTCTGCGCAACCTCGGGATCCTCACCAGCGCGGCCTGCGTCGCCTCTTACCTCTACGCCCGCCTGCGGCCGGTGGCGGAGCCCAAGACCTTCCACGCCTGGGTCCGCAACCAGTTCGGCGAGCGCCTGTTCTCGATCTTCTTCAAGACCTACACCGAGAAGGTGTGGGGCATGTCGTGCGACGCGATCTCGGCCGACTGGGCGGCGCAGCGCATCAAGGGGCTCGACCTCGGCGCGGCGATCCGCGACGGCATCAAGCGGTCGCTGGGCCTGCGCAAGGCGCCGAAGGCCGGCGGCCCCGTCATCAAGACTCTGATCGAGTCGTTCCGCTATCCCCGCCGCGGCCCCGGCATGATGTGGGAGGCGGCAGCCGCCAAGATCCGCGCCCAGGGCGGGCAGCTGAAGCTCGACCGCGGCGTCGACTCCCTCAGCTACGATGCCGGAACCGGCATCTGGACGGTGGCGGCCCGCCGCTCGGACGGCAGCCGCGAGACCTTCACGGCCCGCAACGTCGTCTCGTCCGCGCCGGTCCGCGAGCTCGTCGACGCCATCCGCCCGCGGCCGCTCAGCACCTTCAACGCCCGGGCGCTGAAGTACCGCGACTTCCTGACGGTGGCGCTCATCGCCAAGTCGGACAAGAACTTCCCGGACAACTGGATCTACATCCACGACCCGTCGGTGAAGGTCGGCCGGGTGCAGAATTTCCGCTCCTGGTCGCCCGAGATGGTGCCGGACGCGGACCACACCTGCTTGGGCCTGGAGTATTTCTGCTTCGAGGGCGACGGCCTCTGGAACGCCGACGATTCGGAGCTGGTGGAGCTCGCCAAGCGCGAGATCGGTCAGATCGGCCTGATCGACCCGGCCGACGTCGTCGATGCCTGCGTGGTCCGCCAGCCGAAGGCCTACCCGGTCTACGACGAGGAGTATGCCGGCCACGTCGTCACCGTGCGGCGGGAGCTGGAGCGGGATTTCCCGAGCCTGCACCTCGTGGGCCGCAACGGCATGCACAAGTACAACAATCAGGACCACGCGATGATGACCGCGATGCTGACCGTGGAGAACATCCTCTGCGGCCGGCGTCGGCACGACGTCTGGCGGGTGAACGAGGACGCCGAGTACACCGAGTCCGGCGTGTCCGGGGCCGACGTCGCCCTGGGCAGCGAGCGCCTCGTGCCGCGCAAGGTGGCCTGAGGCCAGTTCCGGTCGGCCTCCCGTCTTTGCGAGCGAAGCGAAGCAATCCAGGGCGGCGCTGAGCGCCTCGAAGTCGCGCTGCCCTGGGTCGCTTCGCTTCGCTCGCGATGACGGAGGGTGCGACCCCACTGAGGTGACGATCGGAAACCCCGCGGACAGCGACAGGGCTCCTGCCGCGTCACCGGCGCGGCTTGCCGGTCTCTGCGGCGCCCCTATCGTTCCTTCCCGGTAATGCCCTGGTCCAAGGGCCGCCGGGAGGATTCTATCGATGCGATCTCTGCTTCTCGCCGCGCTCTTCGCGGGCGTGGCCATGCCGGCGGCGGTGCTCCCCGCCCTGGCGCAGGGTGCGGCCCCTGCCGAGACCAAGGCCAAGACCGACGACCTCGAGAAGCTCCAGGGCTTCCACAGCACCGACACCCAGGCCGCCGCGGAGATCCCGCAGACCGGCCGCCGCCCCGACGCGATCCGCAAGAACCTGTCGAAGATCAAGCTGCCGGACGGCTTCAAGATCGACCTGTACGCGGTGGTGCCGGACGCCCGCGCCATCGCGGTCGGTCCCAATGCCGGGGTGCTTTTCGTCGGCACGCGCAAGAGCAAGATCTACACGGTCACCGACCGCGACAAGGACCGGGTCGCCGACGAGGTCCGCCCCTTCGCGCCGGGCATCACGTTCAAGATCCCGAACGGCGTCTGCTTCTCGAAGGACGGCGTGCTCACCGTGGTCGAGCAGAACCGCGTCCTGGCCTTCCCGGCCGCCGAGTTCTTCTACGAGAACCCGGACGTCGCCGCCGGCGTGCTGGTCAAGCAGGGACAGCTGATCCCGGCCTCCGAGGAGAGCTTCAACCACACGGCCCGCGTCTGCCGGGTCGGTCCGGACGGCAAGACCTACATCGCGCTCGGCCAGCCCTACAACGTGCCGCCCGCCGAGAAGGCGGACCTCTACAAGAAGACTGGCATCGGCGGCATCATCCGCATCGACGCCGACGGCAAGAACCGCGAGGTCTACGCGACCGGCATCCGCAACTCCGTCGGGATGGATTTCAATACCGACAAGTCGCTGTGGTTCACCGACAACCAGGTCGACGGCATGGGCGACGACAAGCCGCCGGGCGAACTGAACCGCTCCACCAAGGCGGGCGAGAATTTCGGCTTCCCGTGGTTCGGTGGCGGCTCGGTCCGCACGGTCGAGTACAAGGACCAGACCCCGCCGGCCGACGCCGTCGCCCCGCAGGCCGAGCTGCCGCCGCACGCGGCCGATCTCGGCATGACCTTCTACAACGGCAAGCAGTTCCCGGCCGCCTACAAGGGCGGGATCTTCATCGCCGAGCACGGCTCGTGGAACCGCACCGAGCCGGTGGGCGCCCGGGTGATGTTCGCCAAGCTCGGGGCCGACGGGAAGGTCGAGTCGGTCAAGCCGTTCGCGGAAGGGTGGCTCACCGGCGACGGCGAGTATCTCGGCCGCCCGGTGGACGTCGCGGTGATGCTCGACGGCTCGCTGCTGGTCTCGGACGATTCCGCCGGGGCGATCTACCGGATCTCCTACGAGAAGTAGTCTTTTGTGACCTGGCGCCTCTCCGCTCGTGAGGCGCCAGGTCGCGGAAAGCCGCAACGCGCCCTCTCTGACGTGCGGGAGAGGGCGCGCGTCCCGTTCCGACGCGAGCGGACAAGTCTTCACTGATCTCAGAGTTCGAGCCCGCCCGATGATCCGCCCGCTTCTCCTCCTCGCCGCCACCCTCGTCCCGCTCTCGGCGCAGGCCGGCGACGCGGCCGCAGGCAAGAAGCGCGCGACCGCTTGCCAGACCTGCCACGGCATGGACGGGCTCTCGAAGCTGCCGGAGGCGCCGAACCTCGCCGGGCAGGTCGAGCCCTACCTCGTGAAAGCGCTCACCGAGTACCGCGACGGCAAGCGGCAGAACGAGATCATGAACGTGGTCGCGAAGGAGCTGTCGGACGCCGACATCGCCAATCTGGCGGCGTACTACGCGGGCATCCAGATCGACGTGCTGCCGCCGGGGTAAGCGGCACCACCGTCATTGCGAGCGCAGCGAAACAACCCAGGGCGGCGGGCCATTGACGAGCGTCGCGCACCTGGTTTGCTTCGCTCCGCTCGCAAAGACACGGTGGATCAATCGTCCATCTTCAGGGCGGCGATGAACGCCTCCTGGGGGATCTCGACGCGCCCGAACTGGCGCATCTTCTTCTTGCCTTCCTTCTGCTTGTCGAGAAGCTTGCGCTTGCGCGAGATGTCGCCGCCGTAACACTTGGCGGTGACGTCCTTCGACAGCGCCCGGATGGTCTCGCGGGCGATGATCTTGCCGCCGATCGCCGCCTGGACGGGGATCTGGAACAGGTGGCGGGGGATCAGGTCCTTCAGCTTCTCGCACATGGCCCGGCCGCGCGACTCGGCGCGGGTGCGGTGGACCAGCATCGAGAGGGCGTCCACCGGCTCGGCATTCACCAGGATCGACATCTTCACGAGGTCGCCCTCGCGGTAATCCGACACGTGGTAGTCGAACGAGGCGTAGCCCTTCGAGATCGACTTCAGCCGGTCGTAGAAGTCGAAGACGACCTCGTTCAGCGGCAGGTCGTAGACCACCATGGCGCGCTTGCCGACGTAGTTGAGGTCGATCTGCACGCCGCGGCGGTCCTGGCAGAGCTTCAGCACGCCGCCGAGATACTCGTCGGGCGTCAGGATCGTGGCGCGGATCCACGGCTCCTCGATCGTCTCGATCTTCATGATGTCCGGCATGTCGGCCGGGTTGTGCAGCTCCTTGGTCTCGCCGTCGCGCATCTTCAGGTGGTAGACCACCGAGGGCGCCGTGGAGATCAGGTCGAGGTTGAACTCGCGCTCCAGCCGCTCCTGGATGATCTCCAGGTGCAGGAGCCCGAGGAAGCCGCAGCGGAACCCGAAGCCCAGCGCCGCCGACGTCTCCATCTCGTAGGAGAACGAGGCGTCGTTGAGCCGGAGCTTGCCCATGGCGGAGCGCAGGTTCTCGAACTCGGCCGCGTCCACCGGGAACAGGCCGCAGAACACCACCGCCTGGACCTCCTTGAAGCCCGGCAGCATCTCGGTGGTCTGGCGCTTGTCCTCGGTGATCGTGTCGCCGACGCGGGTGTCGGCCACCTCCTTGATCGAGCCGGTGAAGAAGCCGACCTCGCCCGGTCCCAGCGCGTCGATGTCGGCCATCTTCGGCCGGAACACGCCGATCCGGTCGACGCCGTAGACGGCGTCGGCGCCCATCATGCGGATGGTCATGCCCTTCTTGAGTGTGCCGTCGATGATCCGCACCAGCACGACGACGCCGAGATAGGCGTCGTACCAGCTGTCCACGAGCAGCGCCTTCAGAGGCGCGTCGCTCCTGCCCTTCGGCGGCGGCAGGCGGTTGACGATCGCCTCCAGCACCGCCTCGATGTTGAGGCCGGTCTTGGCCGAGATCGGCACGGCGTCGGAGGCGTCGAGGCCGATCACCTCCTCGATCTGCTCCTTGACCCGGTCCGGCTCGGCGGCGGGCAGGTCGACCTTGTTGAGGACCGGGACGATCTCGTGGTTGGCGTCGAGCGCCTGGTAGACGTTGGCGAGCGTCTGCGCCTCGACGCCCTGCGAGGCGTCGACCACCAGGAGCGAGCCCTCGCAGGCGGCGAGCGAGCGCGAGACCTCGTAGGCGAAGTCCACGTGGCCGGGCGTGTCCATCAGGTTCAGGACGTAGTCCTTGCCGTCCTGGGCCTTGTACTCCAGGCGCACGGTCTGCGCCTTGATGGTGATGCCGCGCTCCTTCTCGAGGTCCATCGAGTCGAGCATCTGCTCGCTCATGTCGCGGAGCGCGACCGTGCCAGTGGCCTGGATCAGCCGGTCGGCCAAGGTCGATTTGCCGTGGTCGATATGCGCGACGATCGAGAAGTTGCGGATGGTGTCGATCGGGGCTGTCATCGGCATTCCGTTCGGGCGCGCGCCGGCGCGCACCGTCTGACGTCAGGACGTGTTCGGATGGAGCGGCTCCCGCGCGAGATAGCAGCGCGGCGGGAAGGCGCCAAGCGCGGCCTGAGCGCCCGGGGGGAGAGCGGGCCCGGTCGGTGATCGCACGCAAGCGAACGGGGGCCGGAACGAGCCGGCCCCCGGGTCACGATCGTGTCTGGCGCCGAGGAGCGATCCGGCTCAGCGACCGCGGTCGCGGATCAGTCGCTCGATCTCGGCCTCGCCGTGGGAGCGCGCCTTGGCCTCGGTCGGATGCTTCCGGTCCGAGCGCTGGTGCAGCTTGCCGTGCTTGCGGATGCTCCACTGGAACAGGGAGCCGCTCTCGCCGACCGGCTCCACGTCGAGGCTGAAGGGGTAGGTATCTGTCTGGGTATCGCTCATGGGGCCGATATGGGGCGGTCAGCGACCTTTCGCCATGCCTGATCGCCAAGTCCTTGCGCGTTTACGCGTCCGCACCGGTCGCGCGCGCCCGCGCGGCCATGGCAACGAGGCTTTTGCGCAGCGCACCCATGTCGGTGACGCGCTCCGGATAGGGGACGCGCACCGTGCGGTCGGCCGCCATCAGGTCCATGCCCTCGGGGTCGAGGCCGGTGAGTCGCCAGGGCAGGTCGGCCGCGCCGCCGGCGCCGGCGGCGTAGAGCGCCAGCGCGTCGGCGTGGTCGGCGTTCATGTGCTCGACGGCGCCGCGCTCGCCCGCCACGATCGCCTGCGCATCCGAGAGGTCGAGGAGGAGCTGGTCGCGGGTCAGGGTCGCGGCCTTGGCGAAGCCGCCATTGAGGTGGCCGGCCTCCGGCGCCAGGGCGAAGAAGCCGAAATCCGGGAAATCGGCGTAGAGCTTGGCCTTCGGGTGCCGGGCCAGGAACCGCTCCCGGGCCCGCGCCTCGGCGGTCTGCAGAGCGCGTCCGACCACGGTCAGGCGGGGATGGGCGAGCGGGTCGCCCTTGCCGCCCTGCGAGAACAGGAGCGAGCAGCGCGGGTCGGCCAGCAGGTTGCGGGTGTGGGCCGACAGCCGCGACAGCAGCATCACCGGCGTGCCGTCCGCGTCGGTGGCGATGGTGACGAGGGAGGCGAAGGGTGTGCCGTCCGGCTCCAGGGTCGCGAGCGCCCCGGACCGGACGCTGCGCAGGAGCGTGCGCGCCAGGCCGATCGCGTCGAACGGCGCCGCCTCGGCCGGCAGCGGACGGGCCGGTCCGCCCGCCCCGGGACCCGTGTCGATCGTCTCGCCCATGCGCGATTCCTCCCCTCCGGACAGCCGCCCGGTTTCGCCGCCACGTTAGCGGCGCAGCGTCGGCGGCGCGAGGCACCGCGACCGCGTCAGATCGGCCGCGGAAGGACCGGTGCGCTCCCGTGTTACGGCCAAGCTATGACCGCCGCTCGCTTTTTCCGATCGGCCGTACTAAAGCACCTGTCCCTTTGCGTGTGCCGGGCTGCGCCCAAACTGCCCGGTTCGCGTTTTTGTCTGCCCCCTCGGGGCCGGGACGTGGCGCGGCCTGTGCGAAGAGCCGGGACCGCGCCTGAGCCCGTTCAGTCAGGGACCGCGCATGCCGACCATCGCCCTCGTCGACGACGACCGGAACATCCTCACCTCTGTGTCGATCGCGCTGGAGACCGAAGGCTACCGCATCCAGACCTACACGGACGGGGCCTCCGCGCTGGACGGTCTGCGCCACTCCCCGCCCGATCTCGCGATCTTCGACATCAAGATGCCGCGCATGGACGGGATGGAGCTTCTCCGACGCCTGCGGCAGAAATCTGACCTTCCCGTGATCTTTCTGACGTCGAAGGACGAGGAGATCGACGAGCTGTTCGGCCTCAAGATGGGCGCGGACGACTTCATCCATAAGCCGTTCTCGCAGCGCCTGCTGGTGGAGCGGGTGAAGGCGGTGCTCCGGCGCTTCGCCAAGGAGGCCCCCGGCAGCACGCCCCGCGGCGAGGCCGAGGTCGCGGCCCGGTCGCTCGAGCGCGGCGCGCTGATGATGGATCCCGAGCGGCACACCTGCACGTGGAAGGGCGAGCCGGTGACGCTGACGGTCACGGAGTTCCTGATCCTCCAGGCGCTCGCCCAGCGCCCCGGCGTCGTGAAGAGCCGCAACGCGCTCATGGACGCGGCCTACGACGACCAAGTCTACGTCGATGACCGGACCATCGACAGCCACATCAAGCGGTTGCGGAAGAAGTTCAAGGTCACCGACCAGAGCTTCGACATGATCGAGACGCTCTACGGCGTCGGCTACCGCTTCAAGGAGGCGTGATCTCCAGGATCAGCCCCGTGGCCGCACGTACCCAGACCCAGACCGAGGATGCCCCGCCCCGCGCCTCCCTGGCCCAGACCCTGTCCCGACCGCTCGGCTGGCCCCGCGCCGTGTGGGAGGCGGTCGGCCAGCGCGCCTCGTCGAGCCTGACGCGCCGCATCGTCGTCCTCAACCTCGTCGGGCTGATCGCGCTCCTCGTTGGGTTCCTCTACCTCAACCAGTTCCGCCAGGGCCTGATCCAGGCCCGGATCCAGAGCCTCGCCATCCAGGGCGAGATCATCGCGGGGGCGATCGCCGCCTCGGCCTCGGTGGACACCGACACGATCCGCATCGATCCCGACAAGCTGCTCCAGCAGCAGGCCGGCGAGGCGGCGGAGGAGGAATCGCAGCCGCTCGCCTTCTCGCTGAACCCCGAGAAGGTGGCGCCGCTGCTGTCGCGCCTCGTGACGCCGACGGGCAACCGCGCCCGGGTCTACGACCAAGAGGGCGGCCTCCTGTTCGACACCCGCACCCTGTTCAAGCGCGGCGATGCCAGCCGGCCCGACCCGCTCGAGCCGAAGCCCCACAAGCCCGGCATCCTCGAATCCGCCTTCGAGGCGGTACAGTCCAAGCTCGGCGGCCTGTTCCGCAGCCGGTCCGAGACCACCGAGGAGACGGGGCCGGTGAACGGGCACTCGCTCCGGGAGGTCCAGGCGGCGCTCGGCGGCAATCGCGGCAGCCTCGTGCGCCGGAACAAGCTCGGTGAGACCACCGTCTCGGTGGCGGTGCCGATCCACCGGGCGGGCTCGGTCCGCGGCGCCCTCTTGATCTCGACTCAGGGCGACGCCATCGACCGGGTCATCGCTTCGGAGCGGTTCGGTCTGCTGCAGGTCTTCCTCGTCGCCTCGGCGGTGATGGTGGTGCTCTCGTTCCTGCTGGCGGGTGCGATCGCGGGACCGGTCCGCCGCCTCGCGGAGGCCGCCGAGAAGGTCCGCATGGGTATCAAGACCCGCGAGGAGATCCCGGACTTCACCGAACGTACGGACGAGATCGGCCACCTGTCGGGCGCCCTGCGCGACATGACTCAGGCCCTCTACCGGCGAATCGACGCGATCGAGAGTTTTGCGGCGGATGTCAGCCACGAGTTGAAGAACCCGCTGACCTCGCTCCGCAGCGCGGTCGAGACACTGCCGCTCGCCAAGACCGACGAGTCCCGTGGCCGGCTGATGGCGATCATCCAGCACGACGTGAAGCGCCTCGACCGTCTGATCAGCGACATCGCCGACGCCTCGCGCCTCGACGCGGAGCTCGCCCGCGCCGAGGCCCGGCGCGTCGATCTCCGGCGGCTGCTCACCACCGTCGTGTCGGTCGCCAACGAGCGCCGGCGCCCGAAGGATTGCCTGATCCAGCTCGACGTCGAGGCGACGGGCTCGGAGCAGGACGCGCCGTTCACGATCATCGGCCACGACAGCCGGCTCGGGCAGGTGGTCAACAATCTCCTCGACAACGCCCGCTCGTTCTCGCCGACCGACGCGAAGGTCCGGGTCGTGCTGCGCCGCGTGCGCGGGGAGGTCGAGATGATCTGCGAGGACGAGGGACCTGGCATCCCGGAGCACGCCCTGGAGCGGATCTTCGAGCGCTTCTACACCGACCGGCCGGAGCAGGGTTTCGGCCAGAACTCCGGCCTCGGCCTGTCGATCTCCCGCCAGATCGTCCAGGCCCATCGCGGCACGATCCGCGCCGAGAACCGGCCCGGCGCCCCCGACGAGGACGGCGAGCCGACGGTGCGCGGCGCCCGCTTCATCGTGCGCCTGCCGGCGGCGCCGCGGCAGCTCCACGCCTGATGGTCACCCTGCACGGCGCCTGCATCGCGCTGTGCGGGGCCGGGATCCTGATTCGGGGTCCCTCGGGCGCGGGCAAGTCCAGCCTCGCGCTCCTGCTCGCCGCCGCGCCGGACGGCGCCTTCGTGGCGGACGACCGGGTGCTCTGCGCGATTCGCGACGGGCGAATCACGGCCGGTCCCCATCCCGCGCTCGCCGGACGTGTCGAGGTCCGCGGCCAGGGGATCCTGTCGGCGGCCGATCTCGGCCTGGCGGTGCGGCCGGAGGCGGTGCTGCATCTCGCCGTCGACCTGGTGGAGACGGCACCGCGCCTGCCCGAGCCGCCGGAACCCGCCGACATCCTCGGCCTCGCCGTTCCGCGCCTCGTCCTCGATCGGGGTGCGCGGGCGGCCGGCCTCGCACCGCTCCTGGTTCGTGCGGCGCTGCGAAAGCCACGGCCGTGACTTCGCAGCCGCACAGGCGCCTCGATTCGCCCAAGACTGGTATCCCCCATGGCGCACACGCGGCGGCCGTGGCATGATCGCACCAATGTCCGGGCAAAAAAGTCGCGATCGCCTTGTGGGGGGCTGTGCGATGCACAACATGGCGGCACACACAGGACGTTGGAACACGTGTCGATGATTGGCATGGTGCTCGTCACCCACGGACTCCTGGCGACCGAGTTCAAGGCCGCGCTGGAGCACGTGGTCGGTCCACAGGATCAGATCGAAACGATCACGATCGGGCCGGAGGACGATATGGAGCTGCGACGCCGGGACATCATGTCCGCGGTCTGTCGCGTGAATACCGGGGACGGTGTGGTGGTGCTGACCGACATGTTCGGGGGCACGCCGTCGAACCTCGCGCTGTCCTGCATGAACGGCGGATCGGTGGAGGTCGTGGCGGGGATCAACCTGCCGATGCTGATCAAGCTGGCCAGCGTCCGCGACGAGGAGAAGCTCGGCGACGCCGTGCTGCACGCGCAGGAAGCCGGCCGCAAATACATCAACGTCGCTTCGCGCGTCCTGGCGGGCAAGTAGTTCTCCGGGATCAGGCTTCCAGGACGGCCGCCGGCGGAGCCGCGCGCCGCGCGCTCACGGTGATTCCCACCGATGCCGCGATCACCAGCGCGATCGCCAGCCACTGGACGGCGCTGATTCGCTCTCCCAGCAGGACCAGACCCGCGCAGGCCGCCACGGCGGGCTCCAGGCTCATCAGCACGCCGAAGCTCTTCCGGTCCAGGCGGCGCAGGGCGACCATCTCCAGTGAGTAGGGCAGGGCGCTCGACAGCAGCGCCACCGCGAAGCCGGCGATGAGGAGTCCGGGCGCGAGCAGGGCCGGTCCGGCCTCCGCCACGCCGAACGGCGCCACGACGAGGGCCGCCGTCAGCATGCCCAGGGACACGGCCTGGCCGCCGTCGATCCGCCCCGCGCGCTGCCCGAACAGGATGTAGAGCGCCCAGCACAAGGCCGCGCCGAGATCGAGGGCGACGCCGACCGGGTCGAGGCCGTCCGCGCCGGCGATCGGCAGCAGCAGCGCGAGCCCGGCCACCGCCACGCCGATCCACAGGAAATCCGAGCGGCGGCGCGACGCGATCAGCGCGACCGCCAGCGGCCCGACGAATTCGATGGCCACGGCCGGCCCGAGCGGCAGCCGTGCCAGCGCGAGGTAGAACAGGAGGTTCATCAGCCCGAGGGCCGTCCCGTAGAGGGCGATCCAGCCGGCCTCGCGTGCCGGGAGGCTGCGCCGCCAGGGCCGCCAGACGGCGATCAGGATCAGCGCCGAGAAGCCGACCCGGAGGGCCGAGGTCCCCGCCGCGCCCAGCGCTGGGAACAGGCTTTTGGCGAAGGTCGCGCCGCACTGGAGCGACACCATGCCGGTGACCAGCGCCGCCACGGACAGCACCGTATCGCCGAGGCCGAACCTGTTGCGTGACACGGGGGCGACATTCCTGAGGACCGGGATCCGGCGCGGGCATAGCAGATGCCGGGGCCGCCGCGGCCCACGCTCGGCCTCATGGCACACGCCATCCTCGCGCACGGCTCGCCGTCCCGGGCCAGCGGAGCGTCCGCCGGCCCGGCGTCGTCCGTGACCGGCCCTTACAGGATGAAGCGGCTCAGATCCGCGTTCGAGGCCAGATCCTGCACCCGGTCGCGCACGTAGGCCGCGTCGATCGGCACCGTCTCGCCGGACCGATCGGTGGCGGTGAAGGAGATCTCGTCGATCACCCGCTCCAGCACCGTCTGGAGCCGGCGCGCGCCGATATTCTCCACCGAGGAGTTCACCTCCACGGCGACCCGCGCGAGGGCGTCCACGGCGTCGTCGGAGAAGGTGAGGGTGACGCCCTCCGTCTCCATCAGCGCGACCGTCTGCTTGAGAAGGCTCGCCTCGGTGGCGGTCAGGATCTGCTTGAAATCGTCCACCGTCAGCGGCTGCAATTCCACCCGGATCGGCAGGCGGCCCTGCAGTTCGGGGAGGAGGTCCGCCGGCTTCGAGACGTGGAAGGCGCCAGAGGCGATGAACAGCACGTGGTCGGTCTTCACCGGCCCGTGCTTGGTCGCGACGGTCGTCCCCTCGATCAGCGGCAGCAGGTCGCGCTGCACGCCCTCGCGCGAGACGTCGCCGGACGAGCGGCCCTCGCGGGCGCAGATCTTGTCGATCTCGTCGAGGAAGACGATGCCGTTGTTCTCGACCTCGCGGATCGCCTCGCGGACGAGCACCTCGTCGTCGACGAGCTTGTCGGATTCCTCGGCCATCAGCGGCGCGTAGGCGTCCCGCACCAGCACACGGCGCGGCTTGCCACGCTGGCCGCCGAGCGCCTTGCCGAGCATGTCGCCGATGTTGATCGCGCCCATCGAGGCGCCCGGAACGCCGGGAATCTCGAACATCGGCATGCCCGCGGGGGCGCCGGAGGTCAGTTCCAGCTCCACTTCCTTGTCGTCAAGCTCGCTGTTGCGGAGCTTGCGCCGGAAGCTGTCGCGGGTGGCCTGGCTCGCCGTCGGCCCGACGAGCGCGTCGAGGATCCGGTTCTCGGCGGCCGCCTCGGCCTTGGCCTTGACGCCCTCGCGCTTCACCTGCCGCGTCAGGCCGATCGCCACCTCGACGAGGTCGCGGACGATCTGCTCGACGTCGCGGCCGACGTAGCCGACCTCGGTGAATTTGGTGGCCTCGACCTTCAGGAACGGCGCGTTGGCGAGCCGGGCGAGGCGGCGGGCGATCTCGGTCTTGCCGCAGCCGGTCGGCCCGATCATCAGGATGTTCTTGGGCGCGACCTCCTCGCGGAGCGGACCGGTCAGCTGCTGGCGGCGCCAGCGGTTGCGCAGCGCGATCGCCACGGCGCGCTTGGCGTCGTGTTGCCCGACGATGAACCGATCGAGTTCGGACACGATCTCGCGGGGAGAGAACGTCGTCACCGCTTTGCCATCCCTGTTCCCGGCCCGAAAACGGCCCCGCGCCGGGAATGGGGTCGCGCGCGGCCCCGCGCAAGGGGCCACGCGTCGGCCGGTCGCCGCCTCAGTGCGCCGCCGGGACCGCCGCGGCGTCGCCCTTGTCGTGCCGGCCGAACCGCTCCACCAGGGTCGCGCTGGCCTCGTTGAGGCCGATGACCGTCACGTCGCGGCCCCGGGCGCGGGCCTTGAGCACCACCCGGTCGAGGGCCGCAATGGCCGAGATGTCCCAGAAATGCGCCGCGTGGACGTCGATCACGAGGCGCTCGACCGGCTCCAGCACGTCGATCGCCTCCGAGAAGGTGCTGGCCGAGGCGAAGAACACTTGCCCGGTGACGGTGTAGGTCCGGGTGCCGCCGTCGGCCGAGAGGGCGGACGTGATCCGGTTGAGCCGGGCGACCTTGCCGGCGAAGAACACGCCGGACAGCAGCACGCCGACCAGCACGCCGATCGCGAGATCCTTGGTGGCGACCACGACCAGGACGGTCGCCAGCATCACCGCCGAGGAGGGCAGCGGGTTGGTGCGCAGCCGCAGCAGCGAGCGCCACGAGAAGGTGTTGATCGAGACCATGATCATCACGGCCGTCAGCGCCGCCACCGGCACGACGGCCAGCAGGTCCTGCAGCGCCACGAGGAGCACCAGCAGGAACGCGCCGGCCACGAGCGTCGAGAGGCGGCCGCGGGCACCCGACGAGACGTTGATCACCGACTGGCCGATCATCGCGCAGCCGCCCATGCCGCCGAACAGGGCCGAGGTCATGTTGGCCACGCCCTGGCCCATGCACTCGCGATTCTTGTCGCTGGCCGTGTCGGTCATGTCGTCGACGATCTGCGCCGTGAGCAGGCTCTCCAGCAGGCCGACCGCGGCGAGCGTCGCCGCGTAGGGCAGGAGGATCCGCAGGGTTTCGAGGGTGAGGGGCACGTCCGGCAGGGCGAAGCTCGGCAGCGTCGAGGGCAGGGCGCCGAGATGGGCGACCGTGCGCACGTCGAGGTGGAAGATCGCGGTGATCGCCGTCAGGACGGCGATGGCCACGAGCGGCGACGGGATCGCGCGGGTGAGCCGCGGGAATCCGTAGATGATCGCCAGACCGAGGGCGATCAGCCCGTAGGTCGCCGGCGTGACCCCGGTGAGCTCGGGCAACTGCGCCAGGAAGATCAGGATCGCCAGCGCGTTGACGAAACCGGTCATCACCGATTGCGAGACGAACCGCATCAGCCGGCCCAGCCTGAGCAACCCGGCCAGGATCTGGATGACGCCCATCAGGATCGTGGCGGCGAAGAGGTACTGGACGCCGTGCTCGCGCACGAGGTCGACCATCACCACCGCGGTCGCGGCGGTAGCGGCCGAGATCATGGCCGGCCGACCGCCCGCGAAGGCGATGGTGCAGGCGATGACGACCGAGGCGTAGAGGCCGACCTTCGGGTCGACCCCGGCGATGACCGAGAAGCCGATGGCCTCTGGGATCAGCGCGAGGGCGACGACGATCCCCGACAGGGTGTCGCCGCGCAGGTTGGAGGTCCACGACCGGAGATATCCGGCGTTCCGGGCTGCGTGTGTTGACATCGATGAATCCGCACGAGCGGCGTGCCCGCGTCGCTGGCGGGTCAGAGCGCGTCTCGAATGCGTGGTCCGGCGGATCGGCGGCCGGAAGAGCCACCCGGGCTTTCACCGGGTCCTTGCGAATGCGCCGACCCTAGGGGCGCGCGCGCTGCAATGCAACAACGTGGCGGGAAACGCTCGGCGACGCTTCCGTCATCGCGGGTCCGGCTCTGCGGTTCCGAAATGACGGGCGCGTCGGTCCGGCCGCCTCAGGCCGCGCGGACCTGGGTCACGAAGCCCGCGACCTCGCCGCCGAGCCCGTTCGAGCGGCGCGCGATGTCGGCGGCGGCGTTGAGGACTTCCGCGGCGCTGGCGCCCGTCTCGCGGGCCGCGCCCAGGACCAGCGCCATCGTGTCCGTGACGGCGCGGGTGCCGCTGGCGGCCTCGGAGACGCTGCGGGCGATCTCCTGGGTCGCCAATTGCTGCTCCTCGACGGCGGCGGCCACGCCGAGGGCGATCCCGTGGACCTGCTCGATCGTGCCGCCGATCTCCTCGATCGCCGCGACGGCGTCGTGGGTCGCGGTCCGCATCGCGGCGATCTGCCCGGCGATCTCCTCGGTGGCCTTGGCGGTCTGCGTCGCGAGATCCTTCACCTCGGTGGCGACGACCGCGAAGCCGCGCCCGGCCTCGCCGGCCCGCGCCGCCTCGATCGTGGCGTTGAGGGCCAGCAGGTTGGTCTGCCCGGCGATGGTGGAGATGAGGGAGACGACCTGCCCGATGCCGTCGGCGCTGCGGGCGAGGGCCTGGACGCTCGCCCGGGTCCGCCGCGTCGCCTCGACGGCGCTCTCGGCGGCCGTCGAGGTCTGGGTCACTTGGACGCCGATCTCGCTGGCGGTGGCGGCGAGTTCCTCGGTGGCGGCGGCGACGGCCTCGACGTTGTGGGCCGTCGTCTCGGCGGCGCGGGTGACCGCCTGCGACTGCGTGCCGGCGTGCTCGGCGTTGCCCGCCATGGTCGCGGCGGCACGCTCCAGCCCGGCGGCGGCCCCGGCGAGGTGCTCGACGAGTCCGCCGATGCTGCCCTGGAACCGCTCGGCGAGCCCGGCCATCTCGGCGCGCTTGCGCGTCGCCGTGTCGGCCTCCAGCCGCTGGTGCTCGTGCCGCAGGCCCTCGGCCTCCCGCATCGTGTCGCTGAAGACCTGCATGCTCGTCCAGATCGCACCGATCTCGTCGCGTCCCGGCTTGACGGCGGGCAGGGTGTGGTCGCCGCGCGAGAGGCGCTGGATCGCGTCCGAGACCGCCCGCAGCGGCCGGGCGATCTGCCGCTGACCGATGAGCAGGCCGAGGGCGCAGCAGATCACGGTGCCGATCAGGGCGAGGCCGAGCAGGAGGAGCGTGCGCGTCTCGAACAGGGCCTGGGTGTCGGCCTTGATCGCCGCCATCTCGCCCCGGCCCTGCTTCACCAGGGCGTCGATGCTGGCCTGGAAGGCCTTGCGGTTTGCCCGGTTGGCGTCGTTGAACCCGAGCTCCGCGGCCGCCTTGGGGCCGGTCGTGTCGCCCGCGTCCGCGAGGGCGCTGCGGAGGGCGCGGAACGCGTCGGCGTTGCGCACCATCGTCTCGAAGAGCGGCCGCTCGGCCTCGGTCACCCGCGGTGCCCAGTCGGTCCGCAGCGCGTCCATCTCGGCGAGACCCTTGCGGATCCCGGCGGTGTACTTCGCGGCTTCCGCGCGGTCGGCGGAGGCGTAGACGCCGCGCGAGTCCATGGTGACTTCGGCGGCGAGGCGGTTGAAGTTCGCGGCGTCGAGCGCCCGGATCGACGCGCTCTCGACGCTCGTCAGCGAGCGCTCGAAGCTCTTCAGCGTCGCGACGCTGACCCCTGCCACGACCAGCGTCGTCAGGCTGCAGGCGCCGACGAAGCTCAGGAGTTTTCCGCCGATTTTCATTGCTATCCGACCGTCGAGGCGCGATTGGCGTCAAAATGCCGGTTATTCGTCAAGACGTCGTAAACTGAGCTGATCCGGAATTATTTGTCACGCCTCTGAGCAGGGTCCTGATGAGGAAGGGGCGCGGCGGGCGCCGCGCCCGACCCGATCAGGCCGCCCGGACGGTGTCGAGGAAGCGGCTGACTTCCGCAGTCAGGTGCTCGGATTGCCGGGACAGCTCCGAGGCCGCGTCGAGGACCTGGCCGGCGGCGACGCCGGTCTCCTCGGCCGCGCCGGCGACGCCGGAGATGTTGCTCGTGACCTCGCCGGCGCCGACGGCCGCCTGCGCGACGTTGCGGACGATCTCCTGGGTCGCCGCACCCTGTTCCTCGACCGCGGCGGCGATCGAGGTGGCGACGCCGCTGATCTCGCGAATCCGGTCGGTGATGCCGGCGATCGACGTCACCGCCTGCCCGGTCGAGGCCTGGATCTGCGCGATCTGGCCGGAGATCTCGTGCGTCGCCTTGGCAGTCTGCTCGGCCAGCGCCTTCACCTCGGAGGCGACGACCGCGAAGCCCTTGCCGGCGGCCCCGGCGCGGGCCGCCTCGATGGTGGCGTTGAGGGCCAGCAGGTTGGTCTGGCCGGCGATGTTGGAGATCAACCCGACCACGTCGCCGATCCGCGACACGGAGTTGCTCAGTTCCTGGACGAGCGCGCCGGTCTGATCGGCGTCGGAGACGGCCCGCTGCGCCAGATGCGCTGAGCCGTCCACCTGCCGGCCGATCTCCTGCACCGAGGAGCCGAGTTCCTCGGCCGCCGCCGCGACGGTGTTGACGTTGGAGGCGGCCTCCTCGGCGGCCGCCGCGACCGTGTTCGACTGGCTCGAGGTCTGGGACGCCGTCGCCGACATGGTCCGGGCGGTCGCCTGCAGCTCGGTGGCCGAGGACGAGACCATGCCGACGATGCCGCCGACCGCGCGATCGAAGCTGTCGGCGAGTTCAATCATGGTCCGGCGCCGCTCGGCCGCGGCGGCCGCGTCGGCGATCCGCTTCATCTCGGCCTCCTCGGCGGCCTTCTTGGCGACCATCGCCTTGATCCCGTCCACGGCACGCCCGACCGCGCCGATCTCGTCGCCGCGGGCGGCCTCCTTGATCTCGGCCTCGATCTCGCCGCGGGCCATGCGCTGCAGCACGGCCACGAGGCGGCCGAGGGGGCGGGTCAGCATGGCGAAGACGAGGAAGGCCAGCAGCCCCGCGATGACGACGCTGGCGACGCTGCCGAGCAGGCTCGCGAGGTAGGCGGCGCCGAAGGAGCGCGCCTGCTCGTCGCTTCGGGCGGCGAGGAGGTCGCGCTCCGCTTTCTCGGCCTCGCCGATCTTGGCGCGCAGGGCATCCATGGACGCCTTGCCGGCGCCGCTCGCCTCGATCTGCCGGGCCTTGTCGAGGTTCCCCGCCTCGACGAGGGCCATCTCCTTGGCGGCGATATCGTTCGACCACGTCTCCGCCGAGCCGCGCACGGCCTCCAGGCGCGCCTGCTGGGCGGCGTTGTCGGCGGTGAGCGACTTGGCGCTCTCCAGGGACACCTTGAAGGACTTCTGGCCGGCGCGGAGCGGCTCCAGGAATTTCGGATCGCCCGCGATCAGGTAGCCGCGCAGGCCGGTCTCCTGATTGACCATCGCCTGCGTGAGGCCGTCGAGGGCGGAGATGACCTGATAGGAGTGCTCCGTGAGATGATTGACGCGCTCGATCGAAGACAGGTGACTGTATCCGATGGCGCTGATCCCCACCGTGACCGCCGCCAGGCTGCCGAATGCGGCAGTCAGCTTCGTTACGATCCGGACATCGTTGATCGAGCGCATAGTCAGTCCCCAGGGCCCCATTCGGGAATTCGGATTTGGTTCCCTGGCGGCTGTGATAAATTATACGCTGTAAATTTTGTCTTACTGCGGGCTGTATCGCCCGGATGAACCCTGTTGAACGGCGGTTGAAAACCTGCTGTCAGCAGTCGAGCGTCGGTGATCGTTCCGCGCAGTGCTGTCGTCGGCGAGTACAACCTGAGATAAGAGGCGGCGCGCCGGATTTCGTTGCGGCGCTACGATCCGTGCGCGGCTTCGAGGAAGGTTTGCAGGATGCAAAGACCGGCGCCGCAGCGTATTCGCCCGCGGCGCGGTTCGCGCGGAAGCTGTGATGACCCGCGTAGAGCCGGGCAGACCCCGCGCCGATGCGCGAGCGCCCGCGACGGGATCCCGGCGACGCGGGCACACCGTGAGCGATCGAGCGCGCGGCGACGGCGGCGGAGCCGGCGAGCCCGGCTCCGCCCGGCCGGGTCTCAGGTATCCAGTGCCTCGATGACGAGGTTTCCGTTGGTGTAGACGCAGATCTCGGCGGCGATCGTCATGGCCCGCCGCACGATCGCCTCGGCGTCGAGGTCGCCGTCCTCCAGCGCGCGGGCGGCCGCCAGGGCGTAATTGCCGCCAGACCCGATGGCCATGACGCCGCTCTCGGGCTCCAGTACGTCGCCCGAGCCCGACAGGAGCAGGCTGACCTCGCGGTCGGCGACCAGCATCATCGCCTCGAGCCGGCGCAGGTAGCGGTCCGTCCGCCAATCCTTGGTGAGTTCCACGCAGGCCCGGGTCAGCTGACCGGGATACTGCTCCAGCTTGGCTTCGAGGCGCTCGAACAGCGTGAACGCGTCCGCGGTGGCGCCGGCGAAGCCGCCGATCACCGCACCCTTGGCGAGGCGCCGGACCTTGCGGGCGTTCCCCTTCACGATGGTCTGGCCGAGGCTGACCTGACCATCGCCGCCGATGACGACGCGGCCGCCCTTGCGGACCATCAGGATCGTGGTCGCGTGCATCTGGGGAACGGCGCCCCGGTCGTCGTACCTGAATGCGTCCTGGCTCAAGATTCGGCTCCGCTCTCGATCGCGCCGAGATGGGGAGCTTCGCCGGCCGAGTCCAGCCGGTGCCGGGATCGCGCGCCTACTCGGCGACCGCCTCGGGGCTGCGCACCGGGCCGGCATCCTGCAGGATCGACTGCGCGGCGGCCTCGGCCAGGAGCGCGTAGCCGCGGTCGGCCATGTGCAGGCCGTCGGCGGCGAAGAGCTGTTTGGTCGTCAGCTTACCCTCGCGCACCCAGCCGTGCATCAGGTCGGCCCGGCGGATCACCGGCACGTCGAGCTCGTCGCCGATGCTGCGCACCGCGTCGCGGAAGCGCGAGGCGCCCGGCGTGGATTCGAGCTTCGGGCACCATTGCGGCTCCATCAGCACCACGTCGATGCCGGCCTCCCGGATCCGGCGGATCGCCGACACAGTGGCCTCGCGGAAATGGTCGAGCGACACGCCGCGCAGCGGGTCGTTGCTGCCCGTCTGCCAGATAACGAGCTGGGGCTCGGCCGCGATCACGTCGCGGTCGAGGCGCGCCAGCATGTCGTCGACGTGCTCGCCGCCGATGCCGCGGTTGATGACCGCCACGTCCATCCCGTGCAGCTTCTTGCGCAGGTCGATCTGCAGGCGGGCCGGGTAGGCGTTGGCCGGGGTCGACGCGCCCACGCCCTCCGTCGAGGACGACCCGAAGGCGACGATCTTGAGCGGGGCGCCGATGGCGATCTGGCGAGCGACGTGGGGCAGGTCCGGGCTGTCGCCCAGGTCGAAGCCCAGCATGTCCAGGGATTCGGGCAGCAGGTCCGCGTAGGCGAGGACCGCCGTCGGAAGGACCAAGAGGGCGCCCAACAAGCCCAGGCGGCGCAGCATCCTGCGGGCGGGGAAGACAGTGTTCAGCGTCTTGGACACGGGACCGACGGCTCCGGCTCTCGTGAGCGGTAGATACAATCTGACACAGGGCCCTGAAAAGAGCGGTTCCGGGCAGAGTTTGAAAACGCACTGAATTCGTAACGCAAAATTAGGCATGAGTGGGGAGGCGCGCCCTTGCCCGAGGATTCCCGGCAACATCGGCGCGGCGGGTCGACCCCAGCGACGTTGGCGTCGCGGCACCCGCACGCCCGCCGCCGAGTCGGCATGAACCATGCAGAACAAACCCCGACGCGTCTCCGAGAGGGCGGCGGAGCGCGCGGTCGGGGCCGCGGCGCGTCCCCCGACCGGCCGCGGGGCTCCGTGAGCCGTCCCATGGTCGACCGCTTGCGCATCGCGATCCTCACGCACTCGACCGACCCGCGCGGCGGCGTGGTCCACGCTCTGGCTCTCGGGGAGGCCCTGGGCAGGCTCGGCCACGAGGCGGTGGTCCACGCGCCCGACCCGACCGGCGGCGGCTTCTTCCGCGCGGCGCAGTGTCCGGTGATCTCGGTCGCGGCCAAGCCGGTCGCGGGACCGGCCGCCGCGCTGGTCGGCGCCCGGATCGCCGACTACTTGGCGCATTTCTCGACGCCCGCCGCCTGCGACTTCGACGTCTTCCACGCCCAGTGCCGGATCAGCGGCAACGCGCTCGCCACCCTGACCCGGCGCCGCCTGATCCCGGGCTTCGTGCGCACGGTCCATCGGATCGACACGTTCACCGATCCGCGGCTCGCGCAGTGGGAGGAGCGGGCGATCCTCGATGCCGGGCGCCTGCTCTGCGTCAGCCGGACCTGGGCGGCGACGCTGGCGGCCGAGTACGGCGCCCGGGCCGACGTGGTCGGCACGGGCGTCGACGGGGCGGCCTTCACGCCCGATCCCGGGCCGGAGGATGACGCGCTCCGCCGCCGCCTCGGCCTCGGCGGCGGCCCGGTCTTCCTCAGCGTCGGCGGCTTCGAGGCGCGCAAGAACACGCTGGCGATCGTCGAGGCCTTCGCGGCCCTGCGCCGGACCTGCCCCGACGCGCAGCTCGTCGTGGCCGGCGCCGCGCCGCCTCTCGATCAGGCCGGCTACGAGGCCCGGTGCTGCGCCACGCTCGAGCGCGAGGGGCTCGAGGTCGGGCCCGGCCGGCCGGTGATCCGAACCGGCGCCTTGGCGCAGGCGGACATGCCGGGCCTCTACCGCCTCGCCGACACCCTGGTCTCTCCCTCCCTCGCGGAGAGCTACGGCCTGTGCGTTCTGGAGGCGATGGCCTGCGGAACGCCGGTGATCGTGTCGGGCCGGCCGCCCTTCACCGAGTATATCGCCCCCGGCGAAGCCCTGTCGGTGAACCCGGACGACACCGACGCCATTGCGTCGGCCATGCGGGCGAGCCTGGAGCCGAGCCGGCGGGCGCGGCTGCGCAATGCCGGCCGAGAGGTCGCCCGGGCGCATGTCTGGGACGCCTGCGCGGCGCGCCACCTGCCGACCTACGCGGAACTCGCGCCCGGGGACGCGCCGTTGATGGCCGCGGCCACGGGGGCGGCGGCCTGGAACACGCTGCGGGTCCCGCGCGATGCCTGAGATGCGCTTCCATATCCGGTGGCCGGACGGGACCCGCGAGGCCTGCTACTCGCCGTCGCTGGTGATCAAGGACCACCTCGCGGTCGGGCAGGACTACCCGCTCGACGAGTTCGTCGCGCTGACCCGGCTGGCCCTGGGCATCGCCAGCGAGCGCGTCCGCGCCCGCTACGGGTTCCCGTGCGGCCGCGCGCAGGCGCAGCTCGCCCGGATCGAGGAGGGCGCCCGCCGCCAGGAGCCCGGGACCGTCCACGTCGAGGCCTTCGAGGACTGATGAGGGCCCGCGGCATCGCCGTGCGGCGAGGCGACGCGGCGCGGACCAGCGGCGCGCCGGGTTGTCCGCAGGACCCACGGCGCGCGGAGGCCTAGGCGATGATGACCCGGATTGCGGCAGTGCTGGTGCTGGTGCTGGCCGCGTCACCCGCGGCGGCGCAGACGCGGCCGTCTAGCACGGCGATGACCTGTCAGCAGACGATCCGCCTCATCCAGGCGCGCGGAGCGCTCGTCCTCGGGACCGGCGGCATGACCTACGACCGGTTCGTCCGCGACCGCTCGTTCTGCGAGCCCACCGAGATCGCGCGGCGCGCCTTTCGGCCGACCCGCGACAACCCGAGCTGCCTGATCGGGTACACCTGCTACGAGCCCGGACGCGGCGACTGGTTGGGTGTGGACGACTAGCACCGTTCCCGATCGCGCTGCCGCGTTTCTCGAGCGTGGAAGAGGGGGGTGAAGTGCGGGACGCCGGCGCAGCGAGCGCGCCGCGTCAGCCGGCGTCCGGGACCGCCCGACCGGGTTCGAGGGCGACGATCACCCGACGATCCCCGGCCCGGCGGGTGAAGCCCGTGGCGTCGAGGTGCTCCAGCAGCGGGATCGAGAACTTGCGTGAGATTCCCAGGGTCGCACCGGCCTCGCGGGCCAGGAATCCGGTCTCCGCCGTCCGCGCCGTCGGGAAGGCGTCGATCAGGCGGCTCTTGGCGGTGGCCACCGCTTCCCGGTGGAACAGCACGGCGCGGCGCTGCACCCGGTCGACGGCGCGGATCACCGTGCCGGCTCCCACGAGGTAGGTCAGCGCCTCGCGGCGGCGCACGTCCCGGCCGATGGCCTCGGCCTCGTCGGGCGGGCTGAGGCCGGCGCGGCGGAAGACCTGCTCCAGCCGGCGGGCGGCCTCGCTCTCGTTCCGCGCGGGGTCGAACTCGGCCCGCCGCCACAGGGCGCCCGCCTGGGCGACGCCGCCGGCGGCCGCGAGGTCGCGCAGGACCGCGCCGGTCACCGCCTCGGGCAGCGCCAGGGCGCGGGACAGGCGCTCCAGGGCGATGCCGTGCTCCATCGGGTAGTCGCGGTGATGGTGTGCCAGGGCGGCCAGCGTGCCGGTGCGCAGCGCCTCGAAGGCCGCGGCCCCGACGAAGCGGTCGCCGATCGCGCGGGCACCGTCTTCGGAGAGCGCCTGCCGAGCGCGGTCCGGCGCGATACCGGCGATCCGGGCGAGCTCGTTGAGCGGTGCCCCGGCCGCGCCGAGCTGCCCGAGGCGGACCGTGATCGCCTCGGCGGGACCGCCCGCCGCCAGGGCGGCGAGGTCGGCCATGACCCGGGGATCGTGGCGCCGGCGGCGGCGGCTCGCCGGGTCGAGGATCCGGCCGCCCGCCACCGTGACGGAGGGCGAATCGAGCCGCAGCACGAAGGGCTCCCGCGCCGGCACCGCCACCGGTTCGCCGAGGTGGAGCTGCGCCTGGGTACTGGCGCCCGGCTCCAGGGCGTCGCAGTCGAGCAGCCGCAGCCGCGCCTCGACCTCGGTGGTGCCGAAGAGCAGGCGGCAGGCCGTGCCGCCTGCCAGGGCGTCCGGCAGGCTCGCGGCCGCGGTGATCGCCACGTCGAGCCACGGGCTCTGCGCGAGCAGGCCCGGCAGCGACAGCGCCTGCCCACGGGCGATCTGGTCGAGGTCGATGCCGCGCAGGGCGACCGCCGTGCGGCGCCCCGGCTCGGCGCGCTCGACCGCGCGCCCGTGGATCTGCAGGCCGCGCACCGTGGCGGTGCGGCCGCCGGGGGCGATCTCGACGGTGTCGCCGACCGCGAGCGGCCCGCGTCGCAGCGTCCCGGTCACGACGGTGCCGAAGCCCGGCCGGGAGAAGACCCGGTCGACCGGAAGGTAGGGGAAGCCGTCGTCGCGGACCGGTTCCGTCTCCGCCACCAGCGCCGAGAGGGCGGCGGCGAGCTCCGGCAGGCCGTCGCCCGTCACGGTCGAGGTGGCGATGACCGGGCCGGCCTCGATCCCGGCCCGGGCGGCCGCTGCGGCGATCTCGGCGGCGCGCGCGGCCACGGTCTCGCGCGTCGCGAGGTCCGCCTTGGTCAGCGCCAGGACACCGCGGCGGACGCCGATGAGGGCGGCGATCTCGAGATGCTCCACCGTCTGCGGCTTGATGCCCTCGTGGGCGTCGACCGCCAGCAGAACGGCCCGCATGCCGGTGGCGCCGGAGATCATGGCGCGGACGAACCGTTCGTGGCCCGGCAGGTCGACGAGGTCGATCTCGCCCTGCGCGGCGGTCAGCAGCGCGAAGCCCGGCACGATGGACACGCCGCGGGCGCGCTCTTCCTTGAGCCGGTCGGTCTCGACGCCGGTGAGCGCGCGGACGAGCGCCGTCTTGCCGTGATCGACGTGCCCGATCACGCCGACGAGGAGTGTCTTCAAAGCAGCCACCGACCGCATCTTCTCCGCGGTGCCGCCGTCCACAAGGGGCGCGCCGCTCGCTCGAAGGGGAATCCGCCGCGCCGGCGCGTCGCGGCGCCGTGTGCGCCTCCGGGCGGTCGGGGCCGGGGCTGCGAGGCAGATGGATTGTGGACAATTTGTCTTGCCACGCCGTGCCGTTTTGGGAAAGCGCGATTTTAACGCAGCGCAGCATCCATCCGCCGCGGGCGACCGGTCCCGTCCCAGCTTGACGACGGCGGCGCCGCCGCCTTTGCTGCCGCGGGTGCGTCGGACGGTCACGCCCCGATGCCGGCTCCGCGAGATGCGACGCAGGATGCGATGCAACCGGAGCCCATCCCTGGCTCGTTAGCCGGGGCAGGCGACGAAGAGGAGCGTATGAGCGACACCGATAGCCACGCCGCGGCGGAGCCCCGCGAGGTCGAGCTGAAGCTCGACTGCGCCGGGCCGGATCTGACGGCGCTCGCGTCCCATCCCCGGTTGAAGGACGCGTCGGCGACCGAGCCCGAATCCCTGGTGACGACCTACTACGACACGCCCGATCGCGCGCTCCGGAAGAACGGCCTGACCCTGCGCGTCCGCGCCAAGGGCGACCGCCATATCCAGACCGTGAAGGCCGGGAGCGGCGGCGTTGGCCTGTTCGACCGGGCCGAGTGGGAGAGCGAGATCGCCGGGCAGGCGCCGGAGCCCGCGGCCTGGGCCGACACGGCCGCCGGGCCGATCCTGCGCGAGGCCGACGCGCCGCTGGAGCGGCTGTTCGCCACCGTGGTGCAGCGCCGAGAGATCCCGGTCGCGCAGGGCGAGTCGCGCGTGCTCGTCACCCTCGACGAGGGCCATGTCGAGACCGACTCGGGCGTCGCGCCGCTCTGCGAGGTCGAGCTGGAACTCCAGTCCGGCGATCCGGCCGACCTGTTCGCGCTGGCGCGGGAGCTGGCCGAGACCGTGCCGCTGCGCCTCGGCGTGAAAGCCAAGAGCGCGGTCGGCTACGCGCTCCTCGACGGGATCGAGCCCGGCGTCGTGAAGGCCGAGGCGGTGGAACTGCCCGAGGGCGCGAGCGCCGGGGAGGTCTTCCGCCGGGTGGCGCGCGCCTGCCTGCGCCACATGCGCCTCAACGAGACCGCCTTCCTGGAAGGCGGCCGCCCGCCCGAGGCGCTCCACCAGATCCGCGTCTCCCTGCGCCGCCTGCGCTCGGCGCTGTCGCTGTTCGGGCCCATGCTGGAGAGCGATCCCCGGGCGGCCGGCTTCAACGACGAGATCAAGCGCGTCACCGAGCCCTTCGGCCACGCCCGCAACCTCGACGTATTCCTGAGCGACACGCTGCCGGATCTCGCGGAACAGCGCCCCGACGAGCCCGGCCTGGACGCCCTGCGCGCGCGCGCCGAGGCGGAGCGCGCCACCGCGTACGACGCGGTCTCGGAGACCCTCGAGAGCCCGCAATGGCGCGCGCTCGTCATCGACTTCGCCGGCTGGGTCGAGGCGGGCTCCTGGGCCGCCGGCCCCGACGCGGCCGTCGACGGGCGCCACTTCGCCGCGCAGGTGCTCGACAAGGCGCGCGCGCGCCTCAAGAAGCGCGGGCGCGGCCTCCGGCACCTCGATCCGCACACGCGGCACCGGGCGCGGATCGCCGCCAAGAAGCTCCGCTACGGCGCGGAGTTCTTCGCCGGTCTCTACCGGAAGAAGAAGGCGGTCCGCCGGCAGGAGAAGTTCGGCGCCGCGCTCTCCGACCTGCAGGACCATCTCGGCGCGCTCAACGATCTGGAGACGGCCCGGGCGATGACCGAGAGCCTGTCGGGACCGCCGATGCCGGGTTCCGACGATCCGGGGGCACAGAAATTGCTCGACGAGGCCGCGGACGCACGGTCCGAGCTCCTCGACGTCAAGCCCTTCTGGCGCTGAGGCTTCTCGCGCCGCCGGCCCGGTCGGAACCCGGCCGGTGCGGCGGCGTTCGCCGGACGCGGATCGGCCCGTCCGGGGCAGGGAGCGCGGATGGCCCACGCCTACAGGTTCGGCATCGAGGAGGAGTTCTTCCTGGCCGATGCGCGCACGCGCGGCACGCCGCGGGCCGGCCTCCGGGCCTTCCATGCCGCCGTGCGGGCCCGCCTCGACGACGCCGAGCGCGAGCAGCTCCAGTGCCAGGTTGAGGTGGCCTCGCCGCCGACCGCCGATCTCGCCGAGGCACGGGGGCATCTCGCGGATCTGCGCGGCAGCCTCGCGGAGATCGGCGCCGAGCGCGGGATCCTGACCTTCGCCGCGGGCACGCATCCGATCGCCCGGTGGCGTGACCAGCGCCCCACCGACAAGGCCCGATACCACGGGATCATGGCCGACCTCCGGATGCTCGGCCGGCGCAACCTCGTCTGCGGCCTTCACGTCCACGTGGAGGTCCCGGACCCCGAGGCGCGGGTCGGGCTGATCAACCGGCTGCTGCCCTACCTGCCGGTGCTGCTCGCGCTCTCCACCGGCTCGCCGTTCTGGCAGGGGCAACTGACCGGCCTCGCCGGCTACCGGATGCGCGCCTACGCCGAGCTGCCGCGCACGGGCGTGCCCGAGCTGTTCGCCGATGCCGACGACTACGCCCGCTACGTCGACGTGATGACCCGCTCGGGCGCCATCGCGGATGCCAGCTATCTCTGGTGGCACGTGCGCGCGTCGCTGAAATATCCGACCCTCGAACTGCGGGTCGCCGACAGCTGCACGCGCCTCGACGACGCGCTGTGCATCGCCGCGCTGTTCCGCTGCCTCGTGCGCCGGGTGGTCCGGGACAAGCGGCTCAATGCCGGCCTGACCGCCGCCTCCCGCGGCTTCGTCATGGAGAATCTCTGGCGGGCCGAGTGCGACGGCGTGCGCGCGACGCTCATCGACGAGGCGCAGGTCCGGACGGTGCCGGTCTCCGCGCTGGTCGAGACCCTTCTCGCCGACATCGCCGAGGATGCCGAGGCGCTGGGCTGCGCCGCCGCCTGCGGGCACGCGGCGCGGATCGTGGCGGAGGGGACCAGCGCCGACAGGCAGATGGGCGTGTTCGCGGCCGCGCGCCGGTCGGGCGCGCGGGAGCGCGCGGCTCTGTCGGCGGTGGTCGATCATCTCGCGGCGGAGACCGCCGCCGGCTCGAGGTCCGGGCCTGGGGGGCACCCGAACATCGCTCCGGCGGCGTGACGACGGGCGCGGAACCGGCTGAGGGGGGATCGTCGAGGCCGCGTTCCGTCGGCCGCGCTCGAGGACGCGGTCGGCCGTATGAGTCGCATGGCCATGTTGCCGAAGGATGTCTGGCCGCCGGTACCGCGCGCCTTTATGGCCGGTCGCGCGGCGACGGGTTCCCTCCGTGCCGTCCTCTGCTATCCCTCGCGTCCCAGCAGCCACCCCGACTCCGCGGCCGACCCTCCGGAATGAGCCTCCTGCGCGACCTCTTCGGCCATGTCGGCCGTACCGTGACGGCCTATGCCGGCGACAAGGCGTTGATGCTCGCGGCGGTCTCGGCCGCCGCCAACGTCATCGTGGCCGACGGCGAGGTCGCGGGCCCCGAATTCGACGCCGCCCTGCATGGCCTGAAGGCCGACCCGGTCCTGATGAAGGGCTACGACGCGCTCATGCTGGAGACGGAGCTCTACGAGGGCATCGCCCGGGCTCGCACCCGCCTCGGCCGGGCCGAGAACCTGCGCCACGTCGCGGCGGTCGCCGAGCGGCCCGCGGCCCAGCGCGAGAACGTCTTCCTGATCGCCGCGGACGTCGCCGACCAGGACGGGATCAGCAACATCGAGGCGGGCGCTCTCGGCGAGATCGCCGTCGCCCTCCGGGTCGACGCGATCGCGCTCCTGCGCGCCAACCCGGTGCGGCGCCCGCTGGCCTGACCGGCCCGGTTGGCACCGCGGTTGCTCTCGGGTGCGCGTGGTGGGAGCGCTGCGAAGTCGGCCGCGCCCGCCTATAACGTCAGCGTCGCACGGCGATCCGCCGTGAAAGGAACCGGCATGGCCGAGATGAGCCTCAGCAAGACCCACAACCTGCGCGCCGACGGAGCGCGCCTCTGGGCGACGATCCTGGAGACCGCGCAATTCGGCGGCACGCCGGCCGGCGGCATCAACCGCCTGACGCTCTCGGCCGAGGACGGCCAGGTCCGCGACTGGTTCCGGGAGGCCTGCGAGGCGGCCGGGCTCACCGTGTCGGTCGACGCGCTCGGCACGCAGTACGCCCTGCGGCCGGGCCGCGACATGGGCCGCAAGCCGATCGCCTTCGGCTCGCACCTCGACACCCAGCCGACCGGCGGCAAGTTCGACGGGGTCCTCGGCGTGCTGGCGGGGCTCGAGGTGATGCGCAGCCTGAACGATGCCGGCATCGAGACCGAGGCGCCGCTCCTCGTGGTCAACTGGACCAACGAGGAGGGCTCGCGCTTCGCCCCCGCCATGATGGCCTCGGCGGCCTACGCGGGCGACTTCACCACGGACGAGATCCTGGCCAAGCGCGACGCCGCCGGCACCACGGTGGCGGAGGCCCTCGACGCCATCGGCTACCGCGGGGTGGAGGCCGTCGGCACGCGGGAGATCGGCGCCTTCGTCGAACTGCACATCGAGCAGGGGCCCATCCTGGAGGCCGAGGACAAGACCATCGGCGTGGTCGAGGGCGGCCAGGGCATCATGTGGTTCGACGGCGTGATCACCGGCTTCGAGAGCCACGCCGGGACGACGCCGATGCCGCGCCGCCGCGACGCGCTGCTCGCGCTCTCGGAATTCGCCCTGGCCGCCGAGCGGATCGCGCTGGGCCACGCGCCCACCGCGGTGGCGACGATCGGCGAGGCCGCGATCCTGGCGCCCTCCCGCAACGTCGTGCCGGGCCGGGTCGCCTTCACGGTGGACGTGCGCGATCCGCGCTCCGAGACCCTCGACGCGATGGAGGCGGCGCTCGGCGAGGCGGCCGCCGAGATCGCGGCGCGGCGCCATCTGGAGATCGCGCTGACCCGGATCTGGCGGAAGGAGCCGGTGCCGTTCGACCCCGCGATCGTGGCGGCGATCGACGCGTCCGCCGAGAGCCTGGGGCATCCGCGCCGCCGGATCATCTCGGGCGCCGGCCACGACGCCTGCAACCTCGCCGCGAAGGTCCCGGCGGCGATGATCTTCGTGCCGTGCAAGGACGGCGTCAGCCACAACGAGTCGGAATCGGCCACGCAGGCCGACTGCGCCGCCGGCGCCGACGTCCTGCTGCAGACGGTGCTCCGCCTCGCCAACGCGCCGCGCGCCTGAGGCTTCCCGCCGGGACGGCGCCCGTCGTCCCGGCGCCGGGCGCGCCGCACCGCCCGCGCGGAGGTGTACCGCGGCGGAAAATCCCGTAAGGACCGCTCCATGAGCGCGCGATCCTACCGCGACGCCAGGGGCCGGCCGCTCGTCGCGGTCACCGGCATCGGCGTCGTCTCCTCCCTCGGTCAGGGACAGGCCGACACGTGGGCGGCCATGACCGAGGGCCGGTCGGGCATCCACGCGATCGCGCGGTTCCCGACCGACACGCTGCGCACCCGCATCGCCGGGACGGTGGACTTCCTCGACACCGATCCGCTCGTCGCGCCGCTCCTGTCCGAGCGGTTCGCCGCCGTCGCCGCCGAGGAGGCGGTGGCGCAGGCCGGGATCGGCGCCAGGGGCGATTTCCCGGGCGCCCTGTTCATCGCGGTCCCGCCGGTCGAGATGGAGTGGCCGCAGCGGCAGGCCCTGGCCGAGGCCGCGGGCGGCGACGGCCCGGTCGACTACGCCGGCCTCCTGCGGGCGGCGGCGACGCGCCGCTTCGATCCCTGGCACGACCTGTTCATCTTCGGCACGGTCGCCGATCGCATCGCTGACCGCTTCGGCACGAAGGGCTCGCCGATCTCGCTCTCGACCGCCTGCTCGTCGGGGGCCACGGCGATCCAGCTCGGCGTCGAGGCGATCCGGCGCGGCGAGACCGCGGCGGCGCTCTGCATCGGCACGGACGGCTCGGTGAACCCGGAATCGCTGATCCGCTTCTCGCTGCTCTCGGCGCTCTCGACCCGCAACGACGAGCCCGCGACCGCCTCGAAGCCGTTCTCGAAGGACCGGGACGGGTTCGTCATGGGCGAGGGCGCGGCCGCCCTGGTGCTGGAGGACGCCGAGGTCGCCGTCGCGCGCGGCGCCGCGATCCTCGGCTACGTCCTCGGCTGCGGCGAGAAGGGCGACGGCTTCCACCGCACCCGGTCCAGCCCCGACGGCGCGCCGATCATCGCGGCGATCCGGGCGAGCCTGGACGATGCCGGTGTGGCGGCCGAGGCGATCGACACGGTGAACGCGCACGGCACCTCGACGCCGGAGAACGACAAGATGGAGGCCCTGGGCCTCGCGGCCGTGTTCGGCGACCGCGCGGCCGCCCTGCCGGTCACCTCCAACAAGTCGATGATCGGCCACACCCTCACGGCGGCCGGCGCCATCGAGGCGGCGGTCTCGCTGCTGACCATCCGCCACGGCCGCATCCCGCCGACCATCAACCACCGCGTGCCGGACCCGACCATCGCCCTCGACATCGTGGAGACCGCCCGCGATCTGCCGGTGCGGACCGTGCTGTCGAACTCGTTCGGCTTCGGCGGCCAGAACACCTGCCTGGTCCTCGGCGCGGAGCCCGCGTGAGCGCCGCCGACACCCCGCGCCGGGTCCTCGTGACCGGCGGCGCGTCCGGCATCGGCGCCGCGATCGTCCGCGCGCTGGCGGGATCCGGCCTCGGCGTCGACTTCACCTACCGCGCCTCGGCCGAGGCCGCGCAGGCGCTGCTGGCCGAGCTGCGGACGACCTACCCGGACCGGTCCTTCGCGGCCCATCCCGTCGACCTCGCCGACCGGGCCGCGCTGGACACCTTCTGCGAGACCGCCGAGGCCGCGGGCTATTACGGCCTCGTCCACAATGCCGGCCAGTCCTGCGACGCCCTCGCGGCGATGCTCGATCAGGAGCGGGCCGAGGCCGCCATGCAGGTCAACTTCTTCTCGCTGACGCGCCTCGCCAAGGCGCTGGTGCGGGAGATGACCCGGGCGCGCGCGGGCCGCATCGTGGCGGTCGGCTCCGTGGCCGCCCTGCGGGCCAATGCCGGCAACGCCGCCTACGCGGCGACCAAGGGCGCGCTCATCGCCTATTGCCGCACCCTGGCGATCGAGACCGCCAAGCGCGGCGTGACCGTCAACGTCATCGCCCCGGGCTTCGTCGACACCGCCATGATGGAGCGCTACGCCGCCTACCGCGACGGGATGGAGCGCCAGATTCCCGCCGGCCGCTTCGGGCGGCCCGAGGATGTCGCGGCGCTGGCGGCCTTCCTGATGGGCGAGGGGGCATCCTACATCACCGGGACCGTGCTGCCCGTCGATGGCGGCCTGACCGCCATGATGGGTGTCCACCGGACCTGACGGTGGCGCCGCCGAACCGGACGATTCTGCCGATGCGCGCCAGCCTCGCCCTCACCGCCGCCCTCTGCGGCGCGGCTCTCCTGGCCCCGGGCGACGCCCGGGCGGAGCCGCAGGTCTACCGAATTTCCGGCCTGCCGCCGGGCGAGCCGCTCAGCATCCGCGCCGAGCCGGACCCGTCCGCCGAGCAGATCGGTGAGATCCGCAGCCGCGCCCTGGTCTTCGGCTGCACCAACGACACGCCGAGCCGCACCACGTGGTGCCGGGTGAAGGCCGGACGCGCCCTCGGATGGGCGCGGCGGCGCTACCTGGCGCCGGAGTGACGAGAGACACGATGCGAGCCCTCCAACTGTTCGGCGACCGCGACCTGCGCCTCACCGAGATCGAGCCGCCGCCCGCGCCCGGCGCCGGCGAGGTCCGGATCCGCATCCGCGCGGTCGGCCTCAACTTCATCGACGTCTGGGGCTTCCGCGGCATGGCCTTCGCCAAGCGGAAGATGCCGCTGATCGTCGGCGCGGAGGCGGCCGGGATCGTCGAGTCGGTCGGGGCGGACGTCACCGGCCTCGTCGCGGGCGACCGGGTCGTGCCGTACGGCGCCATGACCTGCGGCAAGTGCAAGGCCTGCCGCGAGGGGCGCGACAACCTCTGCGAGGACGTGTCCGGCGTGATGGGCTTCCATCTCGACGGCTTCGCCCGGGAGTTGGTGACCATGCCGGCCCGCCTCGTCGTGAAGGTGCCGGACGGCGTCAGCGACACCGACGCCGCCTGTGCGGGCATCGCCTTCGGCACGGTCCAGCACATGCTGTTCGACAACGCGCGCCTTGAGCCCGGCGAGAGCGTGTTGGTCCATGCCGGCGGCTCCGGGATCGGGACCGCGGCGATCCGCATGGCCAAGGCGATCGGCTGCACCGTCTACACGACGGTCGGCGACGACGAGAAGGGTCGCAAGGCCGCCGAGCTCGGCGCCGACCACGTCATCAACTACCGCACCGAGCGCTTCGAGGGCGAGGTCCGCCGGCTCACGAAGCGCAAGGGAGTCGACGTGGTGTTCGAGCATGTCGGCGCCGATACCTGGAACGGCTCCCTGCTCTGCCTGAAGCGCGGCGGCCGACTCGTGACCTGCGGATCGACCTCGGGCGTCTCGGCGACCATGAACCTGATGCAGCTGTTCCAGCAGCAGTACCGCATCACCGGCTCGTTCGGCTGCTCGCTCGCGAATATCGGGCAGGCCCTCGCCAAGATGGAAGCGGGCATTCGACCGGTGGTGGATACCGTGTACCCGCTGGCGGATTTCGCGCAGGGTCTGGAGCGCCTCGAATCGCGCCGGGTGTTCGGCAAGATCCTCGTCAGCCTGTAGCGCCGGCAGCGGCGCACCCGCCCGGCGCCGCACCGTCACCGGGTGCGGCGATCCGCATTTCGCGCTGCGGGAGACTTGTCGTAAACGTCGCTGTACGGGTGCGCTGGGGGGCCGCCCGTACCGTTCTCTGGAATCGACTGTGCTGCGTCTCGCCCTCCTGCTCAAACGGTCGTACCCGCGCCTCGCGGGCTTCGCGATGATCCCGGTGATCCGCGCCCTGGTGCTGCTGGCCCGGATCCTCGGGCCGGTCCGGTCCACGGCACTCGGCGCCGCGCTCCTGCGAACCCTCGGACCGCTCCTGCCGGCGCACCGCACGGCGATGGCGAACCTCCGGGCGGCCTTCCCCGACATGTCGGAGGCGGAGCGGAAGCGGATCGCCCTGGAGGCCTGGGACAATCTCGGCCGGACGGGGGCCGAGTACGCCCATCTCGACAGCCTGTTCGATTACGATCCCGCCGCCACCGGCGACTTGCGGACGGAGGTCGCCGGGATCGAGCACTTCTACGCCCTGCGCGACGATGGCCGGCCCGGTCTGATCTTCTCGGCGCATCTGGCGAACTGGGAATTGCCGGCGATCTGCGCGGCCCGTTTCGGCCTGGACGCCACCGCGGTGTTCCGGCCGCCGAACAACCCCGCCGCCGCGCGCCTCGTCCAGGAGGTCCGCCGCCGGACGATGGGCGGGCTCGCCGCCTCCACGCCGGGCGCCGTCTTCGCCATGCGCGACGTGGTCGAGACCGGCGGCCACCTGGGTCAACTGATCGACCAGCACTTCACCCGCGGCGTCGTGGTGGAGTTCCTCGGCCGGCCATGCCTCGCCAACCCCCTCTTGGCCAAGCTCGCCCGCCACTACGACTGCCCGGTGCACGGCGTGCGCGTCGTGCGCCTGCCGGAGGGCCGCTTCCGCCTCGAGCTGACGCCGCCCCTGGACCTGCCCAGGGCGGCCGACGGGACCATCGACGTCGCCGGCGCCATGCAGGCGATGACGGCCGTGGTCGAGGGCTGGGTGCGGGAGAACCCCGGCCAGTGGCTGTGGATGCATCGCCGCTGGCGGCCCGACATGCTGCCCAAGCCGAGAGTGGCGCCGGCGCCACTTCAACCGACAGTAGAGATCTCTCAAGCCAACGTGATTTCACCTTCGGCCTCGCAGACGGTCTGATGGATCGATGACGCCCCGGCACCGCGCCCCGACCCGCGACCGCCGCGCGCTGCGCGCCGCGCTGCTTGCCTGCGCGACGCTGGCCGCGATGCCGGCGCGGGCCGAGCCCGTCCGCGCCGTGGTCGAGCTCTTCACCAGCCAGGGCTGCGGCGCCTGCCGCTCCGCCGACCCGGTCCTGCGCGACCTCGCCCACAAGCCCGGCGTCATCGCCCTGACCCTGCCGGTGACCTACTGGGACTATCTCGGCTGGAAGGACACGCTCGCGCTGCGGCCGCTGACCGAGCGCCAGCGCGCCTACGCGCGGGGCCGCGGGGCCCGACAGGTGTTCACGCCCCAGGTCGTGGTCGACGGCAACGGCTTCGCCGTCGGGTCCGACCGGCCGGCCCTGGAGCGCCTGATCCGCGATGCCTGCCAGCACGGCGGGCTGCCGGTGCCGGTGCGCGGGGAGACCAACGGCGACCGGATCCTAGTGGAGGTCGGGGCGGCCCCGGAGGCCAAGACCGAGATCCGCGGCGACGTCTGGCTGGTGCCCGTGCTCCGCAGCCGCGCCATCGCGATCCAGTCCGGGGAGAACGGCGGCCGGACGGCGACCTACGTCAACGTCGTCCGAGGCATGCAGCGGCTCGGTCCCTGGACGGGCCAGCCGACCCGCTTCGAGGTGCCCGACACCCAGGCCCGCGTCGCCGACGCGGACAGCTGGGTCGTCCTGCTCCAGGGCGCGGCCGACGGCAAGCCGGGCCGCATCTTCGGGGCCGCCAAGGGACCGGGGCTCTAGGCGCGGGGTCGCGCGCTGCTACTCCAGCGAGATCGGGTCGATCTGCCGGCGGCCCTCGCGCCGGTGGCGCGCCCGGGACGCGTCGGCGAGCGACGACAGGCGAGCGTCGAGGCGCTCGGACAGGCGGCCCACCAGCCCGATCAGCCCGTCGATCATCCGGCTGACGCCTGCGACCGTCCCGGTCACGGCTCCGACGATCCCGTTCTCGATGGCACGACCGATTCGGCGAACACGCTGCATGACGACTGTCGCTGGGTGGGCGGCGCCGGCGGCGCCCCGATCCGCGGCAGGTAGGGCGGCCGCTCCGGCCCGTGATGCGGCCGAAAGCGGCGCGGGTCCGCGCCGCGGGAGCGGAACCTTCGCGCGTCGCGGCCGGAGCGCTCGAACCGGCGGGTCGGCAGGCTCGTTGCATGGGTGAGCGGCCCGCCGTCCCGCGCGGGCGCCCGAGATCGAGGGTCGGCCATGCGGCGACGCCCGTTCCTGTCCGGGATGTTCGCCGCCCTGTCGCTGGCCGGCCGCCCCGCCCGCGCCGCGGATACGGGCGTCGACCTCCTCCTCGTCCTCGCGGTGGACGTGTCGCTCAGCATCAGCGAGGCCCGGTTCGACCTCGAGCGCCGCGGCTACGCCGAGGCCTTCGGCGACCCGCGCGTGCTGCGCGCCATCGGCGACGGCTTGACCGGGCGCATCGGCGTCGCCCTGTTCGACTGGGCCGGACCCGGCGAGCAGCAGGTCGCGGTCGACTGGATGGTGATCGCCTCGGCGCAGGACGCGGCCGCCTTCGCGGCGCGCCTCCGCGCGGTGCCGCGGCCGTTCTACGGACGCACCGCCATCGGGTCCGCGATCGGTTTCGCCGCCGACCTTCTGGCCCGCGCGCCGTTCCGCGCCGAGCGCCGGGTGATCGACATCTCCGGTGACGGCACCGGCAATGCCGGGCGGCCCATCGCCGAGGCCCGGGACGCCGCCGTGGCGGCCGGCATCACGGTGAACGGCATCGTCATCCTCACCGAACCCGAGGGGATGCCGGCCTTCCTGAAAGAGCATACCAATCCGGCGGGCGGCCTGGCCGCGTATTACCGGAGCGTCGTGATCGGCGGGGAGGGCGCCTTCGTGATGACCGCCGAGAGCTTCGCGGCCTTCGGACGCTCGCTCATCGCGAAGCTCGTGCGCGAGATCTCCTGACCGTCACCCGGATCCCAGAGGACCGACCATCGATGCGCCTTGCCGTCCTCCAGTTCACGCACGAGACCGTCACGTTCCTGCCGAACGACACGACCCGGGACGACTTCATCTATCCCGGCTCACCGGCCGCCGGGGCCGCGCTGCTCGCCACCGATCCCAAGGGCTACATGGGCGGCTTCGTGCAGGTGGCGCGGGAGTACGACGGCGTCGAGCTCGTGGGGATCACCTCGCCGCTCTGGCCGCGCACCGGCACCGCCTCGGGCTGGATCACCGCCGACGCCTACGCGCATTTCCTCGGGCAGATGGTGGCGGAGCTGCGGGCGCAGGGCCCGTTCGACGGGGTCTATCTCGCCCTGCACGGCGCGATGGCGGTGCGCGGCGTCCCCAGGCCGGAGGCCGACATCGCCCGCCAGGTGCGCGCCGCGGTGGGCGAGGGGTCGATCCTGGTCGGGACCTTCGACCTGCACGGCAACGAGGACGCCGCCTTCCTCGACCACGCCGACATGGCTTTCGCGGTGAAGTACTTCCCGCATTACGACGGCCACCTGCAGGGGCAGCGGGCCGCCCGGATGCTGGTGCGCGCCGTGCGCGGCGACTTCCGGCCGGCGCACCGGACCCTCAAGGTGCCGATCCTCTCGCCGACCGTCGTGCAGTGGACCGGCGCCGCACCGTGGTCCGACCTCGTGCAGCGGGCCCTCGTCTGGGAGGCGCGCGAGCCGGACGTGTACGTGAACGTCTTCTTCGGCTTCCCGTGGGGCGACGCCCCGGACGGCGGGATGACCGTGCAGGCGATCACCGACGACGACCCGGCCCTCGCCGAGCGGGTGGCGCGGGATGTCGCGGATTTCGCGTGGCGGCAGCGGCGCGCGCTGCTCGAGGCGACGCGGATCCACACGATCGCCGACGGCGTGCGCCTCGCCCGGGCGGCGGTGGCGGAGGGCGCCGCCCCGGTGGTCCTCGCTGACCACAGCGACCGGTCGGGCCGGGCGACCTGGCTGCTGCGCGAGATCCTCCGGCAGTGCCTCGCCCGCACCCTGGTCGCCACGGTGGCGTCCCCCGACATCGCGGCGGGGTCCCTCGCGGCCGGCGACCCGTTCGACGCGCCGGTCGGCGGTGGCGGCGACCCGTCCGCGGGCGACCCGGTGCGCATCACCGGGACCGTGCTGCGCGTCGTCGCCGCGCCGGAGCCCGGCGTCGCCGGCAGCGGCGGCGGAGGCACCTGGATCTGCGTCGCGTTCGGGGCCGGCAACGTCCTCGTGCTGAGCCCGCAGCTCGCGCAGATCGTCGAGCCCGACGAGCTGTGGCGGCTCGGCCTGGACCCGGCGGATTTCGACGTCGTGGCGATCAAGTCGCGGGTGCATTTCCGGCGCGGCTTCGACGACAGCGGCTACGCCCGCACGATCCTGCTGGTGGAGCCGCCGGAGCCGTTCCTCGGCACGGTGCGCCTCGATCACCTCGCCTACGCGCAGATGCGGGCCGCCGACTTCTTCCCCTACGGCGACCCGCCCGGGCCCGTCCCGTCCGACCCGTGACCGGTCCGGCGGGGACGACAGGTGGCGGCCGCCGTCACCCGCCGGTGCTCGCCCCGCACGTGCGAGGGCGCTAGGTTCATCCCGTACGCGCTCGGTGAGGCGCGGCGAGGGAGAGACGGGATGCGGATTCCGGCCGACAGGCTGACCGCCTACGTGCGGGACATCTTCGTGCGCGAGGGCTGCGCCGAGCCGGAGGCCGAGCGCATCGGCCGCTTCCTCGTGGCGGCGAACCTCACCGGCCACGACAGCCACGGCGTCGTCCGCGTCACCCGCTACATCGAGTGGCTGCGCGCCGGCGAGGTCGAGGCCGGCCGCACGCCCGAGATCGTGACCGACGCGCCGAACTTCGCACTCGTCGACGCCCATTACGGGTTCGGGCAGACGGCCGGCCCCGTCGCCATCGATCTCGGGATCGCCAAGGCGCGGGCGAACGGCGTCGCGATCATCGCCCTGCGGCATGCCGGGCATATCGGCCGGATCGGCGAGTGGGCCGAGCGGGCGGCGGCGGCGGGGCTCGTCTCGGTCCATTTCGTCAACGTGGCGGGGAGCCTCCTCGTGGCGCCGTTCGGCTCCGTGGAGCGCCGCTTCTCGACGGCGCCCTTCGCGGCCGGCTTCCCGGTTCCAGGAGGCGACCCGATCATCCTCGACTTCGCCACGTCGCTGGTCGCCGAGGGCAAGGTGCTCGTCGCCTCGAGGGGCGGCAAGCCGCTGCCCGAGGGCGCGCTGATCGAGCCCGACGGCCGCCTCAGCGCCGACCCGGCGACCCTGTTCGGCCCGCTGGAGGGCGTCGAGCGCGACAACCAGCGCGGGGCGGGTGCGATCCGGGCCTTCGGCGAGCACAAGGGCTCCGGCCTCGCGCTGATGTGCGAGCTATTGGCCGGCGCGCTCACCGGCTCGGGCACGGCCGGTCCCGGGCAGCGGCGGATCTGCAACGGCATGCTGTCGATCTACGTCACGCCGTCGGCCCTCGGCACCGAGGACGCCCTCGCCGCCGAGACGCGGGCCTATCTCGAGTTCTTCAAGAGCGCCAAGCCGATGCCGGGTGCCGAGGTTTTGCTGCCCGGCGAGCCGGAGCGGCGGATGCGCGCCGAGCGCCTCGCCGAGGGCGTGCCGCTGCCCGAACCCGTCTGGGAGACCCTTCTCGCCGCCGGCCGGCCGCACGGCCTCGACGGCAACGCCTATCGCACCTGAGCCGGGAACGACCCGGCACGACACCACGCTCGGCGGCGACCCCCGGCCTCAACGGGGGCGCCGCACGGACCGGGGACGCCATACCCGGAAGACGGGAGGAGCCCACGATGCCTCGCTTGCGCTGGCTCATGATCGGCCTCTGCATGGCCGCCAACGCCATCAACTACATCGACCGCGCCAACCTCGCGGTCGCCGCGCCATCCATGACCAAGGAACTCGGGCTCGACGCCACCGACATGGGCCTGATCCTGTCGGGCTTCTTCTGGACCTACGCGATCATGCAGCTGCCCTTCGGCTACGTGGCCGACCGGGTCGGCGCGCGGCTCTCCCTCGTCGTCGCGGTGGTCTGGTGGTCGGCCTGCACGGCGCTGACCGCGGTCGGACGGGGGTTCCTGTCCCTGCTCGGCCTGCGCATGCTGCTCGGTATCGGTGAGGCCGGGGCCTACCCGTCCTTCGCCAAGGTCGCGGCCTCGTGGTTCCCGCGCAGCGAGCGCAGCTTCGCCAGCAGCATCTTCGACAGCGGCTCCCGGGTGGGCTCCGCCCTGGCGATCCCGCTGGTCTCCTGGGTCATCGCGACGCTGGGCTGGCGGGAATCCTTCGTCGTCACCGGCGTGCTGGGCTTCGTCTGGGCGGTGTTCTGGATGTGGCTCTACCGCGAGCCCGAGAACCACCCGAAGGTGTCGCCGGAGGAGCTCGCCCGGCTCCGGGCCGCGCAGGAGCGGCCGAAGACCATCGACGCGGCGGACGCCCAGAACCAGGTGCCGTGGCTGTCGCTGTTCCGCTACCGCACGGTCTGGGGGATGATGGCCGGCTTCTTCTGCCTCAACTTCGTGATCTACTTCTTCATCACGTGGTTCCCGACCTATCTGGTCAAGGCGCGGGGCTTCTCCCTGGCGGAGCTCGGCACGCTCGGCAGCCTGCCCGCCCTGGCGTCGATCCCCGCGGGCTGGCTCGGCGGCTTCGCGTCGGACGCGCTCTACCGCCGTGGCTGGAGCCTCACCGCCGCCCGCAAGACCTGCCTCGTCGGCGGCATGCTAATGTCGTCGGTGATCACCCTGTCGATCATCGCGCCCAACATCTACGTGGCGCTGCTGTGCTTCGCGGTCGCCTACGGCAGCCTCGCCTTCACGGCGGCCTCGATTTGGGCGCTACCCGGCGACGTGGCGCCGACCCCGGCCCACGTGGCCTCGATCGGCGGCATCCAGAACTTCGCGTCGAACGTCGCCGGGATCGTGACGACGACCTTCACCGGCGTCATGCTGACGGTCACCCAGGGCTCGTTCGTGATCCCCCTGATCGTGGCCGGCGGGTTCTGCCTGCTGGGCGCCTTCATCTACCTGTTCGTGGTCGGCGAGATCGCGCCGCTGCCGGTCCGCGACGCTCGCGCCCCGGCCCTGCGCCCCGAAGCGGCGCGGTGACGGCGCGGTGACGGCGACCGGCGCGACGGCATCCGAGGAGAGACCGATGTCCACGTATCCCGTGATCACCCTCCGCCCCGCCGACGGCGTGGCCGTGGCCCGCGGCGCCATCGAGCCGGGAACGCCGGTCGCCGACGGCGTCGCGGCGGCGGAGCGGATCCCGGCCGGCCACAAGGTCGCGGTCCGGGCCCACCGGAGCGGCGAGCCGGTGACCAAGTACGGGCAGATCATCGGCTTCGCCAAGGCGGACATCGCGGCCGGCCGCCACGTCCACGTCCACAATCTCGGGATGGGCGAGTTCGCCCGGGACTACGCGTTCGGGGTCGATGCGAGGCCGACCCAGCTGGTGACGCCGCCCGCGACCTTCCAGGGCATCCGCCGCCCCGACGGGCGCGTGGCGACGCGCAACTACGTCGGCATCCTCACCTCGGTGAATTGCAGCGCGCACGTCGCCGACCTGATCGCCGACGCGTTCCGGCGGCACCCGATCCTCGGCCTCGACCCGCTCGCCCCCTATCCCAACGTCGACGGTGTCGTGGCGCTGACCCACAAGACCGGCTGCGGCATGGCGATGGGCGAGCCGCTCCGGCTCCTGCGGCGGACGCTCGCGGGCTACGCGCGGCACGTCAACTTCTCCCACATCGTCATGATCGGGCTCGGCTGCGAGGTGAACCAGATCGGCGCCTTCCTGGAGGAGCAGGGGCTCGGCGGCCGGATCCGCAGCATGAACATCCAGAGCCTCGGCGGCACCCGGAAGACCGTCGAGGCCGGGATCGAGTTCGTGACCGGCATCCTGGCCGAAGCGAACGTGGTCCACCGCGAGCCGGTGCCGGCGAGCGAGCTGATCGTCGCCCTGCAGTGCGGCGGCTCGGACGGGTATTCCGGCGTGTCGGCCAACCCGGCGCTGGGGATCGCCAGCGACCTCGTGGTGCGGAACGGCGGCACGGTGATCCTGTCGGAGACCACCGAGACCTACGGCGCCGAGCACCTGTTCACCCGCCGCGCTATCAGCCCGGAGGTCGGCCAGAAGCTCGTCGACCTGATGCACTGGTGGGAGGAGTACACCCGCAAGGAGGGCTCGGAGATCGACGCGAACCCGTCGCCGGGCAACAAGGCCGGCGGCCTGACCACGATCCTGGAGAAGTCCCTCGGCGCCATGGCGAAGGCCGGCAGCACCAACTTGGTCGACGTGCTGCGCTACGCCGATCCCGTCACCGCCAAGGGCTTCGTCTTCATGGACACGCCCGGCTACGACCCGGTCTCGGCGACCGGGCAGGTCGCGGGCGGCGCGAACCTCGTCTGCTTCACCACCGGCCGCGGTAGCGTGTTCGGCTGCAAGCCGTCGCCTTCGATCAAGATCGCCACCAACTCGGCCATGTACCGTCGACTCGAGGAGGATATGGACGTCAATTGCGGCACGATCCTCGACGGCGCGGAGAGCGTGGAGCAGGCCGGCCACCGGATTTTCGACCTCATCCTGCGGGTCGCCGGCGGCGAGCGGACGAAGAGCGAGCAGTTCGATTTCGGCGCGTCGGAATTCGCCCCCTGGCAGATCGGCGCGACCGTGTGAGGGAGCGGGGCGCGCGCTCCGCCGTCATCGCGAGCGCAGCGCGGCGATCCGGGGAGGCGAAACTTCGGTGAGTGTGGCGCAGCCCTGGATTGCTTCGCTGCGCACGCAGAGACGGCCATTCCGACCGCCGTGCAGGCCTGGTCTCAGAGGTCGGTCCGGACCACGTGCGGGAAGCTCAGGATGAAGTCGGGGCCGAAGGCCGTGACCGGCGTGTGGAAGCCGGGCGCGACGGTGCCGGCAGCGACGCGGCGGGCCGCCTCCAAGGCGGTCCAGACGGTGAGCGTGTAGCCCTCGGGCGTCTCCATCCGGCTCGCCGCGCGGCGGCCGGCGCCGTCCCAGGCCTCCGCCAGGAAGGTGCTGCGGGCCTTCTCGCGCGCGGCGGCCGAAGGGCCCTCCGGCAGCCGGTCGATGCCGCGATTGATCAGGCGCTGCGCGGTGCCGCCCGCGATGATGCGGCGGATGCCGGCGGGCAGGCCGGCCGCCGCCGCCATGGCGGGGAAGGCCTCGAAGTAAACGTCTATGTTCGGGACGCCGGTCGAGTACCACGCGCTCGACACGTCGCCCCAGCCGAGCCCGACGGTCCGGCGCGGTCCCGTTCCGAAATCCGCGGTGGCGCGCGGCGGGCTCGGCAACTCTACGATGCGCCCGTCCCGGCGCACCCGCGTGCCCCAGGCGATGCCCTCCACCATGGTGCGGGCCGTGCCGCGGCTGAAGCCGCCGAACCCGCCGATGGAGATGCGCAGATGCGTCGCGCCGGGAACGCGGCCGGCCACGTGCGCGGCGAGGCAGTCGCTCGGCACCACGTCGAAGCCCGCCGCCGGCAGGAGGACGATGCCGGCCGCCTTCGCGGCCGCATCCTTGGCCGCGAGGGCCTCCAGCACCGCGATCTCGCCGGTGATGTCGACGTAGTGCGCGCCGGCGGCGAGGCAGGCCTCGGCCATCGGCCGCGCCGTCCGCGAGAACGGGCCGGCCGCGTGGATCACCGCCGCCACGCCCGCGAGGGCGGATTGCAGGCCCGCGGCATCGTCGAGCCGCGCGGCCCGCATCTCGAGGTTCAGCCGGGCCGCCAGCGGCCGCAGCTTCTCGGGATCGCGCCCTGCCAGGATCGGGCGCAATCCCTGCCCGACGGCGTGCGCGGCCAGGAGCTGCCCGGTATAGCCGGTGGCGCCATAGATCAGGATCGCGGTCATCCCGGGGTTCTGACACCGCTTCCGCCGGTGTCAAAGCGCGCGCCGCGTCGCCGCCCCGGATGCTAGGGCTGCGCCGATCCGATCGTCCCGCGGCGGGGATCTGAAACCCTCCGTCCCCGCCCGAACAGGAGCCGAGGCACGATGTACGAGCGTAACCTCCCGCCGCGCGCGCGCCGCGCCAGCCGCAGGATCGCCTGCCTTGGCGCTGTCCTCCTGGGTCTGGCCGCGCCCGCCCGGGCCGGTGACGGGTCGGTGGTCCTGAAGGCGCCGTCCGACGCGAGCCCCGGCATCGCCGCCATGCCGCAGATCGCCGCGCCGGCCGACGAGGCCGAGCGTCGGATCAACGCGGCGCTGAAGCGCCTCGACGCGCGGGCCCTGCAGGCCGAGCAGGCGTGCAAGGATCAGGGCGGGAAGAACAGCTCCTGGGAGCGCACCGTCCAGGCCCCGATGCGCGGCCCGCGCTTCCTGAGCTTCGTCATCTTCGACAGCGGGTTCTGCGGCGGCGCGCACCCGAACAGCGGCACGATGTCGATCGTCTACGATCTCACCACCGGCGCCCCGGTCGATTGGACGACCCTGCTGCCCAACTCCCTGACCGGCAAGCTCGCCCTGGCGGAGGGCCCGGGCGGGACCAAGATGGTGACGCTCGCGTCGAAGAGGCTGCACGCCCTCTACCTCGCGGGCTATCGCCCGAAGACGGGCGATCCGAAGGCGGACGACGCCGACAAGGAGTGCCGCGAGGCCGTCGCCGAGACCTATGACGGGCAGCCGCCGGCCATGATGGCGTGGCTCGACGCCAAGGCCGGTGGCCTCGCGGTGCAATTCGACCTCGCGCACGTCGTCCAGGCCTGTGCCGACCCGGTGGTGATTCCCGTGGCGACGCTGCGCCGGGAGGGCGCGCAGCCGCTCCTGGCCGTCGCGCTGGAATCCGCGCACGCGCAGGCCTCGAAGTGACGCGATCGGCCACAGCGTGTTCGGCCTCGACGCGGGCCCCCGACGGTGTAGCGTGAGTCCGCGACGGCGCGATGCCAGCGCGCCGTGTCCGAGGGGCGGCCCATGTCTGGATCCGGCGTTGTCGACGAGGCGGCCGTCGCGGCGAGCGGGCCTTTCGGCGCGTTCGCCGGCGGCCTGCCGGACCTGTCGCCCCTGCGGCGGGCGGTGATCGCGGCCTGCCGGCGGCCCGAGCGGGACTGCGTGCTCCCGCTCCTCGAAGAAGCGCGCCTGCCGCCCGAAGCGGCTCGGCGCGTCGCCGAGGACGCGCGTCGCCTCGTCGAGACCCTGCGGCGCCAGGGCACCCGCGGCGGCGTCGAGGGGCTGATCCAAGAGTACGCGCTGTCCAGCCAGGAAGGCGTGGCGCTGATGTGCCTCGCCGAGGCGCTGCTGCGCATCCCCGACGCGGCGACGCGGGACGCGCTGATCCGCGACAAGATCGCCGGCGGCGACTGGGCCGCCCATCTCGGGCACAGCCCGTCGCCCTTCGTCAACGCGGCGACCTGGGGCCTGCTCGTGACCGGCAAGCTGGCGGCGACCCGGGACGAGGCCGGCCTGTCGGCCGCGCTCACCCGGCTGATCGCCCGCGGCGGCGAGCCCGTGATCCGGACCGGCGTCGATCTCGCCATGCGGATGATGGGCGAGCAGTTCGTGGCGGGGCGAACCATCGCCGAGGCCCTGCGGCACGCGGCGCGGCTCGAGGCGAAGGGCTTCACCTACTCGTACGACATGCTCGGCGAGGCCGCCGTGACCGCCGAGGACGCCGAGCGCTACCGGCGCGCCTACGCGGACGCGATCGCGGCGATCGGCGCGGCCTCTGCCGGGCGCGGCGTGCTCCGCGGCCCTGGAATCTCGATCAAGCTGTCGGCGCTCCATCCCCGCTACGCCCGCGCGCAGCGCGACCGGGTCCTGGCCGAACTCTATCCCCGCGTGCGGGACCTCGCCCGCCTCGCCGAGGGGCACGGCATCGGTCTCAACATCGACGCCGAGGAGGCCGACCGCCTCGACCTGTCGCTCGACATCCTGGAGCGTCTCGCCGCCGAGCCCGATCTCGCCGGCTGGGACGGGCTCGGCTTCGTGGTCCAGGCCTACGGCAAGCGCTGCCCGTTCGTTATCGACGTGCTGATCGACCTCGCGCGGCGGTGCCGCCGGCGGCTGATGGTGCGCCTCGTGAAGGGCGCCTACTGGGACAGCGAGATCAAGCGGGCGCAGGTCGACGGTCTGGCGGATTTCCCGGTCTTCACCCGGAAGGTCCACACCGACGTCTCGTACCTCGCCTGCGCGCGCCGGCTGCTCGCGGCGCCCGACGCGGTCTTCCCGCAATTCGCCACCCACAACGCCCAGACCCTCGCGAGCATCGTCGAGATGGCCGGCCCGGATTTCCGGCTCGGCCAGTACGAGTTCCAGTGCCTGCACGGCATGGGCGAGCCGCTCTACGAGGCGGTCGTCGCCGGCGAGATCCTGCAGCGGCCCTGCCGCATCTACGCGCCCGTGGGCACCCACGAGACCCTGCTCGCCTACCTGGTGCGGCGCCTCCTGGAGAACGGGGCCAACACGTCCTTCGTCAACCGGGTCGCCGACAAGGCCGTGCCGGTGGCGGATCTGATCGCCGACCCCGTCGTCGCCGTCGAGGCCGCGCCGGATCCCGGCGCGCCGCATCCGCGGATCGCGGCCCCCCGGGCGCTCTACGGCCCGGCCCGCGCCAACGCGGCCGGGCTCGACCTCGCCGACGAGGCGGCCCTCGCCCAGCTGTCGGACGGGTTGGCGGCGAGCGGCCGCACCGCGTGGCGGGCGGCACCCTCGGGCGCGGACGACGCGGCGGCCGACGAACCCGTCCACAATCCCGCCGACCGCCGGGACATCGTCGGCTTATACCGGGCGGCGACGGCCGAGACCGTGGCGGTCGCCGTGGCGCGCGCGCAGGCGGGCGCGGCCGGCTGGGCGGCGACGCCGGCGACCGCGCGCGCCGCCTGCCTGCGGCGGGCCGCCGACGCCCTCGAGGCGCAGATGCCGCCGCTGATCGGGCTCGTCGTGCGGGAGGCGGGCAAGACCTGCGCGAGCGCCGTCGCGGAGATCCGCGAGGCGGTCGACTTCCTCCGCTACGCCGCCGCCGAGGCCGAGCGGACCCTCGGGGACGCGCACGCGCCGCTCGGTCCGGTCACCTGCATCGCGCCGTGGAATTTTCCGCTGGCGATCTTCGTCGGTCAGGTCGCGGCCGCCCTGGCGGCGGGCAACACGGTCCTGGCGAAACCCGCCGAGGAGACCCCGCTGATCGCGGCCGCTGCCGTCCGCGCGCTGCACGCGGCCGGGATTCCCGTCGAGGCGCTGCACCTCCTGCCGGGCGACGGCCGTGTCGGCGCCGCCCTGGTCGAGGATCCGCGCGTGCAGGGCGTGATGTTCACCGGATCGACGGCGGTGGCCAAGGGCATCCAGCGGGCTCTGGCGGAGCGGCTGAACCGTTTCGGCGAGCCGGTGCCGTTCGTGGCCGAGACCGGCGGCCAGAACGCCCTCGTGGTCGATTCCTCCGCGCTCGCCGAGCAGGTGGTGGCGGATGTCATCGCCTCGGCCTTCGATTCCGCCGGGCAGCGCTGCTCGGCGCTCCGCATCCTGTGCCTGCAGGAGGAGATCGCCGACCGGTTGCTGCACATGCTGAAGGGCGCCCTGCGCGAGCTGCGGGTGGGCGACCCGCGGGCCCTGCCCGTCGATGTCGGGCCGGTCATCACCGCCGAGGCCGCCGACCGGGTCGTCGGACACGTGGCGCGGATGCGCGCGCGGGGCTTCCCGGTGGAGCAGTTTCCCCTGCCGCCCGAGGCCGGCGCCGGGACCTTCGTGCCGCCGACCCTGATCGAGATCGGGGCCGTCGCCGATGTCGAGCAGGAGGTGTTCGGGCCGGTGCTGCACGTGCTGCGCTACCGCCGCGACGGCCTCGACGCGCTCCTCGCGGCGATCGACGCGACCGGCTACGGGCTCACCTTCGGGCTGCACAGCCGCATCGACGAGACCATCGACCGCGTCCTCGACCGCGTGCGGGCCGGCAACCGCTACGTCAATCGCAACATCATCGGCGCGGTTGTCGGCGTGCAGCCCTTCGGCGGCTCCGGGCTGTCGGGGACGGGCCCGAAGGCCGGCGGCCCGCTGGCCCTCGGCCGCCTGCTGCGACGCGCACCCGCCGCCGCCCGCGACGGGCTGGCCGCCGACGATTCGGCACTGCGTCCCTACACGGCGTGGCTGCGCTCGCGGCACCGGCACGACCTCGCGGACAGGCTCGAATCCGTCCGCTATCCCAGCCGCGCCGCGATCGCGCTGGCCGGTCCCGTCGGAGAGCGCAACCTCTACGCGCTGCGTCCCCGCGGGCGCGTCGCGGCTGTGGCGGCGACCGAGACGGCGCTCCTGCTCCAGCTCGGCGCGATCCTCGGCACGGGCAACGCGGCCGTCGTCATCGGGCCGGACGGGCGCGATCCGGTCCTGGACGGTCTGCCGGAAGCGTGCGCGGCGCGGGTTGCCCGGGCGCCGGACCTCGACCGCGCGGGCGCGATCGCCGGGGTCCTGTTCGCGGGCGACGCCGACGACCTGCTGGCCCTGAACAGGGCCGTCGCGGCCCGCGAGGGCGCGATCCTGCCGATCCAGGCCCGCTGCCCGGAGGCGCTGGCGGCCGGCGACCTCTACGATCCGGCCGGCCTGGTGGAGGAGGTCACCACCACGATCAACACCGCGGCGGCCGGCGGCAATGCCAGCCTGATGAGCGTCGGGTGAGCTCGCATCTGCCCGGTCAGGCCGACCGGCGCAGGTTCCAGAACAGCGGCAGCCCGGTCAGCATGCCTTCGAGGTCGCGCCGGTAGGCGGTCGGCTGGAAATACTGGCCGCAGGGCAGGTAGGCGCCGACCTCCAGGGCCCGCGCCTGGATCCGCGCCGCCAGGGCCTTCTGGGCGTCGAGGTCCGGCGCGTCGAACCACGCGCCGCGCAGCTCCTCCAGGCGCGCGTCGGTCAGCCAGCTCGGCACGCCGGCCCGGCCGTTCCCGCGGGCGGCCAGATGGTAGGCCGGCGAGAGGTGGTCGAGCCCGCCGGAGAAGATGCCGAACATCGACCAGCCACCCTGGTCCAGGGGCTTGGCGTTCAGGATCCGCTGGTTGACCGTCCCCCAGTCGGTGGCGACGACGTCGAGGTTCATCCCGATCTTGCGGCAGGCATCGGCCATCACCTCGCAGATCGCGTTGATCCGCGGCACGTCGGTCCCGGAGAGCAGCACGACGCGCTCGCCCTTGTAGCCCGCCGCCGCCAGCGCCCGCTTCGCGGCGGCGAGGTCGCGGGGGGCGGTCAGCGCCTCCATGCCGGCCGAGGACGCCATCGGCCCGCCGGCCGTGAAGATGCCGACGGGCCCGCGCCGGATCGCCGGGTCGCTGCCGGCGACGGCGTCCATCATCTCGGTCTGGTCGACGGCCGCGAGCAGCGCATGGCTGATCGCGGGATTGTCGAAGGGCGGCAGGGTGTGGTTGAGGCGGATCTGGCCGATCAGCCCGGCGGTTTCCACCAGATCCACCCGCACGGCGGGCTGGCGGTTCAGGTCCGGCACGAGATCGACGAGGGGCTGCTCCCACCAGTCGATCTCGCCCGAGCGCAGGGCGCCGGCCGCGGTCGCGCCGTCGGGGATCGTGCGCCACTCGACGCGGTCGAAATGCGCGATCCGCGGTCCCGCCGTGAAGCTCGGCGTGCCGTCGGGGCGCGGTCGATAGGCCTCGAACCGGCGGTAGACGTTGAGTGAGCCCGGGACCCGCTCCTCGGGGACGAAGCGGAACGGGCCGCTGCCGACGATCTCCGGCACCGGCTGCGTCGCGGGCGTCGCGCTCAGGCGCTCCGGCATGATCACCGGGACGTAGGAGGTCGGCTTGGCCAGGGCGTCCGGCAGGAGCGGGAAGGGCCGCTTCAGGCGGAACTGCACCACCGTGTCGGAGGGGGCCGAGAGTTCGTCCACCGTCGCGAACAGGGCCCCGCCATAGGCATCGCGCTGCGCCCAGCGCTTCAGGCTCGCCACCACGTCGCGGCCGAGGACGGGCGTCCCGTCGTGGAAGCGCAGGCCGTCCCGCAGGGTCAGGCGCCACGTGAGGCCGTCGGACGCGACCTCGTGGCCCGCCACCATCTGCGGCTGAGCGCGGTAGGCGGTGTCGAGGCTGTAGAGCGTGTCGAACACCATCAGCGCGTGGGTGCGCGTGACGTAATTGGTGGTGATGATCGGGTCGAGGAGCGCGAGGTCCGCGTAGGGGACGAACCGCAGGGTCGTCGCGGAGGCCGCTCGGACCAGGGCCGGCCGGGCGAGAGCCCCGGCCATCAGGGCTCCGGCGCCGGTCAGCAGGGTACGTCGCTTCATGAATCGATCCCGGTCACGGCGGCGTCCGATCTGGCCGCAAGCCGGGTTCGCGTGCAAGTGGTGCGCCACTGCCGCGCTTCGATCAGGATCTCAGAACCCGCCCGGGCCGGTAGCCGGACGGGTCGCCCGTGATCGCGCTGCGCGGGCCCTCAGGCGGCGCGCGACCAGCGGATGTCGCCGAGGCTCTCGCGGAAGGCGAAGCGGGCGAGATGGTCGGCCACGACGTTCTCCAGCCGGGTCAGGTTGACCGGGTCGGAGCTGTCGATGCGCATCACCAGCGCGTCGGGCTCGGCATCGAAGGTGCAGACGCGGTCCTCGCCGAAGGGCACGGTGCCGTGAACGGGGGTCGCCTCGACCTTGAACTTGTGGCTCCAGTGCCGGCAGAGCTGCTGCAGGTAGCGGCTCGCCTCGGTGGTCTGCACGCGGGCCTGGGAGGTGGGCATTCCGTCGGTCTCCAGATGGATGTGAAAACAGCCTGTCGGTGACGGTTCGTCGTTCGATCTCGCACGTGCGAGATAGGGAGGCCTCAGAGCAATTGCCATGCCTGGCGCCGACGGATCCGTCTCCGCCGTCTGTGTTGAGCGTGTGTCCGAAGCGTTAGCAGCACCTTAACGCGACGGGCCGCCCCGGCGGTTCGCGGCGCGGCGTGGCTGTCCTGCACGCGTCTCCGCGCCGAATTATGGCGCGATGCACAAATTCGCTCAGGCCGGCGGCGGGCCGCGATCGGTCGGGACGAGCACCTTGCCGGGGTTGAGCAGGTCGTCCGGATCGAGCGCGGCCTTCAGGCGCCGCATGAGGTCGAGTCCGACCGGGTCGCCGTAGCGCGCGAGTTCCTCGCGCTTGATGAGGCCGACGCCGTGCTCGGCCGCGATGGAGCCGCCCAGGGCGTGCACGAGGTCGTGAACGATCCGGTTGAACCGGCCCCAGGCGGACAGGAACGCCGCGGGCTCCATGCCGGGCGGCTGTGACAGGTTGAAATGGATGTTGCCGTCGCCGAAATGGCCGAAGCCGCAGGGCCTCAGGCCCGGCATCTCGGCGAGGCAGGCCGCCCCCGCCCGCTCCAGGAACTCGGGCAGGCGGGAGAGCGGCACCGACACGTCGTGCTTGATCGAGGCGCCCTCGCGGGTCTGCGCTTCGGGAACGCCCTCGCGCAGGCGCCAGAGCGCGGCGTTCTGGGCCCCGCTGGTCGCGATGGTGGCGTCGGCGATCAGCTCGTCCTCCAGGGCCTGCCCGAGGGCCGATTCCAGTTCGGCCCCCGTGTCGGCGTCCGGTCGCGCGGACGCGACCTCGATCAGCGCGTAGGCGCCGTGCGCGCCGTCCAGCGGCCGCACCGTCCCCGGGACGTGGCGCAGCACGATCTCCAGGGCGAAGGGCGGCAGGTACTCGAACGCCGTGAGGTCGCGGTCCATCCGCGTCCGCAGGAAGACGAACAGGTCCAGAGCCGCCTTCGCCGAGTCGAGGCCGACGAAGGCGACGCTCGTCGAGCGCGGCCGCGGGAACAGCTTCAGCACCGCCGCCGTGACGATGCCCAGCGTGCCCTCCGAGCCGATGAAGAGCTGCTTCAGGTCGTAGCCGGCATTGTCCTTGCGCAGGGCCCTCAGCCCGTTCCAGACGCGCCCGTCGGCGAGCACGACCTCGAGCCCGAGGACGAGGTCGCGGGCGTTGCCGTAGGCGAGGACCGCGATCCCGCCGGCATTGGTGCTCACGCCGCCGCCGATCCGGGCGGAGCCGCGCGACGCGTAGGAGAGCGGGAACAGCATGCCGGCGGCCTCGGCCGCCTCCTGCACCTCCTCCAGGATCATCCCGGCCTCGACCGTGATGGTGGCGTCCACCGGGTCGACCGCGCGCAGGCGGTTCATGCGTTCCAGGGACAGGACGACGCCGCCTTGCGGCACGCCGGCGCCGGTGAGGCCGGTATTGCCGCCGAGCGGCACGACGGCGATCCCGGCCTGCGTGCAGGCGCGGACCGCGAAGGCGACCTCCTCGGTGCTCCCCGGCCGAAGTACGGCCAGGGCCGACCCGGTGAACAGGCGGCGGCTCTCCGTCAGGTAGGGCGCGAGGGCGTCGGGATCCATCAGCACGTGCCGCGCGCCGAGCCCGTCCCGGAGCGCGGTCAGCAGGGTGTCGAGGGCGGCTGTCGGCGTCATCGCGCGGATTCTGTAGGCCGGAGCAGGCCGGACGCAAGCGCCGGTATGGCGCGCGCCGATGCGGACCTTACAACGATGATGTAGGGCCCGGGCGTCGTCGCGCCGGTCCACCCGGACGATCCACCGCAGAGGCAGAGATGCTCTCCGTCATCCAGAACCCGCCCCGCATCGCGCTCCCCATCGTCGGTAGCAGCGACTTCTATCCCGTCCGCCGCGTCTACTGCGTCGGGCGCAACTACGCCGCCCACGCCCGCGAGATGGGCGCGGACCCGGACCGCGAGCCGCCGTTCTTCTTCATGAAGCCCGCCGACGCCCTGCAGATCGTCGGGCCGGAGCCGACGGCCCACGCCTACCCGCCGAAGACCGCCAACTACCATTTCGAGGTGGAGATGGTCGCGGCCCTCGCGAGCGGCGGCAGCGACATCCCGGCCGAGACCGCCCTGGAGCACGTCTACGGCTACGCCATCGGCCTCGACATGACCCGGCGCGACGTCCAGGACGAGGCCAAGAAGATGTCGCGGCCCTGGGACACCGCCAAGGCGGCCGACGGGTCGGGGCCGATCGGCGCGCTCCACCCGGTCTCCGCCATCGGCCACCCGGCCAAGGGCGCCATCACCCTGTCGGTCGACGGCGAGGTCCGCCAGAAGGGCGACCTCGGCGACATGATCTGGTCCGTCGCCGAGCAGATCGCCTACCTGTCGGGCTACTTCGCCCTGCAGCCCGGCGACCTGATCTTCACCGGCACGCCCTCTGGCGTCGGCCCGGTCCAGCGCGGCCAGCGCATGGTCGCGGCGATCGACGGTCTCGGCGCCATCACCCTCGACGTCGTCTGAGCCGCGCGGCCGCATGCTCCTCGATCGGCCGCTGCTGCGGCGCCTGTTCCACCTCGGGGCGCTCGCGTCCCGGGGCATGACCCTCGGCGTGCGCGGCGTCGCCCTCGACGGGGCCGGGCGCGTCGCCCTGGTGCGCCACACCTACGTGAGTGGCTGGCACCTCCCCGGCGGCGGCGTCGAGCGCGGCGAGACCGCGCGCGACGCGATCGTGCGGGAGTTCCGCGAGGAGGCGGAGATCGTCGCCGAGGGAGAGCCGCGCCTGCACGGCCTCTATCGGAACGTGGTCGCCGCGCCCCGCGACCACGTGGCCCTGTTCGTCCTGCCGGCCTTCACGGTCCTGCGCCCGAAGGCGCCGGACCGGGAGGTCGCCGAGTGCGCCTTTTTCCCGATGGACGCGCTCCCCGAGGGGACCACGCGCGGGACCCGCGCCCGGCTCCGGGAGATCCGCGACGGCCTCCCGCCGGAGCCGAACTGGTAAATCGTGACGGTTCGCGAAAAGGGCGCTTGCGTCGCCCGGCGGAATGGTGTTTAGAGAGCCGCGCCGGGGGCCGCCGGCACGAAAGTCCGGGCGGCGCGGCACAGTGAGCGGGTGTAGCTCAGGGGTAGAGCACAACCTTGCCAAGGTTGGGGTCGAGGGTTCGAATCCCTTCGCCCGCTCCAGTTTTCCCAACCATACGATCGACCTACAAGGCCGCAGCTCTGCGGCCTTTGTCGTTTCTGGACCTCGGCGAACTGCCGGTCGCGGAAAGGCGAACGGCGTCCGGGTGGACCGAGGCGCGGGATCGCGCCCGGTCAGCCCGGCTCAGGCGTCCTGTTCCTTCGCGAAGGCCCGCAGTGAGACCCGGGCGACCTCCCGCAGCGCCTCCCGGTCGGCGCCCGAGGAGGCCAGCACGCCCATGCCGGAGGCGACGGTGGACAGGAATCGCGCCAGCGCGACCGGGTCGGAATCCGCCGGCAGGTCACCGTCCTGTTGGGCCTGAATGAAGCGCTCGCGGAGTTCCATCTCGCCCTGCGCCCGCCGGGACGCCAGCTCGAACGGGATGTTCTCCGAGCCCGCGCCGCAGGCGAGACCGCCCTGAACGAGGAGGCAGCCGGGCGGGTTCGCCGGATCCGTGTGGCTCTCGGCGATGCTGCTCAGGAAGCGCTCGGCCACGTCGCGCGCGGTCTCGCCCGCCAGGACGAAGCGCATGTGCTCGGAGCGCCGCTGCGCGTACCGGTCGAGGGCGGCCTTGAGCAGCCCCTCCTTGCTGCCGAAGGCCGCGTAGAGACTCGGCGGCTTGATGCCCATCGCCTTCGTGAGCATCGCGAGGCTCGCGCCGTCGTAGCCGTGGCGCCAGAACACCTCCATCGCCTCGTCGAGGGCCTTGTCCGTGTCGAAGGACCGGGGGCGCCCCATCACCATTGCCTGCGGACTCCAACTTTTATATCGAGTGGTAGATAAGTCACTTGACGCCCCGCGTCCATGCCGACATGTGTAGCGACCTATACAGATGTTGGAGTCGCTCGTGGAACCTCAGCGTCATCCCTCGCGCAATCCTCTCCGTGCCCGGCGCCTCGCGGCCGGAAGCCTCGCGGTCGCCCTTCTCGCAGGCGTCTCCTACACCTTCATACCCGGCGCCCTGGTCCGGGGAACCGTGGCCGTCGCCGCGACGCCGCCGACCGAGGTGGCGATGCCGGCCTCAGTCGCGACCGTCGAGCCGCGCGACGTCATCCTCTGGGACGAGTTCTCGGGTCGTCTGGAGGCCGTCGAGCGCATAGACGTCCGTGCCCGGGTGGGCGGCGCGATCCTGGCCACGCATTTCGCGGAAGGTGAGGTGGTCAAGGCCGGCGACCTGCTGGTGACCATCGATCCCGCGCCCTACGCGGCCGAGGTCCAGCGGCTGGAAGCCCAGGTCGCGGGCGCCGAGGCGCGGGTCGGCATGACGGCGAGCGACCTCGAGCGCGGGCAGAAGCTGTCGGACCAGCACATCGTCACGGCGCGCGACCTCGACGTCCGCGCCAACGCGTTCAAGGAGGCCAAGGCGAGCCTCGACGCGGCGAAGGCGGCCCTGGAGGCGGCGCGCCTGAACCTCGGCTACACGCAGGTCCGGGCGGCCGTCGGCGGCCGCGTCGGCCGCCGCGAGATCACGCCGGGCAACCTCGTGGCCACGGGCGCCGGGGCCGCCGTGCTGACCACGCTCGTCTCGGTCGATCCGGTCTACGCCAGCTTCGATGCCGACGAGGGCGTGGTCCTGAAGGCGCTGGCCTCGGTCGCCGAGTCGGGCGGCCGGCGCGGCAAGCTCGACCGCATCCCCGTGGAGATGGCGACCGCCGACGGCGCCCGCGCGGCCGGGCATCTCCAGTTCATCGACAACAAGGTCGACGCGCGCAGCGGCACGGTCCGGGTGCGCGCGACCGTCTCCAACGGCGACGGCCGCCTGATCCCGGGCCAGTTCGCCCGGATGCGCCTCGGTCAGGCCGCGCCGGAACGCCTCGTCCTCGTCGACGAGCGGGCCGTCGGCACCGATCAGGACAAGAAGTTCGTGCTCCTCGTGGGGTCGGACAACCGGGCCGAGTTCCGCGCCGTCACCCTCGGCCGGGCGGTCGACGGTCTGCGCGTCGTGACTTCCGGCCTGTCGGGCGGCGAGCGCATCGTGGTCAACGGCCTGCAGCGCGTCCGTCCCGGGACCCTCCTGCGCCCCGAACCGGTCGCGATGGGCGCGCGCCCGCAGGACGCCGCCTCCGGGCCGCGCAAGCTGGCGCAGCGCTGACGGCCGGCGCGCCGCGCCCGTCCGCCCGATCCAGATCCCCGACGCCTTCGAGACGGCGGCCGCACGCGGCCGCCCGGACGCCCCTGCCTCACGCCCTCGGAGGGCGGCATGAATCTCTCCAAATTCTTCATCGACCGCCCGATCTTCGCGGGTGTGCTCTCGATGCTCATCTTCATCGGCGGCCTGCTCTCGCTCTTCGCGATGCCGATCTCCGAGTACCCGGACGTGGTGCCCCCCTCCGTCGTCGTCCGCGCGACCTTCCCGGGCGCCAACCCCAAGGTCATCGTCGAGACCGTGGCGACGCCGATCGAGGAGCAGATCAACGGCGTCGAGGGCATGCTCTACATGTCGAGCCAGGCCACGACGGACGGCATCATGACGCTGACCGTCACCTTCCGGCTGGGCACCGACCCCGACAAGGCGCAGCAGCTCGTCCAGAATCGGGTCTCGCAGGCCGAGCCGCGGCTGCCGGCGGTGGTGCGCCAGCTCGGCATCGTCACGGTGAAGAGCTCCCCCGACCTGACGATGGTCGTGCATCTCGTCTCGCCCAACGGGCGCTACGACATGACCTACCTGCGCAACTACGCGGTGCTGAACATCAAGGACCGCTTGGCGCGGCTCGACGGCGTCGGCCAGGTCCAGCTCTTCGGCTCCGGCGACTACGCGATGCGGATCTGGCTCGACCCGCAGAAGGTGGCCGAGCACGGCCTGTCCGCGGGCGACGTCGTGCGGGAGATCCAGGCCCAGAACGTCGAGGCCGCGGCCGGCGTGATCGGCGCGTCGCCGGCCGTTCCGGGCCTCGACCTGCAGCTCTCGCTCAACGCCGAGGGGCGCCTGAGCAGCGAGGAGCAGTTCGGCGACATCGTGGTCAAGACCGGCGCCGACGGGGCGATCACGCGCCTGCGCGACGTCGCGCGCATCGAGCTCGGCGCTTCCGACTACGCCCTGCGCTCGCTCCTCGACAACAAGTCGGCGGTGGCGATCCCGATCTCGCAGTCGCCGGGCTCGAACGCGATCCAGATCTCCGACGAGGTGCGCCGCACCATGGCGGAGATCAAGCGGACCATGCCGGAGGGCGTCGACTACCAGATCGTCTACGACCCGACGCAGTTCGTGCGCGCCTCCATCGAGGCCGTGATCCACACGCTGCTGGAGGCGATCGCCCTCGTCGTGCTCGTGGTGATCCTGTTCCTGCAGACGTGGCGGGCCTCGATCATCCCGCTGCTCGCCGTGCCGGTCTCCATCGTCGGCACCTTCGCGGTGATGCACGTCTTCGGATTCTCGATCAACGCGCTGAGCCTGTTCGGCCTCGTGCTGGCCATCGGCATCGTCGTCGACGACGCGATCGTCGTCGTCGAGAACGTCGAGCGCAACATCGAGAGCGGCCTGTCCCCGCGGGACGCCAGCTACCAGGCCATGCGCGAGGTCTCGGGCCCGATCATCGCCATCGCCCTGGTGCTGGTCGCGGTCTTCGTGCCCCTGGCCTTCATCAGCGGCCTGACGGGCCAGTTCTACAAGCAGTTCGCCCTCACCATCGCGATCTCGACGGTGATCTCGGCGATCAACTCGCTGACCCTCTCGCCGGCCCTCTCGGCGCTGCTGCTGAAGGATCACCACGCGCCGAAGGATCGTCTCACCCGCATCCTCGACCGGCTGCTCGGCTGGTTCTTCCGCCGCTTCAACCGCGCCTTCGGGCGGGCCTCGAACGGCTACGGCCGCGGTGTCGGCTTCGCGGTGTCGCGCAAGGCCGCGATGATGACCCTCTACGTCCTGCTCGTCGGGCTGACCGTCGGCCTGTTCCGCCAGATCCCGGGCGGCTTCGTGCCGGGCCAAGACAAGCAGTACCTCGTGGGCTTCGCGCAGCTGCCCGACGGCGCGACCCTCGACCGGACGGAGGAGGTCATCCGCCGCATGAGCGAGATCGCCCTCAAGGAGCCCGGCGTCGAGAGCGCCGTCGCCTTCCCGGGCCTCTCGATCAACGGCTTCACCAACAGCTCCAACTCGGGGATCGTGTTCTCGACGCTCAAGCCGTTCGACGAGCGCAGGGACCCGTCCCTCAACGGAGCGGCGATCGCGCAGTCGCTGAACAAGAAGTACGCCGCGATCCCCGAGGCCTTCATCGCGATGTTCCCGCCGCCGCCGGTGAACGGGCTGGGGACGATCGGCGGCTTCAAGCTGCAGATCGAGGATCGCGCCGGCCTCGGCTACGAGGCGCTGAACGACGTCACGAAGGCGTTCATGTCGAAGGCCGCCCAGGCGCCGGAACTCGTCGGGCTGTTCTCGAGCTTCCAGATGAACGTGCCGCAGCTCTTCGCGGACATCGACCGGACGAAGGCCCGTCAGCTCAACATCCCGGTGACGGACGTCTTCGACACGCTGCAGATCTATCTCGGCTCGCTCTACGTCAACGACTTCAACAAGTTCGGCCGCACCTACTCGGTGCGCGTCCAGGCCGACGCCCCGTTCCGGGCGCGATCGGACGATGTCGGTCTGCTGAAGGTCCGGGCCGGTTCCGGCGAGATGGTGCCGCTCTCCGCTCTGCTGCGCGTCCGCCAGACCGCCGGACCGGAGCGGGCCATGCGCTACAACGGCTTCCTGTCGGCCGACATCAACGCCGGTGCGGCGCCCGGCTACTCGTCGGGTCAGGCCCAGGCGGCGGCGACGCGGATCGCGGCGGAGACGCTGCCGCGGGGCTTCGCCTTCGAGTGGACGGACCTGACGTACCAGGAATTCATCGCGGGCAATTCCGGGGTCTGGGTCTTTCCCCTCGCGCTGCTCCTGGTCTTCCTCGTCCTCGCCGCGCAGTACGAGAGCCTCGCCCTGCCGCTGGCGATCCTGCTGATCGTGCCGATGGGGCTGCTCGCCGCGATGTTCGGCGTCTGGCTGTCGGCCGGCGACAACAACGTCTTCACGCAGATCGGCCTGATCGTGCTCGTCGGGCTCTCGGCCAAGAACGCCATCCTGATCGTCGAATTCGCCCGTGAGCTCGAATTCGCCGGTCGGACGCCGCTCCAGGCGGCGATCGAGGCGAGCCGCCTCCGGCTGCGGCCGATCCTGATGACGTCGATGGCCTTCATCATGGGCGTGCTGCCGCTGGTGACAGCGACTGGCGCCGGATCGGAGATGCGCCGCGCGATGGGCGTCGCGGTGTTCTCGGGCATGATCGGCGTGACCGCCTTCGGCCTGTTCCTGACCCCGGTCTTTTACGTGCTGCTGCGTCGCCTGAGCGGCAACAGGCCCCTGAAGCATCACGGCGCCGCCGCGCCGGTCCCGGCGCCAGCAGCTGTGCCGAGCTCCGCGCCGGCCGATCACGGGATCCCGTCAGCCGCGCCGCTGCCACAGGCCTGACAGGGCGCGCCACGCCGGCGCCAGCACGACGTTCGTCAGCGGGATCAGCGCCCCGCCGACGACCAGCCCGATGAGGCCCGACACGGTCGCGGTGACGAGCCACTCGACGAGGCCCGCGGCGAACGGCACGCGCGCCGCCGCGGCCTCCGCCATCGCGTGGGCGGCGTGCGCCGGTGCCGAGAACCCGTAGGTCTCCAGACCGTGCATGAGGATCCCGCCGCCGACCCAGATCATCGCCGCCGTCCCGATGACGGCCAGGATCTTGAGCAGGATCGGCATGCCCTTCACGACGCCGCGGCCGAGCCCGCGGATCAGGCTTCCGAGCGGTGGGCCCGCGGTGCTGCGGGCGAGGGCCAGACCGGCATCGTCGGCCTTCACGATCAGCGCGACCACGCCGTAGACGCCCGCGGTGATGCCGACCGCGACGATGGCCAGCACCGCCGCCCGCATCCAGAAGCTGCCCTCCGGCAGCGCCGCCAGCGTGATGGCCATGATCTCGGCCGACAGGATGAAGTCCGTCTTGATGGCGCTCGCCACGCGCCGGTCTTCCCGGGCCTGATCGCCGCCGGCTCCACCCTCTTGGTCCGCCTCGTCGCCGTGGCCGTGATGGGCGAACACGGCTTCGTAGACCTTCTCGGCGCCCTCGAAGCACAGGTACGCGCCGCCCAGCATGAGGAGCGGCGTGATCGCCCAGGGGGCGAAGGCGCTCAGCGCCAGGGCACCCGGCAGCAGGAAAAGGATCTTGTTGCGCAGCGATCCGAGGGCGATCCTGCCGACGATCGGCAATTCGCGCTCCGCGGCGAAGCCGACGACGTAGCGCGGCGTCACGGCCGCGTCGTCGATGACGACGCCGGCGGCCTTGGTGCCGGCGCGCGCCGCCTGGCCGGCCACGTCGTCGAGCGAGGCCGCCGCGGCCCTCACCATGAAGGCGACATCGTCCAACAGGGCGATCAATCCGACGCTCACCCGTCCCCCCTCGTCCCTGACCGGTCCGCCAGACAGACGATCCGCGGCAGGATTTGATCCCTGACCGGCGAAAAATCGGCGGATCCGGCCGTCGCCCGGGACTGGCTGCCCCTGCTCGCGCCTAGCGCAGCGCCAGGGCGTCGAGCCATCCGTGCGCGGCGGCGTAGCGGATGATCTCCGCGCGCGTGCGCAGGCCCAGCTTCTCGGCGGCCCGCGCCTTGTAGGTCTCGATGGACTTCACGCTGAGATCGAAGCGCCGCGCGATCTCCTTGTTGCTGAAGCCCTGCGCGATCAGCCGGAGCACGTCGGTCTCGCGCGGGCTCAGCGCTTCGGCCGACGGCTCGGACTCGCCGCCCTGCGCCGGGGCCCCGGGATGCGCCAAGGCGTGGCTCGCCACCGAGGGGTCGAGGTAGATCCCGCCAGCCGCGACGGCGCGGACCGCGCGGAGCAGGTCCTCCGCGGCCGAGCGCTTGAGGAGGTAGCCCCGGGCGCCTGCCTTGAGCAGCGGCTGAACGTAGGCCGCGTCCTCGTGAACCGTCAGCACCAGCACGCGCGTCCGCGGGCAAGACCCGGCGACGCGCTCGGTCAGCTCCAGGCCGTTGAGGCCCGGCATCGAGACGTCGACGACGGCGACGTCCGGGTCGGCGGCGTGGATCATCGGCAGCGCCTCGCTGCCGCTGGTGGCCTCGCCGACCAGCTCGATCTCCGGGTCGGCGTTCAGGAGCGTCCGGATCCCCGCGAGGACGATGGGATGGTCGTCGGCCAGGGCGACGCGGATGCGGTCCGTCATGCGCTTCTCCTCAGGTCTCGGGATGTTCCGGAATCGGGATGGTGACGAACAGCGTCGTACCGATGCCCGGGGACGATTCCAGCGTGAGAGTCCCGCTCAGGAGCGACAGCCGCTCGCGGATGCCCGACAGGCCGAGCCGCAGCTTGGCCGGCGCCTCGCCGCCGGCGCGCTCACGCTGCTCGTCGGCGTTGAAGCCGGTGCCGTCATCCTCGATCACGACCCGCATCTCGCCCGCGCGCTTCTCCACCGAGACGCTGACGCTCGCGGCCCGGGCGTGCTTGAGGACGTTGGTCAGGGCCTCCTGCACGATCCGGTAGACGGCCGTCTCGATCGCGGCCGGCAGCCGGGTCGCCTCGCTCAGGAATTCCAGGTCGGCGCGGATCCCGTGCCGCTGGCTCCAGTCGCGCAGCAGGGTGGCCAGGGCCTCGCGCAGGCCGAGATCGTCGAGGGCGGTCGGCCGGAGGTCGACGGCGGCCCGGTGGATGTCGCGGCCGATCTCGCTCGCGAGGGATTGCAGCCACTCCACCTGCCGGCCGGCCTCGGCCGTCGCGCCGCGTGCCAGGAGCCGCTCCATGCTCTTGAGGCCCAGCGACAGACCGGTCACCGTCTGGCCGACCTGGTCGTGGAGTTCGCGGGCGATCCGGCGCTGCTCGTTCTCCTGGGCCTCGCCGAGGCGGCGCAGCAGCGCGAAGCGCTCGGCCTCCGCGCGCTTGCGCGGCTCGATGTCCGACACCACGCCGTAGATCAGCCCGGCCGGGGTATGCTCGTGGAGCTGCGGCACGCGGCCGGCGACCCGGACCCATCGCGGCTCCCGACCCTCCTGGATCACGCGGAACTCGACGTCGAGCGGCGTGCCCTCGGCGAGGCTCCGGCGCAGGGCCTCGCTCAGGCGCCCGCGATCCTCGGGATCGACCGCCTGCAGGACCGTGTCGGCGTCCACGGCGCTGTCGCGCCCTTCGGCGGCGGCCGTCCAACCGAGGAGATCGGCCGCGCGGGGCGAGCCGGTGACCCGGTGCGCGACGGTGTCCCAGCGCAGCGTGCCAAGCTCCGCGGCCTCGGCGGCGACGGCGCCCTGTTCTTCGCTGGAGCGGAGCGCGAGGGAGAACCGGGCCTGCTCGCCCGCCCGGCGCTGCGCCATATCGCGGCCGACGAGACCGACCAGCGCCAGGGCGAGCCCGATGCTGACGAAGCTGCCGCCACCCAGGACGGCGTAGGACCGCGAGACCGGCGCGTTGAGCGTCGCGACCGGCATCCCGAAATGCACCGACCAGCCGCCGGTATGCTGCAGGGTCCGGTAGACCACCTCGACATCGGCGCCTTCCAGCGTCGGTCCGGTGTAGAAGCCGTTCGGGGCGTTCCGGATCGCCGCCTGGAGCGCCGGGTTCGCCGGGTGGCCGAGCTCCTCCACCTCGGCCCGGGTCCGGGCGATCGTGTTGCCCTCCGCGTCCACGATGGTGCCGACCCAGCCCTCGGGGGCGCCGGCGTCGCGCAGGATCGAGCTCACCGCGTTCGTGGCGAGCCGGATCGAGAGGACGTAGCGCAGCGTGCCGTCCCGGATGACCGGCACGCGCAGCGCGACGAGGCGCTTGCCCGAGATCGAGCCGGCCGGGCCGATGCCGCCGATCACCGGCTGCCGCGTGCGCACCACCGCGTCGAAGCTCGTCCGGTCCGAGGTCGGTCCGAGTTCCTCCTCGAGGGACCGGAGAAGATTCACGATCTGGGCGCCGTCCGGTCGCGCGAGTTCCACCGTCTCCCAGAGCGGGTGCGCCTGCCGGAGGCGCACGGCCTCGGCGTAGAAGGCCGCGAGGTCGGGCCTGTCGAGGGTCGCGGAGGCGGCCTCGGCCTCGAGGACCGCGATCTGGGCGGCGATGTCCGAGGCGACGCGCTCGGCCACCCGGGTCGCGCTGGCGACGGCGGCGCTCCGGGCGAGGTCGCGCTGCTGCTGCGCCATCAGCGTCGCGACCCAGCCGCTGAGCAGCAGGACCGGGATCGCGGCCGCGAGGGCGAGGGCGACGAAGGTGCGGCGGCTGCCGCGGCTCAGCTGGAGCTCGGGCCTCCGGATCCCGGTGTCGCGGGCGCGAACATTCATGCGGCCGTGCGCGGACACGCTGCGCGTCGGTCCGGACCCGGCGCCCATCGCTCGGACGGCCCGACGCCCCTGTCTCGCCGTCCCGCGCGCACCGTCGCCCGCCTCCCGTATCCCCGCATCGGCCCGTAAGCTCACAGCTCTCCTACGGGAAAGTCGGGCCGCCGTCAGGCCGGGGAGGCGGGGTCGGACGCGGCACCGGCGTCGGAAAGGGCCGATCCGGGCAGCATCCGGGCGGGGTGCGGCATCCGCGTCGCGACCGCCCACGAGGAGCCGTCGTAGCCCTCGTACCAGGCCCGGCGCTCGCGCGACTCGCCGGGATAGGGGCAGGCGTCGCGGGGCCGACCGACGGCGCGCGCGCGGGCGCCCTGTTTGACGATGTCCATGAGCATGGGCGCTGATCTCTCCGGCCGCTCGGGAGCCTGTCCCGCCGGGTCAGAAGCGCCGAGTTCGAACGGCCAAGCAAGCTGTTTCGAGCCGGGATACCGCTCACACCGACGCCTGTCGGGAATATCCCGACAGGCCGTGCGTGCGATGATCGATTGACCATTGCACGAAAGCGGCACCGGGTCTTTCGGGGATCGCCCCGATCCGTCCGAATGATGCGCGGAGAGACACGAGATCCTCGCGTCGTCGGACGCGAGGATCACGAGTGCCCCGCCGACGTGGGCGTGGCGTGGGACGCCGATCGGGAGACCGTGACGGCCCGGCCTCCCGGTCCGGATGCGCCGCCTAGTAGGCGCAGCCGTAGCCGACCGGTGCATAGCCGTACCCGTAGGGCCGCCCGTAGGCCGCGCCGTAGAGACCGGGCCGTGCAGCGGCCGCGAGGCCAAGGCCTGCGCCGGTCGCGAAGCCGACCCCGCGATAGCCGCCCCAGCCACCCGAGCGATACGCGTGGGGCCGGAAGCCGTAGCCGGCGGGGCGGAAGTGGACGCCGCGATATCCGCGGTAGCCCCGGTGCCGCCGGTAGTGCCGGTGCAGACGGTGATGGCGGTACCGGTGGAGGCCGTGGCGCCGCCCCCTCCAGACGCCGTGGCCCAGATGGTGGGGCCCATTATGGAAGCCGCGGCCGTGGGGTCGCGCCTCGCTCGACGGGGCGAACAGGACGAGGCTCGACAGCGCCGTGAGGGCGATCGCGAGACGTTTCATGGGCTGAGCTCCAGAGACGGTGAAGGACGTCCGCACGGATCGGACCCGATGCCGGATCCGACCGCGCGGCGCGGTCTGTCGGGACGGCGATGCCGGCCGCCATCGCGGGCCACCGCGCATTCCCCGGTACGCGCGGACGGCGGGAGACCGCCCGTCGCTGTCCCGCAGGCTCATCTGTGTTGCCCGGCGCCGATCCGCAGTCGGAGAGATCGGCAATCGTGTCAGGGTCGGCCCGACATGCCCGGGCGACCGGCCTGGATTAGCTTGGCCGTGGACATTCGCGCGCGCTGCACAGGGGGACGGCATGCGGAAGGCGTTGGGACGGCCGGTGCAGAGGGCGCGATCCTGGTACCGGCGCTACGGGCGCCTCGGCGCGCCGCGGACGCCGCGACCGGTCAAGCAGGGCCCGCAGGCCGCCCCCGGACGCTCGCTGGAGGACTGGGCGCGGTTCGGCGGCGGTCTGCTCGGCCCGGAATCCGCCGATGCCCCGCGTCCTGAGATCCGCGCCGATCGAGGGGCCGCCCTCGGCATCCCGATCAGTCCGCCGGGCTGAAGACGTCGTCGCCCACGAAGATCATCTCGCGGTCGATCTCGGGGGGATCCTTCTGCGAGCCGTAGGCGAAGAACAGGCGCCGGGTCCGGCCATCCGCCGCGGTCAGCGTGAGCGTGTGGCGATCGAGGGCGTAGCGCCCGCCCTCCGGCGCGCGCCGACGGGCGATCGCCGTGCCGACGCCGGTGCTCGCCCCCGAATTCGTCGCGCCGACCGAGCCGCCGCGGCCGTAACTCCCGTCCGCGTGGAAGTCGTAGCGGCTCTCGACGGCGATCGCGACGTCGCCGCCCAGGGCTGTGTTGCCGCCGCCCGACAGCCTTCGGTACGCCCGCGCCACCCGCTCGCCAGAGCCGGCCGGGAAGGCCCGGAAGAAGCTGCCGTCGCCGAGGGCGTAGTCGTTCGCGCGGCCGCGCGCGTCGGTCAGGACGAAGCCGGCGCCCTTGGCGCTCCACCGCCCGAATCGCTTGGGCCGTGCGGCCCGCTCGGCGGCGAGGTCCACGTCTTCGAGCGCGGTGTCGGCGACCTCGTAGTAGGTTCCGTCGCGCAGGAAGATCAGCGGCTCGAAATCGATCGTCATGAGACCGCCGACGCCGAACCCGGTGGTCGAACGGAAGTACACGCCCTCGACCTGATCCCAGTTGGCGGCGTGGCGCGGGGGACCGGCCGCGTCCGGGGCGGACGGAGCCGGGGAGGGAGCCGGCCGCGCGTCCGGCACGGACGGGCTCTCCGCGACCGGTGGCGGCTTCGGGGCCGCGCGTCCGGCCCGGTCCTTCGGCACCAGCCCGTCCTCGGTCAGCGCCAGATTCCGCAGCGTGGCGACCGGGATGAACTCGTTGGACAGGCCCGCCAGGAAACGCGGCAGCACGCCGAGCCGCTTGGCCGCCTGCCAGCCGGCATGGTGGAGAACGGCGCGCAGCTTGACCTGCTCGGCGAAGGCTGCCCGCGTGACCGGCTGGGACAGGGGCGGCCGTTCCGCCATCGGCGCCACGAACCGGGTCCGGATCGCCCGCAGGGCCGCCGCGCTCGGCTCGACCGTCGCGTCGTTGGCGACCATCCATTGCAGGGCGATGAAGGCGGTGAGCACGTCGCCCGCATCGTCCGGCCGCAGCGGCGTCCCGTCGAGGAAGCCGCGGAAGATGGTGTCGTAATCGTGCTGGGCCATCTCTCGCGCCGTCTCGGCCGCGGCGATCGGGTTCGTGGCGCGCTGGTCGCGCACCGCCCGCGCGACCGTGGCGGCCCGCAGGTCGGGCGTCGAGGCGTAGGGGAGGGCCGGTCCCTCCACCTTGGTCGCCTGCGCCCGTGCCGGGGTCGCCGACACCGGGATCGCCAGGCTCGACAGCGGGACGGCTGCCACGCCGAGGCCGAGCAGTGCGGCCGCGCGCCGGAAGGTGAACCGCATCATCGCCGCAACCACGCTCGAAGGATCATCAGCAGGCCCTGCACGACGGTGAGCAGCAGTGTCAGGGCCATGAAGGGCAGGAACGGGATCAGCAGCCAGCCCGTCATCGTCAGCGTGTAGAGCAGGCCGCCGATATCGTGTCCGGCCACCGGGCAGGGGTGCGTCCCCGCCTCGTTGACGGTGCAGCCGGTCAGGTTCGTCAGCGCGAGGCCGAGCGCGAAGGGTACGACCGGCAGCCACGTGATGAGCAGCAGGATGAGGATCACGCGCAGGCGTCGCCGGGACGGGCTCGGCCGCGCCATCGTGCGGATGGCCATCGGTCACAAGCCCCGCGCGGAGCCGGGGCGGCCGCGCCGCGCCGCGCCGCTCATGGCTGGCGGCGATAGAGGCCGCGGAAGGTGACGTTGACGCCTCCGCAGCCGAGGTTGTCGTCGACGACCAGCCAGGGGCCGACCCGCCGCAGCCAGACCTTGCAATCGGACGCGTCACCGGCCTCGACTGGCAGCGCCCCGTTCTCGCCGACGGCGAAGCTCGCCGCGGCGCCCTGCGGGGCGACCGTGCCGGCGAATTCGCCGATATGGACGCCGCCGCGGCGCGCCCGCTCCGGATCCCCGGCGCCCCAGGTGGCGTCGCCCCCGAAGGTGAGCAGCCCCGGCTTGTCGGCCTGGGTGATGCGGATGCGCGCCTCCGCACGGGTCCAGGTGCCGAGCCAGTCCGCAGGCGCGACGGCACCGGGCGGCTCGACGGCGACGGCCTCGCCCGGGAGCCAGCCTGTCCGGCCCATATCGTCGCCCGCGCCCCGATAGTGGGCGCAGACATAGGCGCCGCGTCGCTCGCCGAGGATGACGGGATCGGCGCTCACCAGGTAGGCGCGCTCGCGGCAGGCGGCGCTCGGGTCCGGGCAGCCGGCGCGGGCGAGCCCGTCCTTGACGAAGGCCGTGCGCCCCGGCGCGCTGATGCGCCCGAAGGTTGGGGGCGCGCCGGACGCGAGCGTGGGGGACCGCCGGCACTCATTCTCCTCCGCGCGCGCCGGGCCAGCGAGCAGGGCGAGGGCGGAGACCAGGAGCAGCGGGGCGAGGAGCGGCGGGCGCATCGGGAAGGCTCTCGTTGTGGGTGCAGAGGTCGGTCAGCGCATCGCCACCGAGGCGGCGACACGGTCGGCCCTGTCCAGGGCGTCGAGGCGACCGGCATCGGCGAAGCCCAGCACCCGCAGGTAGCGCTGGCCGTCGAAGACCATCGTCTGCGTCACGCCGAGGGCACGGCCGCTCTTGGTGTCGGTCCCGGTGCCGCGCAGCCGCACGACGACCGCCTCGCCGCGACTGGACCGCGCCTCGTCCGTGACGTTCACGTCGGCGAAGTCCTTCTGCGCCGCGAACAGCCGGCGGGCGACCGCGACCTCCGCGCCCGCCGGGACCGGCGCCTGACCGAGCGAGGGCGCGACGACGATCACCGGCTGCTCGCGCTCGGGATCGACGTCCTTGGGTCCCTCGGTGAGGAGGAGGCTGTTGCCCGCGAAGACCGCGGTCGGCCGGTAGCCCGCCATGTCGCCGACCGTGTAGGGCAGCGCCGCGACCTGATCGGTCAGGCTCGCCTTCGCCCGGAACGCGATCGTGCGGAGGGCCGCCTCGACGGAAGCGGCGGGCACCTGCCGGGCCGCCTTCTCGGGGACCTGCACGGTGACGAGCCCGGTCCCGGGGGCGCCGCGCACGACGGCGACCCATTTCGCGTAAGTGAGGCCGTTGGCCGGCTGGGTGCCGCGCAGGACGAAGCCCTCACCGCCCGCGACCGGCAGGGGCTCGGCCCCGCCCTTCACCCGGAAGCCCGTGGCGGCCAGCGCCTCGGGGGTGAACCGGCCATTGATTCGGTCCCAGGCCTCCGGCGGCATCTCCACCAGGATGATCGACGCGCCGGCCGGATGCTCGAAACCGGCGAAGCGCCGGCTCACGCTCATCCCGGCCGGCGGCGTCAGGCCGAGGGCGCCGGCGCCCGGAAAGACCGGGTCGGCCCGGGCCTCGCGGGCCGCGATCGCCAGGGGCGCGAGGACCAGTCCGGCCAGGATGACGCGCCGCGCCGGGCGTTGCGGGACAAGATGGGAGAGGGCGCCGCGCAGGCGCTCGCGAACCGACATGGTCAACCTTCAGGGAACGGTGGGACGACGAGGAAGGCGAAGGTTCGGCTACCGCGTCGCCACGCGGCTGATGACGAAGGTGTTGCCCGAGAACTGGACCTGACCCGGCGCGCTCATGTGCTCCAGCATCAGGCGGAGGTTCCGGCCGAGCCGGGCGGAATCCGAGCGGGTCTCGTACCAGTACTCGGTGCTGGCCCCGCTCGCGCGCACCGGACGGTGGTGCTCGTAGCAGCGGAAGGCCGCCATGTACTCCTCGGCCGCCTGGACCTCCTGGGCCGAGAAGCCGCTCAGACGGACGACGTAGGCGCTGGGCAAACCCCCACAGCCCTCGCCGCCGGGCGCCGCCGCCACGGCGCCGCCGACCGGAGCGGCGTCAGGGGGCGCAGCGCCGGCATCGGCACCGCGGCGGGGCGCGATGACGCCGTCGAGCTTCGCGGTGAGGGCGGCCGCGAGGTCGGCGGCCACCGTCTTCGCCTCGGCGCCGACCCGCTCGAGCAGGCACTCGCGGTCGCACCCCTGGGGCAGGGGCGGCAGCTGGAGCCCGGCCACCTCGAACGAGCCGAGCGACTGACCGGTGCGGACGTTGAGGAGGCGTCCGGGGATACGGATCTCCGGACGGACGATATCCGAGTAGGCGGATTTCGACGCCGACGCGTAGATCTGGAACACCGCCACCACGTCGAGCGGCGGATTCTGGACCGCGCGGGCGACCTCGATCAGCTCGGCATCCCGCCGGCGCACCCGGTTGGCCTGGGTGAACCCCATCGCGACGGCGGTCTCGTCGTAGACGTTGTAGCCGCGCAGGTTCATGGTCTCAGACAGCTCGTGGATCACCCGCTGGAAGATGCGGTTGCCGCGGGGCACCGCGTCCTCGTCGGCGTCCTCGCCCATCACGACGACGTTGGGCTTGGTCTGCGCCCGGGCCGGTGCCGCGTAGGCGGAACCGAGGGCCAGGACGGCGAGGCAGGCGGCGCGGAACGCGGTGGTGCGGAACGCGGTGGTGCGGACGAGGGGCATCGGGATCCTCCAGGACATCGCGGGTCTCTCCGTCTTCGGACCGTCGGTGAGGCGAGTTGGCGTCATTCGGTGCAGGGACGTGGGGTCGGCGCCGCGCGGAAATCGTCGAGGTCGAGATCCGTCCGCAGGCGCGGATCGGCCAGGTCGCTGCACGGACCATCCGCGACCGGCAGGACGAAGCGGAGGGCACCGCTGCGGGCCGGCGCGATCAGGCTGACCTCCACCCTGCGGTTCACCGGTGACAGGGGTGCGTCGGGATCCTTCGGCCGCGCGGGTCCCCAGCCGTGGACGCGCAGGCGCTCCGGGGCGATGCCGTAGGTCTCGACGAGATGCGCCTTCACGGCCCGGGCCCGGGCCAGGGAGAGGCGGCGGTTGTAGGCGCGGCCGCCGGCGGCGTCGGTGTGGCCGGCGATCAGGAATCCGTGGCCCGCGAGCGGCTCGGCGCGCAGGGCCTCGCCGAGCGGTTCGAGCTGGATGCGCGCTTCGGGGGTCAGGCGCGCGCTGTCGTAGGCGAAGAACACGGTGAGATCGATCGACCGGGCGGGAACGACGCGGACCGCCGGGCCGCCGTCGTCGGGGCTGACCGCCAGCGGCCGCGCGGGAGCTCCCGGATTGCCGTCGGCGAACGGCGCGAGCGACCGGATGATCGCGGTCGGACCCGGGTTCGCGGCCCGCGCCTCCTCGGCCTCCGCCCGCTCCGCGGCCGGGTCCCGCGGCGGAGGCGCTTCGTCCGGCTGCGCTGCCCGGGCACCCGGCACCTCGGTGAGCGGGTTCGCCCGCGCGGGCGCGGCCAGCGCGAGGGCGAGGCCGACGGCGAGCAACAGGCCGGAGCGGCCGAGGCGCGCCCGCGCGGCGCGCGGCAGATCGTGGGTCCGCATCGCTTACCCTTCCAGTGTCCCGGGCCTTGCTTCGGCCCCTCTCACCCCGTCCATGGGCGGCCCAGAGCGATTTTCGTCGCCCGGCCTCGCGATCTCCGCGACGGCGCTCAGCGTCCCCGCAGGATGGCGTTCATCCCGGCCGGGTCGAGGGGTCCGTCGGTCGCCGGCCTGGGTTGGGGTGCCGGGCCGGGCCCGACCGGCCTGGTCCCCGGATCCGCGGCGGCGACCGGGCGCCCCTGGGCCGCCGCGATCCGCGTCAGGGTCGGGCTCCGGCCCAGGATCGCCGAGAGGCGGGTCGCGCTGTTGAAGCTCGTCGGATCCTTCGGATCGAGGCCGCCCTCCTTGTGGAGCGCGATGCCGGCCACGGAGGCGTCGAACATGAGCGAACCGGACGAGCCGCCGAGCGTGTCGCAGCGGTGGCGCAGGTCCGGGCCTTCGGCCTGGTCCTTCACGGCGAAGCAGCGGAAGCGGCTCATCACCTTCGGTCGTCCGAGGGGATGGTGGATGACCAGCATCGAGCGGTTGGCCGTCACCGGCTCGCCCGAGAGCCGCGCGGCGCCGTAGGTCGCGGTCGGATTGCCCGCCACGCGGGCGAGGGCGAAGTCGAGGCGGGCGTCGAACTCGACGGGCTTCGGGTCGATCTCGAACCGGCGGGAGCCTTTCCCGTCGAGGGTCAGGTAATCCATCAGGATCGACGCCTTGATCGGGCGCAGGTCGCCCGATTGCGGCAGGCAATGGTGGTTGGTCAGCACGTAGTCGCCGGTCAGGAGCGTCCCCGTGCAGGAGGCACCGACCTGCTGCCCGGTGCGGCCGTTCTGGAGCACGATGTCGACGCGGCCGATCGGTCGGGCGAGGGCCGCGAGGCCGTCCTTCGGGTCGAGCTCGCTCACGGGCTCGAAGGCGCCCTTGTTCTGGTCGACATAGGCGGCCGCGTCGCCGGTCGTCTGGCGCAGGGGCAGCTGCGCCCGGCCGTAATCGGCGGGATCGAAGCCGACGCTCTGCGCCCGCGCGGCATCGCCGCGGCCGAGCACGATCAGCGCGCAGGCCGTTCCCAGAAGGAGTGGGCCTCTCCGGCGCATCGCGATCATCCTCTCCCTCCTCTCGGTCCGCGAATCGGGCCCGCGCTCGCGGGGTCGATCGACAGCATTCGCAACACGCCGGATTCTCATCAGCGCGCCAGGGTGTGGACCAGGCGGCCGGCAAGCGCGCCGGTTCCGGCCTCCGGAAC